>JBIIOE010000173.1:0-5100 GCA_044337105.1 Bdellovibrionota bacterium | reverse complement strand
TCAACGGCTGAGGAACTCCCGCCTTGTCGGCCCTGTTACGGGTCATAGGCGCCATAACGATCCTATTCTTGAGCGAAAGGGCGCCCAGCTGGAAGCTCGAAAAAAGAATCGATGAGTCTGTCATAAGAGTTGTCTCCTGGCTCACTTTGCAACGTCTGTGATGTCGCCACCTGTCGGCCTCGCATGGTCTCACGTTCGATGAGCAAGGGAAAGGGCTTCAGAGGCGCGATTTGATTGCTTCTGAAAGGCACGATATTGTGTTGGCTTACGCCTTTTTGGTGCTCTTTTACAATTTAATTTGAGAGATGCAGCTTTCACACGCTCGCTGGCGAGGTTTTCGCTGACGAGTGGGTGAAAGCTGTTACTGAGTTTACGTGGAAGGTTTTTTAACAACGACCCCTGAGGTGTCCAAGCAAGGGGTGTGGCCCTTCGCAATACGGGTGTCTCAGAGGTCGTTGTTTCCGTTTTTCCCCCTACGTAAAGGAGTACTGATGAAGTTGTTAATGGTCTCTGTCCTGCTGGGCTCCGCACTCTTCGCAGGGGCGCACGCTGTGTACCGCAAGGTAAGAGTATGGCGCTTTCGAAGATTGCTGAAAAAGGTCCCGGATATATCCGAGGACAAGAGTGTATCAGAGGACAAGTTTGCCAGGTGGATTCGTCACCTCGACGTCGAGCAAGGTATCGCCCTGCGAAAGGTTCTCTTGGCGAATCAGATCTCAACTGAGGTCAAGATCCAATTCTCCGAGATGCTCCTTAGCCACGGGAAATTTTCCCGTTGTATGCCCTCGGACTACCTCATGCAACTGACGTTGAATGCGGAGCCGGGGCTTCAAAAGCGCGTCGCTGAGTTGGCGCTCGAGTTTGCGAGATCTGACAAAGATGGGGTCTGGAGTATCCTCAAGAGTTTGGATCAAATCCCAGATCCTGTGCTCATGAGGTTCTTCATGATTCGTCTTGCTGCGGTCGTTGTTTTGATTCCTCGGGGCAGCAGCAGGCATTTTGTCCGCTCTGGCGAAACAGAGCAGGTCGCCGTCGCTCAAAAGATGGCGGTTATGCTGGGCAGCGAGGACGCGGTAATACGCCGTACCGCCGCAGACCTCTTGAATTCGGTTTTGTCTGATAGTCTGAGCTGTACAGAGGGGATCTTCATGGAGCTCCTTCGTACTAGGCCAAGTCAAACAAAGCAGTCAGTCGCGGAAGTGGTGCTGGCGAATAAAGAGCAGCTCAAAGCAGCGCTGTGTTGTGTGCGAGTAGTTGCAGACGAACTGAGTCCTGAACTCCGTGCCCGAGTCTGAACTATGTACGGGGGAGCTGTTGTTTTTGAGGTGACTCAGTAACAGCTTCCCTTCTATCGCACTCCCAGCTCTGATGGCAACCGATAGAGCGTTATGATCACGCTTCTCCCTCGTTAGCAGCACTATCCGGTAAGGTTTCTCTGTCTTGTCCACGGAGAGCGCTCAATGAACGAAGAGACGTCGGCATCCCTGTCCGACACCGAGAAAAACGTTAGAGATATCCTCGAACAAGCAGGCCCTCCACATTTCGATTCGTGGGCCAGCTTCAATCATTACTGCCGGCACCTGCTGGATCTGTGGCGAGCATGCTATGCGCCCGGTACGGTAAGTGGTGAGCAGTTCATGGTGCACTGGGAGGCGATACGAGCCAACGCTCCGCGGACGCTTCGAACTCCGTGGGGAGGCGTGCATGTCACCATCACGCAGCTTCCCAACGTCGAGCAATACGTGGTGATAGAAGGGGGGCGATATACTGCTCTCGAGAAACATCTCGAGCGAGTTGAGAGCTTTCTCGTGCGGGACGGGGTGGGGATCTTGGTGTATCGACCCGTTTCGGGAGGCGAGATGCAAGCAGACCCGATCTCACCAGGTTACTCAATTACCCTTTTACCGGAACAGGAGCACGCCATAGTGGCTTTGGAAGATCTGCTGATGTACGAGCGGGTAACCGACGTCAAGGGCGAGGACGAGGGCAGGGTGATCATCTTCGATGCTCTTCAGTAGTAGAGCGCCCTCATCCGGAGTCGCCCTGACAAAAATCATCTCACGTTGAAAGCTCCTCAACTACAACAGAGGAGAATATAGACACGGAGGATTCCATGGCAGCAACCTATCCAACAGGATCAAGTACTGATACTTCGACGATGACCACAGTTGTGGGAGTCTTGGCGCTCATAGCAATTATCGCACTCGTATACTTCATATCTCGAGGTGCGAGATCTCCAGTGCCGGGCGCCACTCCTGAGCGTCCAACGACCGAGCAATCGCAGCGTGAGGGACGAGCTCCGGAAGGCGCACCTGTGCCGAACCGCTAGTGAAGCTCGGCAAAACCTACCCGTAGCGAGGAATTTGAAGAGCAACCCATGATCCGCTTTCGGAGCGGGGCAGGGGTTGCCTTGCATCTCTTGAGAAAATTCGCCCCTCAGGCGAACAAAACAAGGGCGACCGTTCGGGTCGCCCTTCCATCGATCTTCTCTAGAAACTCCTTGATTCCCCGGGCGCCAATTCGACCGCTTCGATCCCTAGAGTGGAACACTCTCCAGCGAATTCTTCATAGGTGCCGGTGAGCAAACCAAAGGTCTTGTAATGGATCGGCACGGCGTACGAGCAGCCGATCAATGAGGCAGCACGCGCCGCTTCGACTGGGCCCATGGTGAAGTGATCTCCGATCGGGAGGAGCGCTACATCGGGTTCGTACATCTCGCCGATCAGCTTCATGTCGCTGAACAGCGCTGTGTCGCCAGCGTGGTAGACGCACCAAGAGTCTGAAGATAAGAGCACCCCGCACGCCTCTCCTGCATACAGAGTTCCGTTCTCATCCGAGTCGTACGAGCTCGAATGAAACGCATGGGTGAGCCGTATGTCGAGCTCTCCGAGCTTGACGCGGCCACCCTTATTCATGGGGATGACAGAATCAGCGGGAAGCCCCTCTCTGATCATAATCATCGCAAGCTCGTAGGTAGCCGCGAGCTTCGCGTCACTCTCGCGAGCGACGCGCACTGCATCACCGGCATGGTCTGAGTGACCGTGCGAGAGCACGATCAGATCGAGCTTTCCGGGGTTGAGGAGAGACGTAGGGCAGAGTGGATTTCCCTTGAGCCACGGGTCTATCGCGACCCTCTTTCCGCCACATTCAACGAACACCGCTGAATGGCCGGCGTAGGTTATAGTTCTCTCTTTCATCATCTCTCTCCTGTAGATCTCGGTTTCATAAGCTCAAATCCCCATTCGAGCGCTTCTGCTGTTGCGCGCGGCGAATACGCGATCTCTCCGCCTGCGCACCCTATCTCTCCGCGAGCAATCATGGATAGCGTCCATGGGTACAGCTTGTGTTCTACGGAGAGAACTCGTGCACTCAAAGTATCAGGATCATCCGATGCGAGCACTTCGACCGATCCCTGCGCGACGATAATGCCGGTGTCGATTCCCGCATCGACCAAGTGAACGGTGCAACCGTGCTGCGTTTCACCCGCCTGAAGGGCTCTTGTGTGGGTATCAAGTCCTGGATACTTCGGAAGGAGTGATGGATGGATGTTGACGATCCGTTCAGGAAAGGCCTCGATGAAAGCGGGGGGGAGCACCATCATAAAGCCTGCAAGGGCTACGATATCAGGATTCGTGTCGCGGACAGCGCAGAGAACCCCCAATTTGAAATCGCTCAGGGTGGGATAGTCAGCACGCAGGACAATTCGGGTAGGAATACCGTGTTCGCGAGCGATCTCCAGACCGCCGGCATCGGCCGAATTGGAGAGGACCGCAGTGATACGGTATCCCTGAGCCTTCTCGATTAAAGCTTTCAGGTTGCTACCGCGCCCCGATATAAGTACCGTTACAGAGCGATCCGAAGTCATGTTTTTCCGCATCGTAAACAGGATAAAGCCGCTGCCGGTCCATCCGGAGGCCCGACTACCCGGTAACACTATGAGATCATCCTACTTCTTGCCAATCCTCGTGAGCGTTTTCGTGCTAACAACAAGTTCGGGATTGACCGAGGCCTGGGCAGACGAGGCGGGCGTACAGCAGGCGCCACAAAGCTTTACCCCCACCTCAAAGCAGTACGACAAGCGACTTCCCCCTGTCCTTCCGGGTGAGGAGGTGACGACCGAAGGGGGGCGAAAGATGAGGGTCTGGTCGAGTTCGGGTCCGGTGCCGGTAAATCCGCGACCGACTCCGCAGACCTACAACGGAGGCATGCCCGGGCTAATCCTAGATGGTCGCAGAGAGCCGCAGGTGACGGGTCAGTTCCAGCGTTAGTGTGGGGTTGTGGAGCTTCCTGCTCCGCCAGCTAATAGCATCGCAATTCAAACAGAAAGCGGACTAGAAAGTCCGCGGGCCGCCTCCGCTCCGCCAGCTAGCAGCCTCGCAATCCAAACAGAAAGCGGACCACACGGACCGCGGAGCTTCCGCTCCGCCAGCTAATGGCATCGCAATTCAGACAGAAAGCGGACTAGAAAGTCCGCGGTCCGGTTCCGCTCCGCCAGCTATCAGCATCGTAATCCAGACAGAAGGCGGACCACACGGACCGCGGAGCTTCCGCTCCGCCAGCTAATGGCATCGCAATTCAGACAGAAAGCGGACTAGAAAGTCCGCGGTCCGGTTCCGCTCCGCCAGCTAATAGCATCGCAATCCAAACAAAAGGCGGACTAGCCAGCCCGTCCCAGACTTGTGTTAGTCAGCCCCAACGCTCTTACCAACCCAAGCAGCATACCGCTCCGAAACGTGCGCGGCGGGTAGCACAACGAACTCTGGCGTCTCGTACGGATGATGTTCGAGTATAGTCTTCTCCAGGAGTTCGATCCGCGCCGAGGTGCTCTTTATAATCAGCAGCACCTCTTCGTCGATACACAGAGAATCCTCCCAGTGATACACCGACTGCACACCTGACAGGATGTTCACACAGGCCGCGAGCTGAGCTGCAACTACCTGTTTTGCCAAGGCTTGTCCGACCTCTTTCGATGGGCATGTAACTAAACAGACGACTATATCCATCAGTACCCCGCGCGTTGTGAAGGAGTTTCTAAGCTGCTAGAATCTTTTGAGATTCGAGCCCCGTAACGATAGAGCACAACGAGTTGGTCGTCTAGCG
>JBIIOE010000084.1:0-16371 GCA_044337105.1 Bdellovibrionota bacterium | reverse complement strand
TCGTACGGGCACGTAGTAGTTGACGAGGTGCAGGACCTTTCGCCCGTGGAGCTGGCGACGCTGATTGGCTGCGTCAAGGAGCTGAAGGATCTGACCCTTGTCGGCGATGTATCGCAGAATCTCGACCGCGCACAGGCTTTCCCGGGATGGGAAGCGCTGCAGCGGTACTGGAACTTCGATCCGGCGCGCTCGCGATTCGTGTCGCTCGAGGTGAGTTACCGCTCGACGCTTCCAATAATGCGGCTCGCCGATTACATCCAGAAACGTAGCGTCGCCAAGAGCGGACGAGCGGGACGTACTCCGATATGGTTTATGTGTCGAGGTGAGGCTGCAGGTATCGAGTGTGCGCTCAAGTGGTTGACCAAGGCCGGCGAGCTGTATCCCAACCGTATCGCTGCCGTCATCTGCGCCACACCACAGGAGGCGAAGTTCGCCTACGAGATGCTCAAGCCTACCTTCGGTCCGCGCGTGCGGCTCGGCGATGCCACCTCGTTTTCGTTCGAAGAGGGCGTTCTCGTTACCGACGTACGGCAGGTGAAGGGGCTCGAGTTCTTCTCGGTGCTGTTGTGGAACCCGTCAGCGCGAGCCTACTCGGGGGATGATTTGGGACGCAATCTCCTGTACGTCGCAGTGAC
This sequence comes from Bdellovibrionota bacterium, assembly GCA_044337105.1. GTDB lineage: Bacteria > Bdellovibrionota_C > UBA2361 > UBA2361 > OMII01 > OMII01. The sequence continues at coordinate 15,736 of JBIIOE010000084.1, read as the reverse complement.
GCGCGCCGAAGAGAACCTGAGTATAGTCACCTGGAATCGCGCAGCGACGGCGCTCCCGCCGTTTGCGGCCTCGAATCTGATACGCTCGATGGACCTGACGATCGTCGAGGATGATGACGATGACGCCAAGAAGGGACGGGGGGCGCTGGCGCGATAGGCGGTCCAGCGCGGCGCGAGCGTCTTAGTGCCAGGGGGCACATAAGATACCCGTAGGATAGTACTGAGGAGAGAGAAAGGGGGGGGATGGCAACCCCCTCTCCCCTGCTGCTCCCCCTCGTTGCGCTCGTCAACAAGGCCAGGATGCTTGCCGTAACCCCGCGAATTCCAGACCGGGTTCTCTCATTGCTGAGTACGTATCTGCATGTAACAGTAATGTTGTGATCGCCCATAACCGATTATAGAGAGGCTGATTGGGGATCCAACCGTAGTAGCTCCGCGTGGTTACCCCGGTTTTACGCAAGGGACTATGGCCAAATTCAACAAAGACGTTCACCTGACCACCGAGTTTATCACCTTCCTGCGCGCAGGATTCTACGGGCAGATTGTGTTCGAAGGTGCGCTGTCGAAGATGGGGATAGAGAGCCTGCCTACGGGATACTTGGAGCCGGCGCATCGAGCGTTCGATAAGATCGAGTTGTGGACGAAAGATCTTTTGAGAGAGATCCCGATCTTCGCGACTTCGTGGTCGGCACCTGAAACCTTCGATGCCATCTCGGCTATGGGGTTTATGCGGGACCTCAAGAAGGACTTTGTGTTCGTGATTCCGATGGTGGAAGATGCGTTGCATGTCAAGGAGCTGGCCCACGACCGGGAATCAGTAAAGCTCCTGGCGGCTGCCGTGTTCCGTTCCGCCGCGACGCGCTTCGCCTACCTTGAAGGGCTCTATTCTGTGTACGTGCAGCTCGGTGCAAAAGAGCTGGCGAATGCCGCAGCTGTTGAGTATCAGCCGGCACGTGAGAGCCTCTATCAGGCTAATCAATTCATGGCGATATTCTCAACAACCGCGGAGTTTGATAAGGCTCACTGCGAAGACCTGCGAAAGGAAGCACGTCTGGTACCGGGGGATTTTCGGTCACGAATACATGACTGTAACGTTCTTTTGAACGTGTACTCAAAGGAGTTCACCTACGAGTTGGCCGAGATTCCTCGTGATGAGGCAGAGCTCTGGATTAGCCGAAAGATTCCAGCCGTTGCCGCCGGTTACTGGCGTGCATACGAGTTTTCACCAGAGGACTTTCTCGAATGGGCAGGCGTAGGTGTTAACGGAGCCCCCTTGGCTGCGAGCTGGCGTCAGGTTGGCTTTCCTCCGGCCTTAGCGGTACGTTGGATCCGCGAGGGGATTCCGCCAGTGATTGCAACCGTGTGGGAGCGGGCAGGCTTTGAGCCTCCGCGTGCTGCAGCGCTCCTCAAGCGCGGGGTTACCGATCCCGCAAAAGCTCCTGAGGCAACCGGCTCTCAAGATGCCCCAGTGGGGGGTGATGATGACGACGGGATGGTGGGATGAGAAGGTCTACGGCGAGCTCGCCTTGCACGGCTTAGCCTCCTTGTAGCTCTCTGGGCAGAAAGAACCCAAAGCGATCCGCTCAGAACTCTCATAAACACCCGAAAAGAAGCCGAAAACTACAGTTTTCTCACAAAATTCGACAGCTTAGGTATCACAGCGGTGTTGTGAGGCCATAACCTGTATAGACCTTGATTTTGGAGTCTGTAGTGTCCAACCCTGTGAGTTGCTCCCGATTGAGTTTTTCAAAAGCCCTAATGGCTGTGGGCGCGCTCTCCGTGTGTGTCGCGCTCCCTTGTGCCGCGGAGAACCTGAAGGGGTTCTGGGGTCGAGGCGAAGCCACTAATTGGAAGGCTGCTCCTAAAGCGAACTCCTCGTCGCAGATAGAGTACCGCGATTATCCGCTCTCGATAGACCAGGTAAAGCAGCTTCAGGCAGAAGAGCAGGCTGTAGAGGATCAGGTAAAGGCGCAACTCGACGGCAAGGCAGAGGATGCTGTTCCAGATATCCATGACAGCGTTGAAACCAAGGGAAATGCCGATACAAATAAGATTCTTACGCGCGACCAGATCATCGCTGAGTACGGTGCTCCCGATGAGAATCGACCGATTCAAGCCCAGAAAGATGCGCCTCTTGAGATGAAGGGATTGATCGCAGCGATGAACAGCGGTGACAAGGAGCTTGCCTTCAAGTACGCCGTTGCACTCGCTCGTCGTGATACCGAGACGCAGAAGGTAGTTTCTAAGGTAGCCGATTATCGTTTGCTCGCGGCGGAGGCGCTCGGGCTGCGGGCTGGTCAGGCTGCTGAAGCTGACAAAGAGATAAGCCCCACCCGACTTGAGGTGCGCGATTATATGGAGAAGGTGCGGCGCGAGGAGCAGCAGAAGAAGCTGGATCTCGAAAAGTCGCTCCAGAATGCGGAGCAGATGGGAGCCGAGGATAGCTGGCAGGTAAAGGCAGGCAGCACCGGACAGGGGGTAGTCGAAGAGGAGATCCCCGTCGATCCGGGGGGTAAAGTCCGGTTGTTGGTGTTCTTCGACGAAAAAGATCCCAATATAAAGGAGGTAACAGCCCCTCTGCGACAGCTGTTAGCCAAGTTCAAAAACGACACTGATATCTCGCTTCTAGGGTTAACTAGGCGAAGTTACGTCAATCAGGGGCTGAAACAGGTGGCTGCATCAACCTCTTTTCCCTTACCTATCCTGAATGGAGAAGCACTTGCGCTCGATCTGAGGATACATAGATATCCCTCATTCGTGTTCGTGGCCCCGACCAGCAAGGAGAAGTACAGGTTAGACGGGCTGAGGACACCCGAAGAGCTCGAGAAGGTCATTCGCTTGATGAAGGGAGGCCGGTAGTGAGAGTAAGGATAGCACAGAAGATGGCCAGTAGTTCCTCCAGATTACTTCTTGTATCACTCGCTATATTTGTGGCGTTCTCCTCCAACGTGGCCATCTTCACCCCTGCTTCCGCGCAAGCCCCTGGTACGGAGGAATATACGCGTGAGGTAGAGAAACGGCCGGTTCGAAACTTGATGCGCGCAGGTGCCGCTCGAAGCGCTATTCAAGTCGGCGGGTCTATGTTGGATCACTCAGTTGGACAGATGCTTCAGCTTCCACCGTTACCGGGTGAACAGGGCGCTTTCGATTCGGCAAAGAAGGAGGATTCAAGGAAATTCTTTCCCGGCCAAGAGCTTATCCCCGATCTCGGAAAGAATAATCGCTCAAGCGTAAATATGGTGTTGCCACCACTGAAGGGTTTTCAGCAGCTCTCCGACTCAGAGGAGCTTAAGAATATGTTTAAGGAGATGGTGGTCGCGAAGGTTCCGGTGCTCTTTCAAACGTACATGATGGTCGAAAACGGGGCGGCGATGGGGTACATGCAGAGCCTCAATGCCGTGTCAAACATCATGACGAATACACTAGATACTCAACAGTACCAGTTGAAGCTCCTCGAGCTGACCGATGACACGGGGAAGATGAAAGAGGCCTACATCCAAGGTATCAAGGAGTCGAGTAAGACAGCGAAAGGTTGGCCGGCTGCCCTGTATGCTGCTGTAGGTGATTCAACCGATTTCAAGGCGGTTCAAAGCGAGCAAATGAAGATCCAGAGCAATACGAGGCCCTATGACCTTAAAGGGCTCCCTTGGGAAGGAGGACCAGGAAAGGGTGGAAAGAGGCTTTTGAGCGATCTTCTATTTATGAAGAGTGAAAACAATTCGAATGCTGGCGCGGGCAGTGAGAATACATACGAAAACTCTGACCAGATATTTTCTGCGCTGAAGGATGAATTCAAGCGGTTGGTAGGCGACGTGGAGATAGAGTTGGCCTCGGCCGAAGGGGTTAGTAACGAGGATCAGGGGCCCGAGGGATGGTTGCGCGTACTAAACATGAACTTCAAAGCGCCCTTAAAACAACCCGACAACGAATTGCGTGGAATGGCTCTCGAAAACTGGGAAGAGGTGCAAGTAGTATGGGAGAATATCAACGAGATCCTCTTCGACTACTGCGAATTCAAGAAGAATTCCGAAAACTATGACCGCGCGCAGGGCGAGAAGAAGACCGCGGCAACCGATGAGAATATCGGCAAAGCGGACAGCCCGACGCAGGACCCCTGGGAGCTCGCAAGTGCACCGGATATCACCCTCACGCTCAGCTTAATCCAACAGTTCTATGCTCTGGTGGAGGGCAGCGAGAAACCCGAAAGCGTGGATTGTGCCGCGTTGAGAAAGGGACGTGATGCTATTCCTAACACCCGTTCAGCCCAAGGCGCAAACCTTGATGACTGTGGTGACAATCAGGGCTGTCTCCGCAATCGTTTGATACTACACGCAGCGTTCGTGATAGCGCGTTCGCGGACCTTGCACACCTACGGGCACATGTATCTCGTATCGCAGAAATTCGCCACAGACCACGTCCTCAAGGATTTGGTGGACCAGATTTTTAAGCGGACCTCGGCAGGCATGAACCTCGATGAGGCGCTGAGTAAGAATCGGCAAAGCTGGGTTGAATTCGGGCCTGCAATGGCGATCTATGCTCAAAAGAGATCTGCGGCGTCTGGCAACATGAGGCCGGGACAGGGCAAATAGGTGGTTTAGAGGAACGAGTTAAGGTTTATGGAATCGATACTATATCTTCTCGACCTGGTCCTCGGAGGTTCTGGAGCTCTTCTGACCTCGCTGGTCGAACAAGGGCTAGTTCAGTGGTCTCTTGATGGAGGAGCGCTTCAATTTCTTGTCGAGGGCAAGGAGTGTCGTCCTGATTCGTGCCCTGGTAGCCAATTTACGCAGATAGCAGCAGCATGGGCAAACATCGGATACGTCACTCACTCGGACGTATTGCACTATATTACTACTACGAAATTCGGATTGTGGGCGCCGTTGCTCTATGTGTGTGCCGCGCTCGGCGCTCTTGTGGGCGTGGCTATCAACATGCCGATGCGGAACTATATGTGGTTCTTCTTAGGCCCAGCCATATACGGCTTCTTGGTCGGCACAACAACTCAGGTAGAAGGAGTTAATTGGGTCGTCGCCAATAAATCACAGGATATGACCGAGGTGTGGCGCAACGCCGAAGTGGGTCTCATGAACACTGATGCCGTAAATCGGCAGGCGCTCTCCGTAGATGGCAAGAATGGACCGGTTGGATCGTACGAGGTCGCCATGCCGATGGTTTTCCTCGATGAACTGTTCAGTGCAACCACAAACATCCTCATAGAGTGGCTCGGTATATACCGACACGAGGGTGAAGGGGCGTCGAATAGTAACCTCGCCGCCCGAGAAGGACAGGCTGAGGGGCCGTGGTATCTGCTCTCATCCCTTAAGTGGGGAATGGTGGAGAACATAGTGGGCGTTAATGCTCGAAACCCCGATTTTCGCGATGCCTTCATCACGTTTCTGGGTTCCGAGTGCGGGGATGAATTCAGGAAGGGAATTGACTCCGGAAAGTATATCAGTGCGGGCGCTCCATACGGAGAAGAGAAGGTCTATTCGGTTATTATCGACAAGACGAGTCCTGGTCTAGTTGGTCCGGTAGAACCGGGTGAGCGATACCGTGACTTCATCATGCCGCTCAACAATTCAGCGATTCCCACGCCGCGCTCGCTCATTAAGATTTTTCAGGAGGGGACGAGCCCCGGCGAGTTCGGACAGTTTTCACAGCTCTACGCAGAGCGAAAACTCTTAAAGGAGGGGCGTTACCAGGGCATCGTGTGCTCTGAGTATCTCTTCGCAATTATCCAGCAGATCCGATTCGAGGCGGGGTATTGGTACTGGCAACTCGTGCGTAGCGCGCCGAACGGATTGACGCGCCAACAGTTTCTCCGCACCCTGTTCTATGGATGGGATATTCGCGGCGAACAAGGCGGGCAGTACGCCAGCCCAGATGAGATGAACGCTTTCGTGAAGCACCTGATCATGACCTATATGCTGCGTAACGAGATGTTGTTCGCTCCGCAGATAACAGAGATGGATCAGCGCTTCGCGCCATCCGAGCAGTCTCGCCAGTACTCTGAGTCTCAAGTTCGTTCGCTAGGTTCGAAATCGAAATATCAAGAGCTCTACAACTGGGCGGTTCTGATGCCTCATATGCAAGGTATTTTGGTGTACTTTCTGGTGATTGCCTATCCGTTCGCCGCTATGGTGATGGTGCTCCCCGGCTATTACAAAACGTTCTTTACCTGGATTTCGTTCTTCGCGTGGGTCAAGTTGTGGGACCTTGGCTTTGCAATCGTAATGGTTCTCGAACGCAGCGTTTGGGCTATGATCGGAAACAACTCCAACATGGCGCGCACCGCGAATACCCTCATCAATACTGCCGAATTAGTGGGTGGAGTTGGAGTGGGGTGTAGCGATGGAGCGGGAGCGTCAGGTAGTGCATCTAAGCTTAGCCAATTGTGCCCTGTCCCCGATGTCTGTTCTCTCGGGGAAGGAACCCTTGATGCGGAGAGATGTTCAGGGCCTGGACAGAACCAGACGGAGCCAAATGCATGGAGATTGTTGGATACGCTTCTGACTTTGGGAGCAGGAGCGGACCTGGATCTCGCCAACGGCTACTACGTCTATATTATGGCTGCTCTGTACTTCGCAGTTCCTGCGGTTACCGGCCAGATAGTGCTTGGAGCGAAGGCAGGCGCCGCAAGTATGCTCAACAGCGCCATCGGTGGTGTCGCTGGTGAGGCTGGTAAGGCTGCTTCGATGGGTTATCAACACCAGCAGGCGGCCTTTGCAACCAGCAATGCGGGATCGATGGGACAGGCGGCGTATGCAAAGGGCATGCGAGAGGCTGTTGATCCCAAAGCCGGCAATCCCCAAAGCTTTGCTCAGCGTGCGTTCGAATTCGATCAGAAGGGGCTTGAGCAGCAGTATCTTGGTGCGAATGCGGGCCGTCAGCGTGCTGGCCTTCAGAATCGAGCCGGCGTCATCGGCGCGAATGCGGACGCCTTCACGGCAGGGGCGGGTTTCCTCAAGGGAGGGGTGTCTACCCTGCAGGGTGTGGGGAATTCGCTCGATCAAGCCATAAATCCAGGGAGTTCCGGCGGATCTAATGGAGGTGGACGGCAGCCAGGATCGAAATACGGGCCGCTGGCCATCGGAGGTGTCGCAGGCCTTACCAGCGAAGGACTTTCTGCTGGGATCTATGCTGAAAACGCCAAGAAGCACGATGCCAGCGCACTCGCCGCAAGCGAAGCGGCCCGCCTCGGTGGAGAGGAGACCGCTGCCAACTTGCGGCAGGCAGGTTACCAACAGTACGGGGGTAATTTTAACCGAGGTGCTGAGCAACATGCGGCGATGGTTTCATGGGAGGCCAGAAATCGGTTCGCAGCCAAGGCCTCGGCGACGGGAGGAGTTGTTGCAAGTATCAACTCCGGTGCGTTCTCACCTGGACAGAAGCCGCAGGACGGGCGCGGTATGGGTATCTTTGGAGAGCTTGACGGGTACACTGTCTCAGGAGGCTCTGCGGTTCGAGCTGATAACGCAGCATCTTCGAGCCTTGAGTATGCTAATGGTGGGTTCTTGAGCACTGTGGGTGCTATGCAACAGGCGCACAACAAGGATTTCGGTGGAGGTGAGAATACGAGCATGTACGGCCGGTATTATCAGCAGCCGACCCTGCAGCAAGTGGGGTCGGTCTCGGTGCAAGATGCAGCTCAAGTGGCTAACCCGCTTAACATAGGCACGCATCTCAGACCGAAATACAAAGATGAGTAAGGGGACGTGGGAGCCACACCCCGTCAACTAACTCTCACTGTGGGCGAGCGAGCATGCTGTGGAGCACGGAGGGTGGTAGGGAGCGGGATATCGGCGGAAGAGGGAACTCGACCTGAGTAACGGTAGTAGATATGAGTATTAGAGATTTAGCCCCCAACGATGTAGCGACGTTTGTTAAGCAGGTTCGTCTAAATGAGAACCACGACCTGGCGTTCCTGGAGTCATACAAGGGGCTTCTGACTGAGCTCGTTAAGCTAGGCTCTGTTACATTCGACGGGGATCCGAAACCGTTCTCTTTCGTTGAAGCAGCGAAAGAGATAGAGCGCAACCTCCTTAAGCATCGCGATAATATCCGAGCTGACGGTACTCCTGAGCGTGGTGCGGGCCACGATGTGGTGCACCATCTCACCTCCTTTGCGAAGCAGATTGCTTCGTCCGGATCTACGGGTATGGATGCCGGCAAGCTGCGTATTCTGCGTGAGGTGTTGATAGAGCTTAAGCATCCGTTCACGACGACCCAAGATACGCATGGAACATGCGCGGCGGAGTCGGTCTCAACGCTGCTCTTCTACGACAACCCAGCCGAGTGGACGAGGATTGCAATCGCGTTGCTCGATCAGGATGGTACCAAGCCCGTGCCCACCTCCGATCCATCAAAGGAGCTTCGGTTGCCACCGGACATTGGTAAGTGGGATGGTTCAGAAGAGCGCAGCTTGGTTGCCAAAGCTATACAGGCGGCAATACTGAATACGTTCGCGCCGGAGGGCTGGAGCTACAGTAACAAGAAGGATAAGTACACTGATAAGGACGGCAAGCAGCACGAATCGGGAATGGCATCCCCGCATGATCGAGAGGCACTCGACGCGCTTCTTGGCAAAGAGCATCTGTACCGTAAGAAGCCCTCAGAGGACTGGTTCAAGAAGGTATCGGATGAACTCGGGACCAGTGTCTACACCGTGTTGCGTTGGAGCAGGGAGCGCGGAGGAAAGCACGCCTATCATGCGCTAACTGTAATCGGGTACGATCCTGAAACTAAACGAGTCTTGTTTCGAAATCCGCACAGGCAACAGGACACGAAGGACGGCCACGATATCGACGATAGCGGGCCGGTTCGACGGGCCGAAAATAAGGAGCAGGGCCTTGAGAGCATGTCCTTGGCGGAGTTTTCTAAACGTGCAGAGTATGCGCTGCCGAGTAGGGAGGCAGCGGAGCTGCTAGAGAAGGGAAGACCTAAGGCTCCGGAAAAGCCTCTGGAAGAGCTCGGCGATGTGGTCGACGAGAGGCATCCGCCGTTACGCAAGGCATCTTTTGGAAAGACGTTTTTGTTAGCCACTATGGGCGCTGCGGTAGTTGGTGGAGTGGCATGGTGGTTTGCACCGAAATTCTCAACACGTTCGGAGGATGGCCCAACGGCAACGGCCTCGGGCGGCCCGGTAGCGGGCGGCGGAGGTGCCGCTCCTCGTATTTCGCCTCAACCTGGGATGTCTGAAGATAGCCTCAGAGAGCAGCTTCCGAATCGATTTCTAGGGGCAAAGGAATGGCAGAAACTATTTGGGGAGACGGTACCGGCTAAAGTCGAAACACCAGGAGCTGTGTCGAGAGAGCTGTTGTCTAGTAAATGTCCGATCTCGGTCGGGGCGACTATCGGGTCCTCGCATCAGGCCATTTTGGTTCCAGAGGGGCTTACCCTAGAGCAGCTTGCGGAGGTTTGTAAGGAACAGGAGCTACAGCTCAAGTTCGGTTCTGCTGACCTGAGCGCCGATAGCAAGTTAAACGGGCCGAATGGCAAGAGCTACTGGGCCTTTCCGCTAGATCCTCAGAGTATTCCTGATTCATTCAACAGGCAGTTCGCCGCTTCGCCGGATTACGGGGGATTGCCGGGGGCACTTCGGGACCGTTTCCCTTCGCACAGGCTCAACACCGCTCACGCTGCGATCCTATCAATCGTTATGGCAGAACTCGATCCAAGTGAGCGCTGCCCTGCGATGACCGCGCTGTGTTCAGATCGTGATGTTTCGGGTCAACAGATTGGGATTCGTTATGAGCCTGATAAACGTACCATTACGATCGATTATGCAGTACGTTTTGCGGGTAGTCCGCTGAGCGTATCGCCTGGATATAACACCGGTAAATAGAAAGGAGGGAGTCTCTATGGTCAGTAACAATCCACAAGGAGGTGATCGCCGTAACGGCTTCGGTGGGCATCCTGGGCCACAGGATTCCCCCCTTAACATCAGCATTTACCCGAGTACGCAAGCTCCTAAGAATGCTCCCAACTCCTCTAAGGGGCCTCTTCCTGGTTCGGGTGGCGGTTCGTTCCCTAGCACGGATTGGATAAATAAACCAATTCGTGACATCGGCGACGTACGACACCTCTTGAATCTGGCTCGGCGGTTTGCCTCCCAGCTCGACAATGGTGCGGGGGGGCCGTATCAACTGAAGATGGATCAAGATATTTTGGGGCTTAAGAAAAACACGGGCGCTAACAACACACCGCATGGTAATACTCAGTTTCGGACCGGGCCTCTCTATGAAGGAACAGGATTCGCGACCGCGCTCCTTACGAACTGCCTAGCGTTACCGACCTGCCTCGGTGCCCTGTGGTTGGCGGGGCAGAGCGGCTCAGCCTCAGCGCAAGGGTGTCTCGTGGTGGCGGTAATAGGTATAACAAACATGGTGGTCAACCTGATAGCGAAGACCCGCATCGATGTTGCTTTCAAGGATTCGATCACTAAACCACTCGAGCAGGCAGAGAAGGAAAGAGCCTACTGCGATAAGCTTGCATGGGCCGCAGTGGTGTTGCACAACCTCACCGTCATAAATCCGATTCCAAAGGTGTGGGGGCTTGAGTGGTTGATACGGTCAGAGAAGACAACTATTAATCCCGTGAAGAATACTGAGGAATTTTCTGTCTTTTTCCCTCTTAGTCGGATTCGTGATGCAGCCGCACATGCATTCAAGCAGGCACCAAACCAATTTGGTAAGAGCCCCGTACAGCTGCAAGAGTTGGCGTCCGACAAATTTTTCGATGATCAACTCGCGATGGCAAGGCAGGGCATACAGGATCTCGAGGTGCGCTATTCGCGCTTACCATCATTGATGACCTGGGCCTCGATAGGTACCGGAGCGTTTGGGATATGCTCTGGCTTTGTGGGATTAGTTCTAGGGGGATTTTGAGCCTCGTTGTAACTGTCCACTCTGCGGCATCTTAGCTATGCGCCTATATCTCTCAAGCGAGCCATACCGCATAGAAATTTCAAGAGGAAATAAGGCATGCTAGAGGTCAGGTCATCAAGAAATCTTTCCGCAACCCAATTGCCGCAGTCTTTGCACCCTTCAAGTATCCCGCCGGCTCTTGGAGCACTTGAAAACGGGGTATTTGATCATATTTTTCCTCTAGGAACCACGCAGTTCCCCGGAGGTTGTACAGTTGCAACCTACAGAACAGAGGATTCTCCGGTCCACGTATCTGTAGCTGATGTTAGTGGACGATTCCCCGAAAGCGGCAAGGTCGCGGTAAATGCATGGTGCATGGAGAAGATTACTCTTTTAGACGGGGAGTTGACGTTCGAAATCAATGGCAATCCGATTACCCTAGCGAAGGGTGATTTTGTGGTTCTTGCAGCGGGCGACTCATACGCAGCGAGTGGTTCCGGGAGATTTGTCGCCACAGCCGATACGGGCCAAGGTACCACCATTCTAGCGACACAGTTTCCGGAACCCGCAGGGCCTCCGTCGCGAGAGGAGGTCGTAATTAGGTCTTTTCTTCGCCTTCTAATGACAGGCGACAGAAAATCGTCGTTTGCCGGGGCAGAGGAGTTGGTTGCTCTGGCAGTAGACCCACGAACAGTTCCTCTAGAAATGGTCACCGGCTCGCGAGATGTAGACCATGAACCTCAGTTGAAAATCGAGAAACTACAAATGGTCCCGGTTCCTACACGTACTATGACAAAGCTGTGTATACTTTGCATGAAGGTGAACTAGCTATTACCTATCACTTCAGTAGCCCAGGCCTATTGTCTTCGAGAGATGGTTCCGTACACCGAAAACTAAAGATTTCTTCCGATGGGAATCTAGAGAGTGTCGAGAGAGAGCAATTTAGTAGATCCATGTCATAGAAGGTAAGCTGATCTATCTCGTGAAGAGATGTGTCTAAAGTGGTTGCGGCTCGTCTCCAGCTGAACCTCTTTCGGCATCCACTGTGCCTGCGTTCTACGGTAGTTTCAGGGTCCAAGGATTGCAGGGTGCTTTAGATTCACCTGTCCTGTATTGTCAGGCGGTCGGACCGCAGTATCCCACGGCGAAGAGGGGTGGTTTGTAGTTTCGCTTGGGGAAGGCAACGTCAGTCTCCCTGGACTGATATCGTTGGGAGCTGTCTTTGCAGAAGTAGAAAGGGAGAAATCGAGAGGGGTGGATCTGATGAATCTTACTACTACTAGTTACCTAAAACTCCCCGAGCTGTTTTATGAGCGTGTGTTGCCAACACCAGTTGGATCTCCATCTTTGGTCGCTCTTAATGAGCCGCTCGCGGAGCGGCTTGGAATTGGTATCGATGCAGCGCGGTCTCCTGAGTTCTTAGCGCTCTTTTCCGGTAATGCCGTGGCTACAGGGACGGAGCCTGTGGCGTTAGCTTACTCAGGGCACCAGTTCGGGCATTTTGTGCCGGTTCTTGGTGATGGCCGAGCCATTTTGTTGGGTGAGGTTCGCGCCGCGGATGGTGCACGCTTTGATCTGCAATTGAAAGGGTCTGGCAAGACGGGTTTCTCCAGGCGCGGTGACGGACGCGCCGCTCTCGGCCCGATGATGAGGGAGTATATTATTGGCGAGGCTCTCTATCACCTGGGCATTCCAGCTACTAGAACGCTCGCGGTGGTGGCGACAGGTGAGAAGGTGCTTCGCGAGGCTTTGGTTCCAGGGGGAATTCAGACTCGGGTAGCCAACGGGCACATTAGGGTAGGGAGCTTTCAGTACGCCGCAGCGCACGGTGATTTCGCAGCGATCAAGGCTTTGGCTGATTACGTCATAGGGCGAAACTACCCAGAGCTCGAGGGCGTTGAGGATCGCTATTACGAGCTTGTTACATCGATATTTAAAAGGCAGGCAGCTCTCGTTGCTCAGTGGATGCAGGTTGGTTTCATTCACGGGGTAATGAACACTGACAACGTCGCTGTTTCTGGCGAAAGTATAGATTTTGGTCCGTGCGCGTTCATGAACAGCTACGAGCCTAACACAGTTTTTAGCTCAATAGATCGCGATGGGCGTTATTCGTATGGGGCTCAGCCAGGTGTGATGATGTGGAATCTGACTCGTTTGGTGGAGTCAGTGATGCCACTTCTGGATTCTGACAGCGAGCACGCCCGCTCTCGCGCCCAAGAGCTTGTGGATCTGTTTCCCGGATTCTTCAACGCCGAGTGGCTGAGCGGTATCCGAGAAAAGCTGGGGCTTGTCACGAGTGAAGCTGGTGATGAGGCTCTGATACAAGGGTTGCTCGAGGAGATGGCGAAGCATGCGCTTGATTACACAACGACATTTCGGGCGTTATCGGGCGACCCTCATTTTATTCTTTCAGAGAAGCTGAGCGAGTGGCGGCTCCGCTGGGAATCTCGAATAGTACCGGCACGGAATCAGCGTGCGGTAGAGGAGACGCTTGCCTCGATGAGGTCGATGAATCCTGCCTTGATCGCACGCAATCGTTTGGTAGAGGAAGCGCTCGAGCACGGCGTGGAGCGGGGGGATTTCACCTACATGCATCGTCTCGTAGAGGCGCTGAAGCAGCCTTTTGTCTCTCATGCGGAGTTTGCTGCTGCGGCGAGCTTTGACGAGCCGGGATATCGGACGTTTTGTGGAACCTAAGCGAGTAGCCCTGTCTTTCCGAGCGAGAGCGGCGGCCTGAGCGTTGGTAATTTATTGTTGAATTAATTGTAGTAGGATATTGGCTTGACCAGTTGAACGGCAGCTGACCAGAGGTACGAAAGCTGTAGAGGAAGTGTGCTGATGGGGAAGAGTAGATGTCGCTGAGTGTGCCAGGTGATCCGCAGCCGAATAATGACAGGCTCGGGAAAACGCAGGCGGCGCAGGAATCCTCGCAGGACCGAGTGCAGGCCAGGATAGATCTGCTACGCTCTCACATCATTGAGCCCTACCTGAGAGACCTCGAATTGCTGGGGCAATTCGAAAAAAGGGAGGAACAACAGAGCGCGATGCTCCTCGCAGTACAATCGTTCCAAGATGCTCTACAGAGGTATGAAAGAGGAGAGAAGTTTGAGCAGATAGCAGCAGCGCTGGGTACGACGCCGAGCAGAGTCAAGGGCTGGCTCGTGGATGGTCGGTTGCCGGACGCGATTTCACGCATCGATAGGGATAGTCGAAAGGTAAAGAGTTTTGCCGTCCGAATTCCACACGAGAAATCCACCTCCTTCGCGTACTTGCTTGGTGTCTTCTGCGGAAATGTAGATCCTGGCCACTCTATTTATTATTTCAGGCCAACAGTTAGAAATCAGGTTGTTGCCGAGACGCTCGGGAACGCTTTTGAGCAGGTCGTCGACAGTCGAGCGAAGATAAGACCACGCACACGAGAGCTTAAGGAAGCAACCTGGCAGGGATATGAAGTCAATTGTCTTAGTCTGCCACTTAGTCGTCACCTGAATCTCGTTACGCGCAGTAATCAGAGGGTGCCGTGGGAGCACCTTGGCACAGATGAGGAACGGCGGAGCTTTCTTCGAGGGCTCTTCGACATTTGCAGTTGGGTGAATCTAGCGAAGTCCGGTGGCATTGGACTTCAAAGAACCAACGGGTCGTATCTGATCGTGGAGATAGCGCATCTCCTTGCACAGGTTGGAATTGTTCCCCGCATACGCATGGAGGGAAAACCGTTGCTTGCGATAAACGAGTTGGCAGATCTGAGAAAATTCGAAGCTATAATTGGATTCACCGATCCTGAGCAGCAGGCTCGTCTACGGGAACTGACCAGCCGAACAGTAACTCGAGTCGCGTATCGCCAGGAGGATTACGTGCGTGCGAGGAGCGTATGGGAAGCGAATCCAGGTGCGACGGTCAAGGAACTTGCTGCATCCGCCGGTGTATCTGAAGATGCAATTAAATCGTGGCGAAATAGAGGTCAGGTTCCACAAGAGGTAACGCGGCTGCGCCTGCTAGAGGAGCTGCTTCACGGACACGAGAGAGATATCGACCTTCTTGCGCTCCTCTTTCGTGATTTCAATTTGAGCGTTGCGCAGTGCCAGCACGTGGCAGCCTCGCACACCAAGGAGCGAGTGCTTCAGATAGAGACTTTCATGCGGAGTGCGCTTCTTGAGCCGAAAAAGAATCCGGATCTCTTTGTGAATCTCATTAGTGATTCAAGTATTTGCGCAGGGTCGATCAAAGAGACCGATAGGAGAGAGGGCCCGCGCGCGGCAGAACCTCCCATACGTGCACCGTCTCGGGAGCACGAGGACGATCCGCTTACGGATATTCGTAAGAGAGCTCAGCGAGGAGAGTATCAAAGCTTGTACTTCTTCGAGGCTCTCTGCGATCTCGCCGGCCGAGCGAGCAAACTGAGCTATCCGACATGGACTTTCGAAAAGTTCGTCGGGGGCCTGAACGAGTCGGATCGCGGCCTAGCGAGGCGGCTATTAGTGGTGTTCACGGATTCTGCGACGGCGCAGCTCTATCAGGCCTTTTTAGTCGAACAACACATCGAAGCACAGTGAGTGCGTAGTACTTGGTGAGAATTGTTTGCGGGCCTGTCGTAGGCGCTGTGACTCGCTGCTCGGGAAGTAGCTAGGGAAGTTGTTTCGAGTGTTAGCGCCTTCCAGTGTCCCCGTCCACAGTAGGAGCGGTAGGAGCGAGCCCCACCCGAATGCCGATCAAGGAGGGACGGCGTCCCCGCCGAGACTCTGGTGCCAGGCTACTTTACTCAATGGGTCTGTAACTTAAAGTGTGTATGGGAAGGTAAGGAGCCGTCCCGACCGGGGCCCGATCAAAGGGGCCCGTGGAGGGAGGGACGGTGGATCCGGAACCCTGGATGC
>JBIIOE010000004.1:0-68651 GCA_044337105.1 Bdellovibrionota bacterium | reverse complement strand
GTCTTCGGCTCAAAATGTGCTCAACGTGCCACAGAGGGCACGTCTCCGCGCCTTTTGAGCCTGCATCCTTGCCCCTCGACCTTTCGCGTGGCCTCGCGACGAGGATATTTTTGTTACGCGCTCTAAAGAGCCGAGAGGCGTCTTACTTGAGCATCAGACGCTGGCTGGTCGGCAAGAGATCCGTGGCTTTTCGCAAATCATCGTGAGTGAGCGCCACAATCAGTGGCTGCACCATCTCCGCCAAAGTGTACTTCTCAAGAGCAGAAACCGGCACCTGCGTCATGTGTTGTCCGTGGGTCTCGCTCGAAAGCGTGAACACGAGCGGAAAACTGGTCGCGCGGTTCTTGAGAGCCAGAGCCCCTTCCTCTTGGTGATCGCCTATTTTAGCGGTGCATTTTTCGAGCCCTACCAAGTTTTCATCGACCGGCTCCACCCGTCCGACCATGCGCTCATCGCCGATACCACTAGCGTACCCGGTGGCGTGTGCCAGAGATACCGTCAACCACTTCTTGGGAAAAGGCACACCGCGCCTCGAATTCTGCTCAATGCCTGCTGCAAAGCTGTACCCCTCACGCCCAATCGTCATGAAGCCCAGCGGACTCCCCGAGGGTGAGATGCGAAACCAGCCCTCGACATCTGCGTCAACCACACCGAGGAACGCCCAAAGATCCTTGAAGTTCTCTTTCAGCACTTCGAACAACGCAGCCCACACGGCGTAGTTCGCCTCGATTCGAAGTCGCTGCTCTGCATTCTTGGTCTTGTACGCCCGGTCGAGCTGCCCCAGAAAGGTCTGGTATGCGTCGGTCAACCGTTGCCGAGCCGCGTCGACCGCTTGACGATCCTCGGCTTTCAAACGCGCAAGGCGAGCGAGCACCTCTGGATCGGGTGCTTGAGGAGCGAGCGTCTCGCTCTTTTGGCTCGTGGGATTACCACGTATGACGTTGAGTAACTTGAACACCATCATACTCGCGAGGTGAGTTTCTTATACTAGTGTACACTACCTGAAATCCTACGTCGCGATTATCGGTCTTTTTTCACAAGCGCCCAGGATCTCCCCACTGCGATCTTAACCCATTTTCATCGTTCAGAAAAATGTGACAACTCCCGTCTGCGTCCCGCCCTGGTGCTCGATAAACTGCCGAACACCTGTCGACTCAGCTACAGCACCTTAGCAAGGTCGCGTCTCACCTCGTTAGCAGTGCGCGAGCCTTTTGCCACATCGGGACAAGCGGGAATCTATCTCAAGAGCGGGTAGCTTCCCAAAAGTACTTTCTGGCGGGGGCGCACTTGCCATCCCACGGTCAAAACCATACAAAGACAGGTAATCTGTGGGCTGTGTTTTCTTGCTGCAGCACACCAGAGCATCTTGAGAGACCCACTATGAAAGGCGCACATCCTCGTATCACCCTACTCGGCAACAACTCCGGTCGAAATCTCGGCGACATGGCGATCATGTCCAGTATTATGGAGAGTATCTCGAAGAGACACCCCGATGCTGAGTTCTTCGTTCCGACGATCAACCCCGACTGGGTTACGAAGCACTACGGCGACAAATACAACGTCAAAGCGATTAATGTAATGCCGTGGACCCTCAGCATCAGACTGCTCGGGCTACCCACCCTCAGATGCTTCGCAAAGAGCGACTGTGCGCTGATCTGTGACGGCATCATCTTCGGTAAGAAGCTATTCAATCCGGCATTCAATTATCTCATAACCCTGGTGTTCTTGGTGCCGCTCGCGCGCCTCTTTGGCTGCAAGATGGTGGCCTACAGCTGCGGCATCGGGCCCTTTCAAAACGCTATCAGTAGACTCTTCGCAAAGTGGACCATCAACGGATGTGACCTCGTCATGATGCGCGAGCGAGATAGCGAGAAGCTCGCCAAGGAGATCGGTGTAACTCAGCCGATTGAACTGACAGGCGACGCTGCGTTCATCAATCCCGTCTCATCTGACAACGTTGCTGTTCGCATTCTGAACGAAATAGGGCTCGATCCTGAGAAGCCGATACTGGCCGTAAACGCCACCAGCTACCTCGACAGCTGGCTCAAGCCAAACGAGCGGCTACAGAACCCTCAATCATTCCTGACCATGCTTGCGGAGGCGATTTCTCGCGCGCAGCAGGCCGCGCAACAACCCTTTCAACCTCTGATAGTGTGCACGCATCCGATGGATGAGCGAACCTGCAACGAGCTCGCGTCGATGGTAAACGGCAAGGTGCTCACCAACACCACGTACTTAAGCCACGACATTCAGGCAGTACTGGGACGGTGTGGTCTCCTAGTAGGTATGCGCTTTCACTCGATCGTCTTGGCTTCTTCGGTCGAGATCCCAGTGGTAGGTCTGATCTATGCTCCTAAGGTACGCGGCTACCTAAGACTTCTCAAATGCGAGGACTACGGATTAGAGCTAGCCTCGTTGACATCTGAAAACCTCGGAGCAAAGTTGGCTGAAGCTTGGGATGCTCGTTTAGCGCTTCAAGAGCGCCAGCGCCCGATTATAAAGGAACTTAAGGCCGGAGCGGAGTACGCTGCGGACGTGCTTGCGAGTCGATACTTTGGGGCGGAGATCTCGACACCGACTAAGACCAAGGCAGTCGCTCAGGTAGGCTAACAGATCTCTTATCCTGCATTCCGAGGACACTTCTCACGTAGTTGCGCCTCCATATTGTGCGCCTTGAGAGGCGTTCGAAGGCAGAGAACCCGTATATCCTTGGCGGTCAGCGGCTCACCACAACGCTGCGCTAACTCCGTGATACGAACCTCCTGCGCCAACATCCCTGTGAGGAACGCCTTGGCCTTATCACCGTGCCGGAGCACTGCAACAAGGATATCGGCGCGACGCGGCAGGAGCTTCGAGAAGGAACTATCATCAGCGATCTCCTGGTAGAGTCTCGCTGTCTCGTTCAGAAATGGGCGACATTTCTTCGCCTTCAAACGAATCAAGAGGCTTTCGAGAAATCTGCTACGGGCGGAGTCTTTGAGGAAGAGCTCAAAAAGCGGCTGAAATTCCTTCGCTTCGAGCAACGATTTCAGCTCGGCTCGAAATAACGCCAGCCGCTCCAAGGGAGCAAGATCTCGCGAAGTCTTGGCCACAAAGAGCAGGGTAGGTGCGGTGAGTGGTAGAACCTCATGTCGAGCTTCCTGCGTTTCACATGTCGAGAATCGAGAATACAGATCGTGCAGATATCCGTGAGGGTCAGACGGATTGCTCGTGACCGCTCGAGCTACAAGGCCACGGAATCGACGAAAAAAGGGAGCGAGCCTCTTGTCCTCTGACAGGTCACCCAGCGGCTGCTCGCTGAGAAGGGTCGCCGTGACAAGCCTCTCCGGCGGCAACTTGAACGTTACACAGTTGTGTCGAAGCTCCTTCGCCAGCTCCTGAAAAACAGGAATGCAGTTCTCAACCGGCTCAATCGTCATATTTCGACGACGCGCAAGCTCCAAGTAGCGAGACAACAAGCGCTCGCACGCATCACGGAATCGGGGATTAACCTGTTGACCAGCGATGCACTCGGAATTGCTCTCGAGAAAGGTATTCAGAGTCTTGCTCTGTGACTCCGACAACTCTTTGACCGCTCCAACGAACTTAGAAGTCCCGAGCTGGCTTCTGCGCAAATCTGTCAGGTGCTGCCGCACATCTATTGGTTGAAGAGGTTGTCGAGTTGATGGGAATGATTGAAGTCGCATCACTATGCCAGCATGCTCGTAGTCTCGTCGTGGAAGGTCTCTACTTTATGTCGTCGAACGCTTACCGAAGGAAAAGAGGTAAAACCTACCGGTAGCAAGAATAATTAAAAGACCCTAAATCACTCAATAGGAACACCGTTTCGGTGTCGACTAAGCTATAAGCGCGCTGGTTTGACTCTTGCCCCCCCCTCAAATCCACTGCTCCGTCTCGTAACTAGAAGAGTTTACAATGAAAGTGCCTGATTTCATCTTCGTATTTCTCGATGATTCCTCACTCGATGTTGTCGATCCGAGCACTAATCTCAATGGGGCGTACGAAGGAGTAGACGTAGAGAACGGGGCATATGCATTTTTCGACTCCCAGATTCGTACCATGCTACCACGATTCATTACCCCCAATAGGGAAGGTCGCACGCTAGGTGTTGGATGGGTGGCCTCCGGGAGCTATATTTTGGAGGCGTCTGGCGATGGTCATGATGATTTCATAGATCGTCTGTCGCGGGTTTCGGTGGTGAATCCCAACCCATGGTTCGAAACAGTTGAACAGGTCACGGAATACGCGCGTACATGTCCGCGTGTATGACCGATCATTCAATTGATTCTACTGCATAACTACTCAACAGCTCCTATGACGAAGACGATCAACACAGAACGATTCCTAAAGACACTCGGCGAGCAGGTTCAGTTCGGCGACACCGGTGACGGCGGCGTATCTCGCCCGGCGCTGAGCTCCGCTGACCAAGCCATTCGAGGCTGGTTCCAAAAGATGATTGAAGCGGATGGGTTCGAATATCGATTTGATGGTGCTGGGAACCAATCGGCTATTTTGCGGAGCACCTCTCCTCAGGCAAAGACGCTCCTGATAGGATCGCATCTCGACAGCGTGATCTACGGGGGGCGCTTTGATGGGGTCCTGGGGGTACTGGCAGCATACGAGGTCCTAAGGACACTGCGCGAATCAGGAGCTAAACTCCCCTTCGACCTCGAGGTAATCAACTTCACTGATGAAGAGGGTAGCCTTCTCGGTCTATTGGGCAGCTCGGCGATCGCTGGAAAGCTCTCTCTCTCCCACCTCGAAAATCCTCGCGGCGGTCGAGAGAATCTGCTGAAGGGACAGCGCCTACTCGGACTCAGTGACGAATCTATGCTGAGCGCTAAGCGCTCACCTTCGAGTATCTATGGATATGTCGAGGTTCACATCGAACAGGGCACGCGCCTCGAGGAGGGCAACGTAAACATAGGTATCGTTCCTGCTATCGTTGGCCTGAGCTCGTATCGCATGCGATTCGTCGGGGAGGCTGGACACGCAGGAACAACGCCCATGCATCGGCGCAAAGACGCCTTTCAAGGAGCTGCTGTGTTTTCGGAACGTGCCAGACGCCTGGTTATTGATGAATACTCGCCGGGGGTGGTTAATTTTGGATTGATCTCTGTGAGCCCCGGCACGTTTAACATTATTCCGAACGAAGCCATCCTCGGTATGGAATTTCGGCACGGCGTTCCTGCTCAATTCGAGGCACTCGAGCATGCGTTACTCGAACTAGCCTCACAGGTCGCAACTGAATACGGACTACAGGTGGAGGCGCAGTTCATAGAGAAGAAGCAGCCCGCCCTGATGTCCGAGCATTTCATGCACGCCGTCGAACGTGCCGCTGACTCCCTCAATCTCTCACACACGCGCCTGATGAGCTTCGCAGGACATGACTCTCAGGCACTCGCAGATTTCACGCAAACGGTCATGTTTTTTGTTCCTTCTGCGAGAGGCGTCAGTCACAACCCTCGCGAGTTTTCGACCGACGATGATTGTATCAATGGCGCCAATGTCTTGCTCCATACAGTTCTGAAATTGGCTGCGATAGACTAAGAGAGCTATGAAAGTGACGCGCGTATGATTATGAACACCTGGTGTAAAGCAGCCTATTTTTGGGCCGCTATGCTTATCGCTGTGGCTCCCCTACAGGCGCAAACTCTTAAGGGCGCTGAGGCCGTGGTAACTGTCGGTTGGTTCGGGCCGCTTTCGGGACCTGTGGCATCTTTAGGCGAACAGAACCTGAGAGGGATTGAGTTAGCGATTCGAGCATTTAAGGCAGATCGGATAAAACTGATCGTCGAAGACGACCAATTTACAGTCAAAAACTCGGTCAGCGCCTATGAGAAACTCAAGGCCGAAAGGCCCTTGATTGTACTCTCGCCAACCTACAACGGAGTGCTGGCTCTCGCTCCGAAAGCCGATCGCGACAGGGTTCTCATCGCAAATAGCCTTGATGCCAGCAGCGAGATCGCCAAGGCTGGCGAGCTTACTCTGGGTCTCGGTTACTATGCCGATGGGCACGGTGCTAATTTTGCGAAAGCTATCTCGAATCACAAAGCACAGCGAGTCGCTGTATTTTACAACCAGGGCGAGAGCTTCACGCAGCTAATCGTCAACGCATTCAAAGACAGCTACGCTGGCAAGATAGTCCTCGTCGAGGGGTACAACCCAGCATCCTCAGATTTCCGAGCGTCGATCATCAGGATGAAGCGTCTCAACGTAGATACGGTGCTTCTGATCGGTTGGGACGAGGCAGGGCTCTTTGTAAAGCAATCCAATAACGTTGGTTTTCTCCCGGCGATCTTTGGCTTAGCTAGCTTTACGAGCCCCGGGTTCTTGAGCAATGCCGGCAAAACCAGCCTGGACCTGTACTGTTTGGATTGGGACTCAAACTCAGAAGAGTTCCAAGAAATAGAGCGCCTCTACAAGCAACAGTATGGACAAGCACCGTCCCAGCCCCTCTTTGTAGCCCTAGGATACGATGCTATGACGCTCGTGCTCAAAGCTCTCGAAAGGAGTGGCTCACCTGAGGAGTTTCAGAAAAATCTCTTCGGCATCTCTTTTAAGGGCCTCACAGGCCATTACAAGCTTGATAGTGACGGCATCGTCAGAGGAGCCACCAGTCAAAACAAGGTAGTTAAGCTCAGCAACCTCGCTTACTAATACCCCCTCACACTACACGATACGATTTCGTGCGCCTCCCTGCATAAAAACGCGGAGATTTTCAATCGACTCGTCGATTAACCTCTGGCGTGCAACGTCGCTGGCCCAGGCAACGTGCGGCGTCACGGTGATATTCCCGAGAGTCAGCAATCGATTCGCGATCAGCGGCGGCTCTGTTTCCAAGACATCAAGACAGGCGTGACGAATGATTCTCTGCGACAGGGCCGTATAAAGCGCGTCTTCATTGACTAGCCCTCCACGAGCAGTGTTCACGAGGATCGCCGAACGTTTCATCGAATTCAGAAACTCAGCATTAACCATCTTACGAGTCTCCGGAAATAGCGGGCAGTGCAGGGTGACGATATCCGAGCGTTCTAACAAGCGTGCGAGCGGAACTTGGCTGGGAAGTCCGAGTTCAGAGCGAGAGTGGATTAGCACGCTCATACCGAAAGCCTCTGCTACGGCTGCAATCCGCCTCCCAATGTTCCCATACCCGATGATCCCTATGGTTTGGCCCGCGAGCTCCTCGAGCTTGTCGTCTAAAACGCAAAAATCGCGGCTGCGCGACCACGCGCCCCCTCGTCCGAGGTGGTCGTATCGGTGAACTTGCGAGTACACCGAGAGCACTAGAGCGAATACATGCTGCGTCACCGATGTTGTCGAGTAGGCGGGGACGTTCGTAACGGCGATCCCGACCTCGCGAGCTGCGTCGACATCGACAATATTATATCCAGTAGCAGTCACCCCTATGTACTTTAGCAGGGGCAAGGACTCGATAGTTTTCCTCGAGAACGGCACTTTGTTCGTCAGCACACAGCGCGCACCCTGCATGCGAGAGAGTATCTCGTCCTCGCTCGTGCGCGGGTGTAGAGCGACCTCTCCCAATGAACTTATCGCGTCCCATGAGAGCCCGCCATGTCCGCATGTGGCGCTATCAATAACAACGATCTTCATCAGCAGCGCCAACTAAGCCACATCCGCCGGCACCAATGTCAGCTCGGACACCGTTCCGGTGTTGCGAGATATGATGAACTCAATCGCATCGCACACATCTTGTAGCGCTACCAATCGAGTTCCTGTTTCTCGTTGCTGCCGCTCGAGATCCGCAAGCCCGAATCCCCCGAGATTGCCAACATTTCCCATCTTGAGGGCGGAAACACGTATGCCGTCGCTCTTCGCTTCATCTCGCAGTTTGTCGAGGAATCCGGCAAGGGCTACTTTCGTAGAACCAAACACACTCGGCCCCCCTGAACGAAAGTCAGACCAATCGGAACAGGCTCCGACGATGTGACCACGGCCCTCGATCAGCAAGGGATACAGAGAGTGAACTGTTTCTACCAGCGATTCGAACCCAGAACGAACGAGGTCCCGAATCGAAGTCGGTTCCAGACGGGATACGGGATCTTCGCTGTAACCAGCGGCACCGAGCCAGAGGAAATGTACCTCTGGCGTGATCTCCTGAATCTCACGAACGATACGAGGAAGATCAGTCGTGATGTCACCGACTACGACCTTGGCACCTCCATGAGCTTCGCAAAGGTTCGCTGTCTCTTCGAGACCATCCCTCGATCGGCCTACTAGAACCGCCGTGTACCCCTTACGCGCCAACGTGCTGGCGATTGCCTGTCCGATACCACGACTTGCGCCTATGATTACTGCATACTTGGTTTTCATAGTTGAACCACTAACATAGTTGAGCGAATAAAGGTTGTATGCGCACTATCACGCTCTGCCTGGGCTTTATAGCAACCTCTGCGGGCTGGTCAATTCCCTGTTCTTTTGACGACGGAGAGATCGTATCTCGCCCACATCTCGAATACTGACCTGAGGAAGCAAGGCAAAACCTACCCGCCGCGAGAAAGTGGGGGTTGGGTAGATATTCCTCATGCTTTTCTCCCGACTTTGACGCACTCTCAATGTTGCATCGGTGCCTAAAAGCGCGTTAGAGCTGGGACGGACTCCGGAGTTCGGGAATCCCACTCCAGTTCGTCCCACGAAAGGGCACTTGTATGAAAGTCGAGCTTCGCAGCCTCTATACAACTCATGCACCTCGGGCCGTCATCCTGATACGGATAATTGTAGGGGTTGTCTTCCTGTCCGAAGGGATCCAAAAGTTTCTCTTTCCTGCCGAGCTTGGAATAGGTCGCTTCGCGAAGATCGGAATTCCTTCTCCCGATCTTCTCGCGCCGCTTGTAGGGGGATGTGAGATCCTAGGCGGTATCCTACTGCTGCTGGGATTACTGACTCGACCGACGTGTGGGGTGTTGCTTGGGATTATGCTCGTGGCGATCGCTTCTACCAAGCCACCAATACTTCTCAGAGATGGCTTCTGGAAGATGGCTCACGATGCACGGACGGACTGGAGCATGCTGATGAGCCTCCTTTTCTTGCTTGTCGTCGGAGCGGGTCCGTGGTCCATGGACGCAAAGCTAGACAGGAAATAGTAGGCTTATCGCATGACCCAGCACTCGCCACACAGGCCCGAAGGAACCGAGCTCCTCACTCTCTGCCGACTCTTTCTACGACTCGGATGTACCGCCTTTGGAGGCCCGGCCGCACACATCGCCCTCATGCGAGAGGAGGTTGTTACCCGCCGCAAATGGCTGTCAGAGGCTGAGTTCCTCGATCTCCTTGGAGCAACAAACCTCATTCCAGGTCCCAACTCGACGGAGATGGCGATCCACCTCGGCTACCTCAAGGGTGGGTACCTGGGACTTCTTCTCGCCGGCGTGTGCTTCATCCTTCCAGCAGCTTTGATCGTATCGCTCATCGCGTGGGGATATGTGGCTTTCGGCTCGCTACCCGAGATCTCTGGGATCCTCTACGCTGTGAAGCCGGTCATCATCGCTGTGGTCGCACAAGCGATCTGGATGCTTTCAGGAAGCGCTCTCAAGAACCGCCTTCTGATGGGCCTCGCGGTAGTGTCGTTCGGGTTGGCACTCCTTGGATTCGACGAACTCACGCTCCTCTTCGGCGCTGGGTTACTAACGGGGCTCGTACGCTGGGGAACTCTTGCACGAATGGGGCAGAGACCACGGCTTACCTCGTTGCTGCTGATGATTGCGGTCTCGCTCGCTCTACTTGTTCTCCCTGCGGCGTTATCCTCGCATTTGCCGGGCCAGACAGATGGTGCTCCATTCGCGCCATCAACCTTATTTGTGTTCTTTCTGAAGATCGGCTCAGTGCTCTACGGAAGTGGGTATGTGTTACTGGCGTTCCTGCGTGGGAGCCTCGTCGATAAATGGGGCTGGCTGACGGAGGTGCAACTTTTAGATGCAGCAGCCGTTGGCCAGGTGACTCCCGGGCCCGTATTCACGACGGCGACCTTTATCGGTTATATACTGGGAGGTCCAACATCTGCATTTATCGCAACGGTGGCTATTTTTCTGCCGTCTTTCGTATTTGTTGCACTCTCCGGGCCACTCATCCCTCGCATCAGACGATCCGCCCTAGCTGGTGCATTTCTGGATGGCGTAAATGCATCCTCTTTGGCTCTCATGGCTGCCGTAACTGTGCAACTTGGCAGAGCGGCTGTGATCGATCCGCTCACGACCCTGCTTGCTATCAGCAGCGCCGTGTTGTTGCTAAGATTCAAAGTGAATTCAGCGTGGCTGATCCTAGGTGCTGCTATGCTGGGGTATACCTTCAGGGACTTTTGCGTAACCTCCATGCACCTTAATTAGCATTCGGCTAAGCAGGCAGGGAACTCACTTAGGGAGGCGCGGCAAAACCTACCCCATAGTCTCACTTTTGAAATAACCACGTGAACGTGCACGTAAACGTGAACGTACCCGAAAAACTTGAGGTTTTTGTTTCGGGTACGTTCACGTTCACGAGCACGTTCACGTGCGAGGAAACATAGGTTTTGCCTCGCTTCCTTAGGGAGGCGAAGCAAAACCCCTCCCTGCTACGAAAGCGGCTCTTGGGTTGATCTGCGAAATTCATCAGAGCTTTTTAACAATTAAAATTTCACGGTGATGCGCAACTTTCGAGCTCTTCCGCCGAACTAACTTCATGAGACTCATATTCAACCAGGAGGAGCACCATGAATCAGGAGATCCTGAACCGATACCCAGCCGAGAAGCCGATTGATCCTCACGAACTCGTATTCTGGTATCTCGATAGCATAAACTTACACCGCAGGCGCTATTGGAGACCCGAGATGCTTGAACCGAACGTACGAGAGTTGGGAGACCACCTTGAGGATCTGTACACGGATTGGCTGAGAGCTGAAGGTATCAAAGCTACCGGGGACGATCTCATACCGTATCTGTACCTCGTCCTGCCGTATATCAGCTTCCGACTACTCAATTCCAAACCATCAATAGAGGTAAGTATCTTCGATGTGTCGTCTGCTCAAAAGACACGCTTTATCGATTATATGATTACTCAGCACGAGGAGTTTGCCGACAACACCTTCCTCCGAAAGATGCTGGAGGAGTCGCTCAAGAAGTTTCTTACCTTCCTCAAGGCTATCCGACGACGCCGAGAGCAATAATCCAACGCGAGCGATGTGGATATAAGTCGAATCCGCTTAGCTACTCCGGCTCCTTTGTGAACCAGCGCGCGTCGCCGAGAATGCCACCGCCGCTGCCCTCGGGCGTATCAAGCCCCTAGCAGAGGCTCGTGAATGGCACTCTTCCACGGGATTATCTCAACTGGGATCACGCACGGCCCCCGGATCAATTACAAGATCTACTTCATGCCCTGACGCGCTCTGCCAATAGAACAGGTCCCCGGTGCAGTATCTGGTGGTGGGTGGGGTGTCTCTGATGTATCTGCTGCCAGCGTTTTCAAGACCCGAACCAGAGCGCCATTGGCTACAATAAGTTCGTGGATAGCCTTCGCCCTATTGTCTTCGACCTTCCAAAGAGGCGATCCCGATCGACACCGTCATATCGCTCAAAACGTTCGTGATCGATCGCGCTCGAGCGATGATCCAGTCAACCGTCAACAACATAGGCAAGATCTCGAGGGGCAATCCGGCGGCGGTCAGGACGAGGGACAATGAGATTACCCCAGCTTCCGGGATTCCAGCGACACCGATCGCTGCGGCGAGGCTCAAGAGCGCTGTCGTTATCTGTTGAGCGACAGACATTTCGATACCGTACGCTTGTGCAACGAAGAGCACGGCCATCGCTTCGTACAAGATTATTCCGTCGTTATTGAGGTTCGTTCCGATGCAGGCCCCAAGCCGTGACGCAGACTTCGGCACACGGAGATCATCGAGGGCGTTAAGAGTCAATGGCAGAGTGGCCAAGCTTGAGTTGGTGCCAAAGGCATATACGACGGGACGTTTTGCATGCTTCCAGAATTGGCGGAGCGACATTCCCGCCACGATTCGCAGCCAGACCGGATAGACAATAGCAACGTGGATCAGCAAGCCGCAGAGCGCCAATCCGACGTACCAGGCGAGCCCTCGAAAGGGTGCGAACCCATATTCTCCCACGGTGCGAGCTGTAACACAGAATACGGCGATCGGAACAAGGCGCACGAGCCAATTCAGCACAATACTCCACACCGCCAATACCGTGCCTATCATCTTCTCGAATTGCCCGACTGCATAATCCGCTGTGGGGGTATGCAGATGCCGTCGAACCGCACCTCCTATCAGCAACGCGAGCAGCACGACCGAGATGACGTTATTTTCGACGAATGGCTGCAAGATGCTCGACGGGACAATCGTATTGAGGGCGGTGTGCAGGTCGAACTCCTTCACTGCTACTATCGGTTCGCTTGCTGAGTCGCTCTCTACTATGAAGCCCTTCCCGGGCTCAATCAGATTAGAGAGGGTCAATCCGATCAGTAGTGCACAGGTCGAGTTGATCGCTACGACGATGAGCAGTTTTCCAGCGCTCTTCCACGATATGGAGGTAGCCACTAGCGCCTCGAGGATCGAGAAGAATACGAGCGGTATCGCCATCATCTTGATGAGCTGCACGAAGAGCTTCCCGAATACTCCCAGGGGGGTGGCGTGTGGGCCGAGCGCCACCCCGACAACTGCCCCAACGCACATAGCGGCGATGATGCTGACAGGAAGGGCTGCGTCTGATTTGAAAGAGTCTTTACTCATACAACCCTTACTAGACCGCGAGCCCCGATGGCTCACCTTGATGTACCTGGAGGGTTAGCACGGCAGGTCAGCACAAGAGCATACTCAAGCCGGCTACAGAGCACGTTATCGACCCGATACGGTGGTTCGGCAACTGGAAAGAGCCGCTCGGGGCCCATTTTTGCTGCGAATGAAACAGTTTTATCAGAAAACTCTCGAATCAAAGGGCGTTTTCAGCCTTAAAACGCCCCGTCTGATTGAACAAAAACGCTGGTCACGTTACCATCCCGGCCGCATGACTTCGAAAAACACATCTACTAACCCCAATATTCGCAACATCGCCATCATCGCTCACGTCGATCATGGCAAAACAACCCTTGTTGACCACCTCTTCCGTCAAAGCGGCCTCTTCCGGGCCAACCAGGACGTGGCAGACCGAGTGATGGACAGCATGGACCTCGAGCGCGAGCGCGGTATCACCATCTCCGCCAAGAACTGCTCAGTCGGATGGAAGGACGTCAAGATCAACATCCTCGACACCCCAGGCCATGCCGACTTCGGCGGCGAGGTAGAGCGCGCGATGATGATGGTCGATGGAGCTATCCTACTGGTGGATGCATCCGAAGGCCCCCTGCCCCAAACTCGCTTCGTACTCAAGAAAGCCTTAGAGGCGAAGCTCGCGATTATCGTCGTAATCAACAAGATCGACCGTCACGACGCTCGTCCGCAGGAAGTTTTGAACGAGGTGTACGACCTCTTCATCGACCTCGATGCCACTGAAGACCAGCTCGATTTCCCGCTGCTTTACGCTATCGGCCGCGATGGTATCGCTCAAACCTCACTCGACGAGCGGGGAACGAGCCTTGCTCCGCTCTTCGACGAGATCGTAAAGACTGTTCCGGGACCATCCTACGATCCCGACAGGCCTTTTCAGATGCTCGTTTCCAACCTCTCGTATTCTGATTATCTCGGAAGGCTTGCAATCGGACGCGTGTTCAACGGCAAGGCACGCAAAAACGAGCGCCTCGCTCGAATCGGTGAGAGCGGAAAGGCTGAGCCGCTGCGAGTAACCAAGCTCCAGGTGTACCAGGGAATCTCCTTTGAGGAGGTAGAGCAGGCGGAGCCAGGAGAGATCATCATCCTGTCAGGCATCGAGGAAGTGGCTATCGGTGATACGATATGTACGGTCGAGGCACCCGAGCCGCTACCGCGCATCTCGGTAGACGAGCCAACCATCTCCATGAAATTCATGGCCAACACCTCGCCGTACTCCGGTAAGGAAGGAAAGCTCGTTCAGCCACAAAAGATCAAGGACCGCCTCTACAAAGAGGCTCTGTTCAATGTCGCTCTCAAGATCGAAGACTCAAAAGAGGACGAGAGCGTCATCGTGCGCGGCCGAGGTGAGTTCCAGATGGCCATCCTGATCGAAACGATGCGCCGTGAGGGATTCGAGCTCACTGTCGGGCGTCCTCAGATCATCTTCAAGACTGTCGACGGTGAGAAGCACGAGCCTATCGAGCATCTCCTGATCGACTGCGACGAGCAGTACATTGGCGTACTCACCGAAAAACTCGCGATTCGACGCGGAAAGATGGTGAATATGGTGAACCACGGCTCGGGACGCGTACGGTTGGAATTCGACATCCCCTCACGAGGATTGATCGGATATCGCAATGAGTTCCTTACCGACACAAGAGGAACCGGAATAATGAACTCGTATCTCAAAGGATACGAGCTTTATAAAGGCGAGTTCATTTCGCGAACAACTGGCTCGCTCACCGCCGATCGGCAAGGTGAGGCGATCCCTTACGCAATCTTCCACCTTCAACCACGAGGCAATCTCTTCGTTCAGCCTGGAGACCCAGTGTATGAAGGGATGATCGTAGGAGAGCACAACCGCGACAACGATCTCAATGTGAATATCTGCCGCGAGAAGAAGCTCACGAACATTCGCGCCGCAGGTAAGGATGAGAACATCATCCTTTCACCCGTGGTACCGATGACGCTCGAGAAAGCGATCGAGTTCATTCGTGACGATGAGCTAGTAGAAGTTACGCCTAAGTCGATTCGTTTGCGCAAAACAGTTCTACAGGCAAACAAGCGATCATATTAAGGCTACGAAGGAAGCTAGGCGAAACCTCCCCGTCTCGAGAAGGGGGAGGTTTTCCTCGTTTCGCTAGCCTCCTGTATTGAGCTGCCGCCGAGTATGCTTTGCACTTCGAAGTTTCGAGCGGCTCTTCCCTCTTTTTTTCGAGGCTCGCTGAGCCGCGCCCGTCCCATGCGGTGTCCCACTGTTTTTTGCCATATAACGATCCTCCTTACCTCACAGTAGTGAGCCATGAAGAGGATCAGTATGATTTTGGCAATTGAGCGGATGCGGACTAAGCGCTCAGAGAGATCTCGCGGAAGCGAGCTCTTTGCTCCATCTCGCTATCGTACCGTGCTCGCTATCGTACAGTGCTCGCTATCGTACAGTGCTCGCTATCGTACCGTGCCGTGCTCCTTCAGCACTGCTAGCAAGTACTGCCCGTATGAGCTTTTCTTGATTCCTTCAGCCAACTGCTCGAGCTGTGCTGCGCTGATGTAGCCCATGTTAAAGGCTATCTCCTCAATACAAGCAACCATAAGACCCTGGCGCTCCTGAAGAGTCTCGATGAAGTTACACGCATGTAAGAGCGATTCGTGGGTTCCCGTATCAAGCCATGCCATTCCACGTCCCATGATCCGCACGTTGAGCTGCTCCCGGCGAAGGTACTCAAGATTCACGTCAGTAATCTCGAGCTCCCCACGCGGAGAGGGCTTTAAGTTCTGAGCAATCTCAACGACCTGGTTATCGTAGAAGTAAAGACCTGTGACTGCATACGAAGACTTCGGATGAGTAGGCTTTTCAACGAGATTGGTAGCCTTTCCCTGCGCGTCGAATTCAACCACTCCATAGCGTTCTGGGTCACGAACCCTATATCCAAAGACCGTTGCGCCACTTTGTTGTGCTGCAGCATCTCGCAGGAGATCAGGAAACCCGTGCCCAAAGAATATGTTGTCACCTAGAGCGAGGGCGACTCGATCGTTGCCGATGAAGTCCCGTCCGATGATAAAGGCTTGTGCTAGTCCGTCTGGGCTCGGCTGCTCCGCATAGCTAAACGCAACACCCAATTTTGAGCCGTCTCCCAAGAGCCGCTCAAACGCCGGCCGATCCTGCGGGGTGGAGATAATGAGCACCTCCCTAATACCCGCCAATAGAAGGCTCGAGAGCGGATAATAGATCATCGGCTTGTCGTAAATCGGAAGGAGCTGCTTGCTCACGGCCAAAGTGACTGGGTGAAGACGCGTGCCCGACCCACCGGCTAGAATTATTCCTTTCATACGCACACTTTCCTGTTGCTGCACTCCCCCTCTCTCTTTCTGCACGACTCAAAGGAGATCACTCGATTGTGCGTGCTCGGACGGAAGTCTCTGACCGAAAATATCCGCTGGGGCGGCTCAGCGCAATCGAGGAGCATATCTTTTCGGGTCTTCCGAGCCTAAGGGAGCCAGGAGAGCCACGTTCGACTATCTTGAGATCCACCGAATCGTTGTGCACCGAAAAAAACGTCTTGTACGAGGTTCCGTGAGGGGTTGCAGTTCACACACATCTTTCGTGAGGAAGGCCTCCCTGGAAGAGCGGTCCGCGCAGGGTTCTTGCTTGAATAGAAGGTGAAGACCAGCTCACACGCGAGCTATTTGGTAGCACCCTCTCTAACTAATGCCCAGGGAAGCCAACCAATGCTCCTCTGTGAGGCGGATAAAAGCTGCGTGCGTAACATGCCGGTACAGACAGTTTAAGACAGCAAGGAACTTCTCAGCGGGCAAGTATCCCAGTCGGTTACTCGCATCGACTGTGCACGGCTTTCGACATGGGACGACAGCTCCTGTGTTTCGACGCATAGCAGTGGTGGGGCTCATTTCCTTAGCCAGAAGCCTTGATGTAACCTAGGAGAGTCGGGGAAGCCCCCTCTCGGCTACGAAAGCGGAGCTTGGTTTGCTCTCCGATTTTAGCGATGTGGAAAAACCTCTGTGTATCTCAGCTGATATACCTGCGGTTTTTCGACATCACGAAGATCGAATATCAACCAAACCTCCACTTTCTCGCGACGAGGAGGTGTTGCCTCGCGTCTTGACGAAGCAAGTGAATACAGGAGATGCCATGACAGAGCCTAAAGTAGAAAAAAGCCAGACGAATCAGCCCTCAACTCCGGCGCCGGATACGTATGAGCGGCAGCGTGTTATGCTGCTTATGGCCATCCGTAGGACAGATAGCTGGGACCACTTCCGTCAGGAGCGGTTTGACTCAAACGTCGCAGTGCTTCAGAGGCGTGATCAGGTTACCGCCGAGGAGTTCGTGACCTTATGTGGAACTGTGTTCAAAGATGAGCACAGCAGGATCTACGGGGATATCACTTCTTACGCTCATGAAAGGCAGAATTGCGAGCTATTGCTCGCTCTTGATTCATTACGCTCTCTGCGTGAATCCATCGCGCTAACAAATCATGAACTTGAGCTTGTATTCCGAGGATATGTCCTCCCACCACAACATGCTCAGCAAAAAGCCTTCATCAATTTCGCGCGGCATTCTAGTCACAGACTTTTCTCCGTTGATTTTAAGCATGCCATCCTGGGATTAAGAGCTTTGCAAGCTACGTTCAGTATGACAGATGAAGAGGCTGGAGAACTGCATGCGCAAAAGCTTCCGGATGCAGGACCGGGGGAAAGGAGCGTGGCAGTGTTTTTGTCTCTAGTTGAGCTGGGGAAATCGCTCCGGCAGCAGCAGGATCGCCCCTGGCCTACGGAGATCCCGGATAACTCAGACAATCCATTGGTGGCAGAGATGAAATCGCTGCGCAATCGCAGCGGATCAGCCGAGTAAGCAGGGCTCAATCAAAGGGCAGCTGCAATAACTTAACGCACCACGCATCTCTATAGGTATGGAGTAGTCTTGGCGATCGGTGCTGTTACGTCGGTAGGTACAGAGGCAGACTTATCCATAGGGGGAGCTGAGCGGAGCCCGTCAGGGTGGAGCTCAAGCGAAGCTCCCCCTGTGGATAAGTCCAGTAGTGCGAGCCGCGCTTTGATTTTTTGTGTTTTTGAATTCGCCAAAAATTAAGCAGCTAACTTCAAGCCCTCTTCCCAGACTTGATTCGGCGTTTTAAATCCAAGCACCTTCATCGGTCGATTGTTAAAGTAGTTCTCGACCCACTGAAGGAAATCCTCGGAGATGTTATCGAAATCGCTCCCCTTTGGAAGGAATCGCCTGAGCGCTCCGTTGCGATTCTCAACTGTGCCGCGCTCCGATGCGCAGTACGGATGGCAGAAGAAGGCTTGAGCACCTAGAGCGAGCTCTAAACGAGCATGGTCGGAGTGCTCTGCGCCGTTATCCTGAAGTAGTGTTCGAATAACCCCAGGTGCTATATCCCGTTTAAGTCGTTCTAAGCACAGGTCTGCATACGGTTTAGCTTCTAGTGACGAGGCGAAATCGAGAAACATCTTTCGAGATTTACGGTCTATCTTATTTGAACCACCCTTCCTCCCCGCCTCCCGTGCATTGCATCGATCTCAAGGTGTCCGATCTCCTGACGCTCCTTTGCCTCGGTGGTATAGAAGTCGATGCTACGCTTAGGGGCAGCAGCCTGAGGTTTTATCCTGGAAACTGCAACAGCACGTCTTCTGCGCCTACTCTTGCCCGCTATCAGCAGGGACGATTTCAAGTCAGGGCGCTCTGCATTAATCCACTGGTAGATGGCTTCGGCAGATATCGGCAGTCCCATACTTGTGAGCTTGCCAGCTATAGTCTCTGGGCTCCACTGCACGTGCTTTAGGTGGAACTCGGCATACCAGCGAATCGTTTCGCTCTTTAGGCGCATCTTCTTTTTGCTAGCAGCTACTCTCCTGTGGTGAGTTGCTTCCTGCGCCTTCTGGGCTTGAGTGTAATAGTCATCGTGCCTGCCAATCACATGGCTATTACGCTTTAGCTCCCGGATTACTGTCGAATGACTCACCCCGATTTCTCGAGCGATCCCTCGGTAGCTCATCTTCGGACTCATGCGACACAATCGATACAATTCGCTCCGCTGCTCTTTCTTTAATTTCTTGCCTGCCATAACCACTTAGACTTCATACGCATTCTAAGTGGTGCGTTTAGTTATTGAATCTACCCTCAACGGGCGCCTCGGCGTTTACATCCGAGGTCTCGCACTTGCTGCGCAGATCCAACTACAAGGAGAGAGGGGACACGAGGGGGTGTGAAGAGCCTTATGCTACTCCAGCGGGTGCTCCTGTGGTGCGGGGCTTCTTTCGCCAGCGCCCTCACTATGCAGACGTATTATATGAAGTCGATTCGTATGAACCAAGGAGAGTCACCTTGGTCCAGGGGCCCATTGTTAGAGGCACTACGCGTTACTCCGGCTATCCGGTGTGGCCTCTCAATCAGCGCAAAGACTCATGAGATCCTGGAGAAGGAGAATCTTCGGATCTGCTATCTCTTCCGAAGCGGTCGAACCCGCACCAAATTTCTGCGTATGATTTGCAAGCTCCTCGGATAAGGCATCACGGTATCTTCGCTTATCGCTGTCGCTTGCGAGCTGAATGCAATCGCGAACCAGCTGCTCTGTATCCTGCTTGTCTTCAGGAGTGGCTGCCTCGAAGACATCCCGGACCTTCTCGACCAAATCAGATGCATTGCGGTCGCGCTCAGGCTTATTTACTGGTGCTGGAGTTACAAGCTGGTCATCACGCTGTTGATTGCACCCAGCAGAGCTCCCTAAAATAACGGTCAGGAGAGGCCCGACTAAAGCTGTAAAGGGGCTTGTTCGGTCTGCCTGCTTATTGAACATGTTCATAGGAGCGCTCCGAGATTACTGCTATCCCATACAGGGTAGGTATGTCCTCGTTCTTAGTCAAAGAGATGTAAGAACCCCGAGCTGTTTGTCCCTGTCACATTCTGCTCGTTTCGGTCGCTTCTACCTTGGTTCTATCCGTGGTGTTCTGCCCTTTGGCGCGGGGCGACTTTCGTTTTGGATACGAATCATCACCTGCATTCAAGACACGGTTATTATCATGCATACCCCTCGCCGTCCGCAGATATTCGAACAATCGATCCAATCGGCGATGCGTCAATGCACCGTTCACGTCAATTCGAACGTTAATCCCATGCATGCTCCTCGCGGACGGCGGGGACGCCGTCCCTCCTAGGGAAGCGAGGCAAAACCTATGTTTCCTCGCACGTGAACGTGCTCGTGAACGTGAACGTAAACGTACCCGAAACAAAAACCTCGAGTTTTTCGGGTACGTTTACGAGCACGAGCACGTTCACGTGGTTATTTCAAAAGTGAGACTATGGGGTAGGTTTTGCCGCGCTTCCCTAGGATCTTACGAACGAGGCACCCTAACATTATCGCGCCACTCGATGGGGCGGCACCCTTTCCTCCTCTTATGCTTTGTGGTCCTATCAAGAGATGCGAACGTTCTGTGCCTTGGTCTCTCTTGCGCTGCTGGTTGCCGTGACCTCGTATGCAACTGCGACACCTCTTAACTTGTCCCAGTTGGTCAAAAACGGATCGGTTCGTGTGGAGACTGAGAGCGGAAAGGTCCTCGTTCAACACCGTGACGAAGAGCTGTTTATACCTGCGTCGACGATGAAGGTGGCGACAGCTTTTTGTACGCTGGAGGAACTTGGTCGGGAATTTCACTTCACGACGGAGTTCCTCAAGGGGGAAAAAGGTGTCTTGTTCGTTCGGGGGTCCGGAGATCCCTCCCTCGTGTCAGAGGAACTAGCCGTTATTGGTCAGCAGCTGGCGACTCGTATCAGCAGAGTCGATAGAATCGTCATAGACACGTCCTATTTTGCGCATGACATTACACTCGACGGCTACAGTCAGTCGTTAAACCCTTACGACGCTCGCAACGCAGCTTTTGTAGGCAATTTCAGTAGCGCGCACATTACGCGGCGCCGCGACGGCAGCATCGTGAGCGCTGAACCCCAAACACCCCTGACACCGCTGGCTCTCAAGGCAGGCCAACGGCTCGCGAAAGGAAAGACCGAACGGATCAACCTAGGCTCTGACTGGCGCACCGGCGCGCTATACGGCGGGGAGCTGCTCGCCGCGTTTCTTCGGCAAGCTGGGGCTTCAGGTGCGATGAAGATCGAGGTCGGCACGGTCCCTCCGAATGCACGCACGCTCCTGAGCTATCGATCTACGCAAAACCTCGCTGAAATCGTACGTGGGATGCTGAAGTATTCGACCAACTTCACTGCGAATCAGGTTTTTCTCGTGCTCGGTGCACAGAAATACGGCGCTCCCGCCACCGCCGAAAAGGCGCAAAAGGCTGTCACCGAGTGCTTAGAGTCCAAGGCGAAGTGGCGCTCGTTTCATGTCGAGGAGGGTGCCGGGCTCTCGAGACGCAATCAGGTCAGTACGCGCCTGATGAATCAGCTCTTAGAGCGCTTCGAACAATACAGGGACCTCCTGCCTATCGAGAGTGGCTTCCAGGCGAAAACCGGAACTCTACGAGGAGTTAATACCCTTGCTGGATATTTCGATGTATCGCCCTCAGAGAAGGCGCGCTTCTCGATCCTAATAAATAGTGCGGTCCCTCACCTGTACAAATTCGAGGTCGCCAAGGCCCTCAGGCAATACGTGACCTCTCGATAGCGCTTAGCAAGACTCCTATTTCTTAAAGAAGTTTGAAGACTTATACGGGCCCAACGACCTTATTCTTGCCATGCGCGAAGATTCCTGCCAAAACACAGAAACGCATATTTAAGCTTAACAACTAAACATTTAAGCTTACTGACGCGATAATTAACCTCAACAACGCACAAATTAACCTTAAAACAAGACAACATGGCAGCAGCTCGCTCAGTATCCTCAAAGCCTCAAACCTGGTTCATACCTCTGATAGCCCTTGTCGCCTTAAGCATTCTAGGGGCTATCGTACCTGCCCCATCAGACGCAGCAGATCTGAGCTCCCTGAGCGCAGGAGACACAGCCTGGATGCTTACGGCAACCGCACTCGTGCTCTTGATGACGCCGGGGCTGTCCTTCTTCTACGGCGGCATGGTTGATCGACGAAACGTTCTTTCTACGATGCTGCAGAGCTTCATCTCCATGGGCATAGTGAGCATCCTGTGGGTGGTGGTTGGATTCAGCCTCGCGTTCGGGGACTCCTTGGGCGGAATTATCGGCAACCCACTCACATTCTTTATGTTCAGCAACGTCGGGGCGGGGCCGCACACCACGCTCTCTCCGACGATTCCTCTGGCGCTCTTCGCTCTCTTCCAACTGAAATTCGCAATTATCACCCCTGCTCTCATTACTGGAGCCTTCGCTGAGCGGGTACGGTTCTCGAGCTACATGCTGTTTGTCTGCCTCTTCTCGCTTTGCATCTATTGCCCTCTCGCTCACTGGACCTGGCACCCCGAAGGATTTCTTCGCCAGTGGGGAGTTCTCGATTTCGCCGGTGGGACAGTGGTGCACATGGCCGGCGGCCTTGCTGCACTGGCTGGGGCTCTATTCCTTGGGCCGCGCGCTGCACATGAGCGCCAGACTCCACAGGTACCGGCGCATATCCCCTACGTGCTTTTGGGCACCGGTATGTTGTGGTTTGGATGGTTCGGATTCAATGCCGGATCCGCGCTTGCCGCAAACGGTTTGGCAGCGAAAGCATTTTTGACGACCAACACCGCATCGGCTGCCGCCATGCTTGCATGGATCTTCTTTGACGGCGTCAGGGGCCGCAAGCCATCCGCGCTCGGGGCCTGTATCGGTGCGGTTGTTGGGCTGGTAGCTATCACACCTGCGGCTGGATTCGTGACGGTCGGTGCCAGCATGTGCATCGGGGCCTTCGCCAGCATTATCAGTAACATTGCCGTTCACTGGCGCACAAAGAGCTCCCTCGATGATACGCTGGACGTATTCCCTTGCCACGGCGTCGGTGGAATCGTCGGGATGATCCTCACCGCCGTTTTTGCCGACAAAGTGGGCCTTATCTTCGGTGAAACCTCAACGTTCGTGCACCACCTCTATGCTCTCGGGATCGTGGCAGCGTTCACCACGGTGGGCTCCTACGCCCTGTATCT
This sequence comes from Bdellovibrionota bacterium, assembly GCA_044337105.1. Lineage (GTDB taxonomy): Bacteria > Bdellovibrionota_C > UBA2361 > UBA2361 > OMII01 > OMII01. The sequence goes on along the minus strand of JBIIOE010000004.1, from coordinate 45,828 downwards.
CATCACCCACACGATCATTCCGCTGCGAGTAAGCTACAGCGAAGAGGAGGTTGGCCTCGACATCAGTCAGCACGGCGAGAGTATGGATGCTCCACTTTCTGCCGAGCTCAAGCTGGACACACGCAAACACGCGGTGAACTACTGAGCACAGAGAAGCAGAGAAGGCAGTTCTACTCGGCTTTCGCCACCGGCTCGATCTGCTCCTGAACCTTAGTAGGCGGTTTGACCAGAGAGAGCAGGATCGAGCCGCCGATCAACCCAAGAACAACCAAGAGCGATACCTCTGTAGGGAGATTGTACGAGAGGAATCCATCCAGGATCGCCATCTTCGACCCGATGAAGATAAGGACTAAGGAGAGACCTACACTGAGGTAATGAAAACGGCTGATAAAAGCCGCTAGCAAGAAGTACAGCGCTCGCAGATCGATAACCGCGAAGATGTTCGACGTGAAAACGATCAGCGGCTCCTTGGTAAGACCAAAGATCGCGGGCACTGAATCGAAGGCGAACATGATATCCGTTATTTCGATGAAGATCAGAGCTATGAAAAGGGGCGTCACCATCCACTTGCCCGCGTCGCGGATAAAGAATCTTTCGCCCTCCAAACGTTGAGATATCGGAAGATACCGATTGAGGAAACGTAACATGCGGTTCTTTTCGGGATGGATCTCCGGCTCTTTTCCTCGCAGCACCTCTATTCCTTGATACATAAGGAAAAGGCCAAAGCCGATCACGACCCAATGGATATCCATAATGGCCGCTCCCATGGCAATGAAGACGGCACGAAGCGCTAACGCACCGAAGAGTCCGTAGAAAAGAACCCGGTGTTGGAAGTGGGGAGGAATCGAAAAGAAGCGGAAGATAACGATGAAAACGAAGAGATTGTCCACCGCTAGTGCTTTTTCAACGAGGTAGCCCGAAAGAAACTCCAGCGCGGTCCGCTGAGCCAGTACTGATGGCTCGGCTCCGAATGTAGCCACCACATCAGGCACGCTGCCGAGACGATGCAACGTGAAGAAATACAGAATGACGTTAAACAGCAGCGCAAGGCACATCCAGCTTAGCGCGGAGATGGAGGCCTCTCGTACTGATATCTCGTGAGCCTTGCGATGAAAGGTCTTGAGTGAGGCCCACAGCACGGCCAGTACGCCCACCGAAAACACGATGTAAAATGGCCAAAATTCAGAGAATGGAAAAATATGTGGCATCTAATTACACGGCTCCCGACTCACTATACTCAACGATCAACTTCGCCAGCGTCACCATCGTAAGGGGGGCGTTCCCTTCGGCTTTGTTGTTGGCGGTAACAAAGGCCTTCTTTCCTGTCGCCAAGGCTCGGCGCGCGAGCAGCACTACATCTGCCCGCATCGAGGCGCTCGGTCGCTTTACAGAGACGTACGGCTCGAGGGCTTTCGCAGCTCCTTCATAGTTCAGTCCCAGCGGTGTGAGAAGTCTTGCAACGTAAAAATCCGCGGTCAAGCCACCCGCTGCTGCCGCCAGCCGCATCTGCTCCCGCAAGGGTATCATTGAGTTCCAGTGGTTGAAGCAGTGCGTGGGGCCTGCACTGTTGAGAGCTTGAAAGTACCGAGGTGTCAGAAGCTCGGGATTGCGTACTTCAACTGCGTACATCAAGCCTTTCGGGAGCGCGGCCAAAAAGGCCGCAAGCCGCTCGGTGAACTCGTCGTAATCTAACGCTCTCGGCGAGAAAGGGGCGAATTGAAACACAAACGGGCCGGTTTTTGCTCGCACTTCCGCATCACCGTAGGCAGAGAGAATACGATCATGAAAGAGCTCTGCATTGAGGAAATCGGGATTCTTCGTGCCAGCGAGAGCGCCATATCGGGCGTGTGGCGGGTATGCAAACACGGTGATACGTTCCCAGACCTTCGATACCCACCGAAAATGGGCAGGCACTTGCTCGGCATAACGCTGGAGCACTTCGGGTTTAGGTGGGTTGTAGAAGAGGCTGTCGATGCACACCGTTCGGAACCACGGAACTGTGGCATACTCTTCGAGACTTTTCGCCGCGAATTCACGCGCGTTCTTGTACTGTCGCTTGTACAACAACCCCTTCCAATCCGGGAAAGCCCACGTGCTCGTCCCAAGATAAAGCTGGCTAGGCAACCTACTCGCCTCAGGGGCCCAAAGGTCCTCAGGACTCGCTGTAGCTGACAGATCTCGATGCATAGATAATGTACCACCTGCAGTGTAGGCAGTGAGACCTGAAAGCACCACTCACAGGCCTACTCTCTGGAGAGTCGGTGAGTACGTCGCGTCGGAGGAAAACAAAACCTCGCTAGCGCGTTGGCGACACAACGCAGACGTGCTGTGTCGCCTCGCTCTATTAGCTAGCAACCTCGGAGCGCGCCTCACGCCGTGCTCTGATTACCTCAATCACTGCCGGCAAAATCGACAGGACGATTATCGCCAAGATCACGAGCTTGAAGTTCTTCTCGACGATCGGCGTAGATCCGAAAAAGAAACCGAGATATGTGAAGATTCCTACCCACGCCACGGCACCTACGACGTTGTACGTCGCAAACTTTGGATACGACATGGTGCCAACACCAGCCAGAAATGGTGCGAAGGTGCGAACTATCGGGACAAAGCGGGCGAAGATGATCGCTTTTGCCCCATATTTTTCGAAGAACTTGTGTGTTCGGGTAAGATACTCCTGCTTGAAAATGCGCGAATTCTTGCGCTCAAATACCTTGGGTCCGATGAACCGCCCCACAGCGTAATTGACAGCATCTCCAATGACCGCTGCAATGAAGAGCAGTAACGCCATCAGATTTACATCCAGGCTTCCCTTGGAAGCGATTGCGCCTGCTGCGAAGAGTAAGGAGTCACCTGGCAAGAAAGGCGTAATGACCAGGCCGGTTTCGCAAAACACGATGACGAACAAGAGCACATAAGTCGCGACTCCGTACGTTCGGACCAATTCCTCCAAATGCTTGTCGATGTGAACGAAGAAATCGATGAACCAGGTGATGAACTCCATACCAAGCCGAGCCTCCTACTCATGTACTCGCAGCGAGCACTCTAGCGTGGTTTGCCGGGTCGTTCAAATCGTTCGTAGCGACACGCTCAGCGTCTGGAGATCTGTGCTGAGCTACTACACGGAGTCGTGGTCTCCTCAGGTTTTGGATCCCAGAGAATACCCCTCTCCTTCAAGCCCTCGACGATCAGCGCTTGCCCCTTCTTTTGAGCCCAGGCGATCGCGTCGAGCCCTTCGGCATCAGTGAGAGAGAGGTCTGCTCCAAGCTCTAATAGTTCGAACGCTGTCTGTGCCTGTCCGTTCTTCACCGCAGCTATGAGCGGGGTTGTGCCATTGGGGCTCTGTCCATTCACCTCCACCCCATCTTCGGCGAGGCGTCGGACCGTTTCTACATCACCAACCGATGCCGCCCTCATAAGGGCTATCCAGAAGGCGTCGTTCGCTACTACTACAGTAGTTTTCGTTTCGGGGACCCCCTCTTGCCCTACCACACCGGGGAATTCGCCCTGGTCCTCAGACACAGTCTTATCCTTCGAGTCTCTCTTTGCGATACCGAACACCTCCATAAGTGCCGGATTAGCCTCTGACTCTGCCCACCGACGAGCATTCCACCCATCAAAATTTACAACATCCGGGTTCGCTCCAAGATCGAGCAGCACTCGTATGACCTTGATGTCCCGCCGAGATGTCGCGGAAAGCAACACCGTGTTTCCGTTATTGTGAGGCATATTGATATCTGCACCGAGCTCAACCAGCGCTCGAATGACCTCAACGTGTCCCTTCTCGCACGCCTCCAAGAGCGCTGTAGCACCAAACTTGTTCCGGCGATTCACCTTTGCACCATGTGCAGCTAGCAGGCGAACGACCTGCTCGTGACCTCTCGAAGCGGCGATCATGAGGGCGCTCGATCCGTACTTCAGTTCACAATCGATAGGATACCCGCGCTCATGCAACGCCTGGAGCGTGTCGATGTCTCCGAGCCGAGCTGCCGTGATGAGCTGTTTCTGTTCTTCTGTATACTTCATATCAGTGTTCGGTCTCGTTGCTAGAGCCAACTTCAATAGTCAGTTGTTGTATCGACAAGAACTTGTTGGAACATGAGAGAACTCAGCAGATCTCTCTACAACGATCGCTGAGCGGCGAGGTCTTGGTACCTCGATCCTACCCCTGCCACGTTACTTCCTGACATTAGCTATTGATAAGCTTCAGGATCTCCTGATGCACACAACCGTTCGATGCGACGAAATATGTAAACGACACGCCCCCCAGGCCACACTGGATCTCGACCCCTGTTTCATCAGTTATCATCCCGCCAGCCTCTCGAATGACAGCGATAGGGGCCGCGATATCCCACTCTCGATGGGTCGTCATACGAATCACTGCCGCATCGAGCTCTCCACACGCAACCTTGAGCAGCGCTAGACTCGAATCCATCGGGGGAGATGCAAGTTCGGGTCTCACGCATTCGAAGTTTCGAATATATACGCCTCCACTACGACAGCGCGGAGTCGCTGAGACACACACAGGAGCACCGTTACGAATAGCCCCCCTACCCTCGCGTGCACTCACAAACTCTTTTCGTGCAGGAAAATACATCATCCCCACCGTGGGACGATATGACTCACACAGCCCAACAAGGATCGCGAAGTCGTCTCTCCCTGCAAGAAAGGCTGCGGTGCCGTCGAGCGGATCGATGATCCACGTTCTCTGTGATCGCTTCACTCGCTCCGGATCAATTGCAGTCTCCTCGGAAAACAAAAGATCATCGGGAAATAGTTTGGCGAGCTCTGCAGAGAGTAGTTCGTTTGACTTCATGTCTGCGGTTGAGACGAGTGACCCATCGGGCTTTTCGGTAATCTCGGCCGAGAGTCGCTCTGACTGACGTCCCGGCCAGTACGTGAGAAGCACATCACCTGCTGTTGTCACGGCATTTACGAGCTGATCCAACTGAGGATTATCGAACATTGTCATGCACTCCTCCCCGAAATGGGTACCTCTCGCGAAACTCTTCCTATTGATACGTAGCACAAATGAACGGAATAATGGAATTTGCCTCGCTTGCGCGCGAAGCCTCAGCCTTCCTCGCAAGTACGAGCGTTTTACCTCGCTTCCTCAACGGATGTGCATGACTACTTCTCCGCTACGCGAAAAGGTGTACGCCCTTCTACTCGAGATACCGCGTGGCTGCGTTACCACGTATGGCGAAATAGCTCGCGCCCTCGACTCGAAAGCATACCGGGCTATCGGAGTGGTACTCAATCGAAACCCAAAAGCACCTGAGGTACCGTGCCACCGTGTCGTAATGTCTGATGGTTTTCTTGGCGGTTACGCATTTGGCATCCAGCGTAAACGCGAGCTGCTGAGAGAGGAAGGATTATTAATCGACAGGGATAGGATCGTAGATTTCGCGCAAAGACTTCATCGATTTACTCAGTCGTCACGTTGAGTATTCAAGATTCGTCCCACTATCAACACCGAATGGTGAGGAGTCGCCCCAAGGTATTCTCGTAGCTCCTGGAGGAGACATTCGCTTTCACGCTCGACAGAAGCAATCGCGTCTTTTGAACACTCTCCATCATCCACATCATCGAGCATCTGAAAGGCTACCCCGAGGCGAACGCCCCAGTTAAACAGCCGTTGGACAACATCTCTTTCCAATCCTGCTCCTATCGCCCCGGATGCAGCTGCAAAACCGAACAACGAGCCTGTTTTCAGCTCAATCATTCGACGCCGATGGTCGGGAGCGCTCGTTCCCTGAAGATCGAGCTGTTGACCCACACACAACTCCGTCCAGGTACGCGCCAGCAGCTCACACACAAAAGCGCGCCTTTCCGGCAGGTCGCTGGAACTTGATACGCCCGAGAAAGCTGCCCCCACCAGGAGATCGCCAACCAATATCGCAGTTGCTTCATTGAAGGCACGGTGGCACGAGGGCCTGCCACGACGATAGTCATCGTTATCCAAAGCCGGCAGATCATCGTGTACCAGCGAAGCGGCATGCACTACCTCTACTGCCAGGGCGTATCCGAGCGCACCTGACATATCACCACGAGGTCCCAAAATGTCTTTTACTATCGATAAGATAAGCAACCCTCGGAGCTTCTTTCCTGCCCCGCGGAGCACATACGTTGTAGCCTCCCTCAAAAGCGCACTTTCCGCTGCTACTGTCTCCGCTAACGACGACAAGTGCGCCTCGAGAAGCACTCGCCATTCATCAAGATTACCAAGTATTCGATCGCTCGCGAGACAAACGTCGTTATCTAGCTTCTCGTCCACAGCGGCCTCTTTGGTAGCGAGAGCATCTTTCTGAGTCTTCCTAGCATATACATCGAGCCAGTTACGTAGGCTGGGGGTGCCCCGCTATCGGCAAGTAGGTCGCGTACACACTCTTCGTAATCCAGACCGTATCGAATTATCCTTATGTCGTTTCCCGATGCCGTAACGTAGTCAGCAATACGCTCCTCCGGAAGAGCCCGCTCAGATTCAGGCTGAAGGAGGCGTAGGGTTTTGATAAAGGGTAGGAGCTGCTTCAACATAAGCTCCCAATTCTTGGTATCGAGCGCTCCAAAGGTCAGATCGATACCACTCGCATTGCGTGCCCGTAAGAAAGAGATGAATGCAAGTATTCCTGCGGGGTTATGAGCTGCGTCGAGCACAAAAGAGCGACCTAGAACCTCAAACTCTTCGAGCCTCCCCGGCCAGAACACGCCCTCTATGCCACGCTTGCACGCATCAGGAGCCAACCCAACCTCCAATGCGACAGTAGCTGCGACTGCCATATTGTGGCCTTGGTGAACACCAAAGAGCGGCGACTCGAATTCAAAGGCTACATTCTGCCCAGACGGACAAAACTTATTCCAATACCCGAATCGTCTACCCTGCCCCTCAATCCGACGAACATCGTAGTCCTGTCCGAACTGGCGGTGCGGTACGTTTTTAGCAGCGCGCTTTACTACCGTGAGAGCTTCAAGCGGCAGCAGACCACTAATTAACGGCGATCCGGGCTTAACAATGCCGGCCTTCTCAGCAGCTATCTCTGCAAGAGTGCTACCTAGAATGTGCTGATGGTCGTAGTCGATAGTAACGATGGCAGTCGCGGCGGGTCGTGAAATGACATTAGAAGCATCCAGACGCCCCCCTAATCCCACCTCTACAACTCCCCACTCCACCTGCAGCTCTCGAAAGCACAGGAAGGAAAGTGCCGTTATCGCCTCGTGAAAGGATATCTGGTCGCCTCCCTTATGTGCTGCCGAGCGCAAATCATAGGCGAGCTCGCCCAACACCTCGTCAGCCACTGGCCACCCGTCGACAACAACCCGTTCATTAAGAGATTCGAGGTGCGGAGAGGTATTGAGGCCCACTCGATAGCCCGATTGGGCCAAAATAGAGCCCAATGTAGCCGAGACCGACCCCTTTCCGTTCGTTCCAGCTATATGCAAGATCGGAAGAGTGTCTTGAGGATCCCCAAGGCGAGCGAGAAGCTCCTTTATGGGCTGTAGAGCGAAACCACCCCTTCCATTCCAGGGTGCTAGCGAGTTTAGATACCCAAGACCAATGCGAACCTTATTCACTGTCCCACCGTGGGACACTGCATCCAGCGTCCATTTTATTGTCAATTCACGATATTAGAAGCTGTCCCACGGTGGGACATCTACCCCTCTGCGACGAGTTTTCTAAAGAGTATCTGAAGGTCACCTTCCCCATAGAACTCGATCGAGAGCTTTCCATTCTCTGCTTCGGCACTCGAGCGGTTGAGTCGAACCTTCATGCCGAGAGCACGCTGAATCTCATCGGATATCCTTAAGTCTTCTGCGTTTACTACCCGAGAGTCCTGATTTGAAGGCTCTGCGCCCTCTTCCCTCTTAGAATCTAAGTCCTTCTCGAGCTGTGCTCGCGTGAAAACATCGAGGTCTTTAAGATAGCTCGCGCGAATCGCTTCGTCCTCTATCTTCGCCAATAGGAGCACCTTTGACTCCGCTGCGCCCTCTCGCAGCGCATTCAAGAGATCATCCGGGAGCTGAAGTATCTCCAAGCTTCTCTGTACTGCGCTCTTCGAGATGCTGAGCTTATCTGCAATCTCACGAATACTGAGATTGTGGGCATCTCTCAAAGCTCCAATTGCGTGCGCTCGCTCAAGAGGTGCCAAATCAGCTCGCTGGAGATTTTCTACCAGCTGCATAGCCAACATTCGTCCGTTCTCATCCTCGCTCTGGTTCACGATCGCTGGAACGGTAGCCAATCCTGCGAGCTTCGAAGCACGGAATCGCCTCTCTCCAGATATCAACGTGTAGCGACCAGGAAGCTTGCCCGCTCGCACCAAGATAGGACTCAAGATACCGTAAAGCTTAATAGACTCTGCCAGCTCCTGGAGCTTTTCCTCGTCGAAGGTTTGTCGCGGCTGGTTTGGGTCTGCCTCGATAGCAGAAAGCGCTATCTCTTTATAAGGAACACCCCCCTTCCCTCGCTCATCAAGCGCTGGACCTTGCATAAGCGGATTGTTGGCAAACGAGAAACTACGCTTTGACATTTAAAACCTCCTCGGCCAGTACACTGTAATCCTCTGCCCCCGGGCACTTGGGCATGTACTCGAAGATCGTTTGTCCCTTAGCCGGAGCCTCGGCCAAGGCAACATTTTCCCGGATAATAGTATTGAATACGAGCTGGCCGAAGTACGCCCGAATCGTGTCAGCTACTGCCCTAGCCAAACGCTTGCGGCTATCGTGTAAGCAGATAAGAACGCCGCCTACTATAAGCGTCGGATTGTAGACATTTCTAACTTGATCAATGGTATCAAGTAGTTGTCGAACCCCATGCAAAGCAAGGTACTCACTCTGTACGGGCACTACCACCTTATCGACGGCGGCCAAGGCATTCAACGAGAGCAGACCGAGCGTTGGTGGGCAATCAATTAAGATTACATCATATTGGTCGCGCACCTTCTCTATAGCCCTCTTCAAGAGAAGCTCTCGACCGACTACACCTCCCAATTCGAGATCAGCCGCGCTCAAAAGCAAACTCGATGGAACGACATCGATATTTTGAGAGCGGTGAATAACGACGTCCTGAATGCGCTTGGTCCCCTTGAGCACGTCATACACGGTCCACTCGGGTCCCTGTGCTATCTCGTTTAGATCATCGGGATCTTCTTTCACGCCCAACCCCAGATGGGTGGTCATATTGCTTTGGGCGTCTATGTCGATCAGCAAGACCTTCTTACCCTTGTTTGCCAACGCAGCTCCAAGGTTGACGGTCGTTGTGGTCTTTCCAACTCCGCCCTTCTGATTAACGATACTTATAGTAATTGCCACTGTGGTTCCTCCGGCATCGTGAACTGAGGTAAGGAATCTCGCAGAGTTCGCTTGTAAAATCTATACTTAAGTCAATTCACGATGAAAATTTGGGGTAGATTGAAAATCGCCCGTAAAGGCAGGAATATCTCCGCTAGTTCGTGAACTGAGATAAAAAAAAGAGGAGCTCACTAGATCTCAAGTCACGATAGTCTTACATTTTCTCCTTCTTTGCGTCGCTACCGCGACTTTCAAACGGCTCGCGCGCTGCCGATTCGTGCCTTGAGGTAAGAACCATCGTGACACGAGAGAAGGAGGCTCGTGATATGACCATGAGAGGTTCGGGAAGTGAGATAAAAGAGGCTCGTGAAGAGAGCACGAAATGGTCGTGATCTGAAATAAAAAATCAATTGTAACGCGTTAAAATTCCTTAGTTTTTTTTCCGCTCATCTAGTAACATGTTTCTTAAGAAAAGATTGTTTAACTAACTAAAACTAAGCTATGGTGTCGAAAATTTGGGAGGTGGAATTGTTGGCTGCGATTCGACCGAATTGTACCAATACACCGGAGCTCAACTGAGCTTAGCAGTCTTTGAGGTGTACGCTCTCACGACTCAGGATAGTTACGCATGGCGAATACTACTGACAGCGATATGTTTCCAATGACGGGCCTTGGCGCTCTCACGGCGGACACATCCGACGTGACTGCCGACGTGTCCGCTATGCCTGTTTCATTGAACACCCAGCACAGTTCAGTAAAAATCTCGCGCGACGAGATGAATCTCGCCGAATTTCCCCTCACGGTCCTCTCCAAGCGCGCAGATCCTTCGATAAAGACCCTCGAATTTACCGATGCCGTGAAGGGCAAGAACGGCGACCTCGTCAACCGCAAGTGGATCATCACTGGCGCAGACAAATTCGGATTGCCGACCTCCTCGGATGATGAGGTTTTGCTCGGGTTGCTCAAGCTCACGGCGGATGATGGATTGCGCCAGCGGAAGGTGTACTTCACTCGTTACGAACTTTTGAAGATCCTTCGCTGGACTACAGAGGGTCGAAGCTATACGCGATTGCAAAACGCTCTCGATCGCTTGAGTGGTGTTCGTATCAAAGCTACGAACGCATTTTACGACAATGAGAACAAGCTCCACAGCACCCGCAATTTCGGCATAATCGACGAATACGAAATCAACGATGGCCGCGACACACGACCGAGCTTCTTTACCTGGAGCGAAGTTCTTTTCACCTCCTTTCAAGTCGGATTCATAAAGAAACTCGATCTAGATTTCTACCTCGACCTCGAGAGCGCTGTCTCTAAACGGCTCTATCGCTATCTCGACAAGCATTTCTGGTATCGCTCTCGAATCCAGATGAATCTCTTCACATTGGCTCACGAGAAGATCGGCATCTCCCGTAACTACGTCTATGCGAGTTCACTGCGACAACAGCTCGAACCTGCGCTTGACGAGCTCAAGCAGCGCGGAATGTTGAGCAGCTTTGACTTCATCGGCAAAGGAAAGTCGACGGAGATCGTACTGCAGGCTGCTCAACCAGCGCGCAAAACATTGGGTTCGCAGCAGCAGAGTGCCACAGAAACAAAAACCGACAGTTTCAGCGGCTCGCGAACCTCGTTCGAAGTTGAAGGCGTGAGCGACCCACTAATCGAGGCGCTAGTCCAACGAGGGATCGCCGAAAAGCAAGCACACAAGCTTGTAGCAGGGCAGGGTAGGGAAGCGGCGGAGCGCCGAGCCGCAATCATCGCGCACTTCGACAAGCTCGTTGCATCGGGCAGCCATCTCGTTAGCAAAAACCCACAAGGCTTTCTTTACCGGGCCGTCGAAAAGCCATTCGACTTTACCCTGCCTGGAGAGAAGTCACGCAGAGCCGAACGGGAGAGCCCTCAGGCTCGGATGGACTTTGATAGACGTACCGAAGACCGACCATCCGAACTGCGGCCGTCTGAACCGCGGGCTTCGTCCGAAGCCACGGAGAGCGTTCGACGCGATTTGGAGATTCGCTACCTCACCGAACGTAAGAGAAAATTAGACGCTGTAAAGGCAGCTATGTCGAGTGTCGAGCTGGACGCTTTGAGGCAAGAGGTCGAGGGAGCCTTGGCCAAGTTACGTGCTTATATCTCCGCGGCTCGATTCAGTGAAGCGGTCGAACACGGGGTAGACGAGAAACTGCTAGAACGAGTCGGTTACCCGGATTTCGGCAAATGGCGCAAAACCGTTGCTGCCTGATAGAAATGAAAGAGTGCTCGCTGCTCGTTTTGCTCAGCCTGCCTTTGTTTGTTAGAGTTTCACTCACATATGAAAGAATCCCTTGTTAACGCAATCCATGAGGCCTCCAGTCTCCCTCTTGAGTTAATCGCCAAAAGTCTAGTTCCGACCAAGGACACCAAGCACGGCGACCTTGCCTTTCCGTGCTTTCTGCTTTCGAAGGATTGGGGGCTCCCTCCACATGAGTGTGCAAAGAAGCTGCAATCTCTCGTGAGCCTTCCAGAGGGAATTCAGAGGGCCGAAAATCAGGGGCCATATCTCAATTTTTTCTATGACCGTACCAAGGTGGTCAGCGAGACTACCGCGCGCGTGTTGAGTGACGGGCCCTCGTACGGTGCAGGTAAAGATCGGGGTGTGATCTTGATAGATTATTCACACCCTAATATCTCCAAGCCGTTTCACATAGGCCATTTGCGCACAACTATCATCGGGTTCTCGCTCTATAACGTCTTCAAGCATCTAGGCTTCACCACCACGAGCATCAATCACCTCGGGGATTGGGGAACCCAGTTTGGTTTCGTGTATGCGGGATGCAAGATCTGGGGTAAGCCCGGTAGCGACATGAACGAACTTGTAGGGCGCTACGTGGAAGCGAACTTGCTCAGAAAAGAGCAAGATGCAGGACGCGAGCTTGATAAGCCGATAGTCAATGAGATCGCACGAGATTACTTCAAACGGCTCGAGGCCGGAGATCCCGAAGCCAAGGAATTTTGGCAGTGGAATCTCGAGGTTTCGAAGGCGTATTACCTCAAGACCTACAATCGCATGGGGATCCACTTCGATTCCTGGAATGGAGAGTCTTTCTACATCCAATTCTTTGATGATTATGTAAAGGAGTTGGAAAAGAGCGGGATTCTGCAAAACTCCCGCGGAGCCGTTGGGGTGGATCTCGGAGAGCCACTCGGCTTCGCACGACTGCTCACCGATGATGGTAGGACGCTATATCTCACCCGCGATGTCATAACCGTTGACTATCGTGAAAAGACGTATCACCCCGACAGGATTTTGTACGTAGTTGGTGCACCTCAGACACTGCACTTCAAGCAGCTCAAGGGGATCATGCAGCGCCTCAACCATCCTGCCGCGGAAAAGATCGTTCATATTCCCTTCGGAAACGTTCCGGGTATAAGCACGCGCAAGATGAAGACGAACTCGGACGACGTCTCGTTGGACGGACTGTTGGAGGACGCGCACGACAGGGCACGCGATGCATACGAATCTGAGGTCTCCAAGCGACCGGAGGGAATCGATGTTGAGGCAGTAGCGGAGGCAGTTGGTCTCGGGGCCGTGTACTTCAACTACCTCAGTCGAACGAACAACAAAGAGTTTAATTTTAGTTGGGAAGAGGCGCTCAATTTCAAAGGGGACACAGGCCCGTACCTCATGTATGCAGTAGCACGGCTTCACAGTATGGAGGAGCGAGCCAAAGCAGAGGGTATCGTTGTTGGAGAAGCGGCAGACGGAAACAAGTTGCCAGAAGAGGAGGCTTGGGAGCTCTGTAGCGTCATAGGGAGATTCTCCTCGGCGCTGGAAAAGACTGCTCAAGACTACGAGCCGTGCACGATTTGTAACTACGCATTGGACTTGGCTAAGGCTATTTCGCGTGCGTATGTGAAGATGAGGGTGCTCGGAGAATCTGATGCTACCGTAGCTGCAGCACGGCTAACGCTCTTCGTATCGGCTCGAACTGTCTTGAGTAAAGCACTCGAGCTCCTCGGTATTCGACCCTTGGAACGGATGTAGCGTCGATTATAGCCAAAAAAGAGCCATTAAATGGACCCGCATCTCCCAGGCTCCAAAAAGCGCAGTGGCTTTTTGCGTAGTCTGGGAGCATCATACACAGAGGAAGTCTACCTATGCCGACCCCGCGAGAGATAATAAACCATCTGCTGCCCTTTATGGTCGCGGCAGGCCGCTACAGTGTACAGATCCAGGGGAACATCGGTACACACCCAGCTAAAGAGGGTAACACAATATTTCATCACGCACTTTCCGATGCCGACCTCACCATTCAGAGCTTTCTTGAGGTGGTTCTGCTCTCGCGATTTCCCGACGTGAGCTTTTTTTCGGAAGAGGGCGAGCACTCATTGAACGCCAAGTATTTTCCTGAAGAGAGTGAGCTGGAGGTCTTACTGGACCCCATAGACGGCACTCGCTCGTACATCGACAATCGAGAGCACTTCCAAATAATCGTAACGATTCACAATCGCAGCGAGATCGTGGGTGTGTTGTGTTACATGCCACGTAGGGATCGGTGTTACGTGGCAGTGAAAGGGGAGGGGGCGCTTGTGCTCTCCACGCGAGAGATGGCTCTTGGGGTCCCGGGCACGAAGGTCTCAGTTGTCCCGAATAATGGGCCGATATTGCTCTTCAACTCACCAGAGCTCGAAGCGCTTCTGACGCCCCACTTTGTCGTTCGCGATCTTGCTTCCTGTTACCAAAACGGCTCCAGTGAACATGATTCGACCGACCTTCTCGATAGTAAGGCCTCGGCGGTTGTCCTCAGTAATTGCCAGGCGATCGATGGAGGAGCGCTCGCCTTCGTAGCATCCGAAGCTGGAGCTACAGTCGCACATTTTTCCGGTGAGCCTATGGGGAATTTTCGCACTTCAGAAAAGCGAGTGTTGTCGAACGTCATCGTTACCGTTGATCCTGAGCTGAACCGTAAGCTCCGTGAGATTCTGGCAGCGAGTGCATACTAAGCGCATCAATTCACGCCATGAAAAATCGACTGAAAGGGAAGCTGGACGCGGGGTCGCGTATGTCGACCTTCTCATCTCTTGTCAGATTGATCCAGCTTCTTAAGCCCCACAGAATCCGGTTCGCTTGTGCGCTCGTGGCCCTCTTCGTGGGAAGCGCCATCAACCTTGTCTTTCCCGAGATTATACGTCGAGCACTCGAGCCAACGGTGTTTCCTGCGCTCATGGAGAACTTTCACCTTCTGATGGGAGCGCTGGCTGTTCTGTTTGCGGTGCAGGGCTTAGCGTTTTTCTGTCGCTCATATCTCTTTGGAATTGTGGGCCAAAAGGTCTTTCAGGAGGTTCGAGCGCGCCTCTTCGGCGGTATTCTTGCGAAGGACATCAGATTTTTCGATAGTAACCGCTCCGGTGAACTCGCATCGAGAATAAACTCTGATGCCGCCCTGGTCCAAGAGGCGGTTTCGACGAAGCTCTCTGTCATCTTGCGCTACGGTCTGCAGGTAGCACTCGGTGTCGTTCTCATGCTCTGGATGTCGTGGCGCATGACGGCAGCTATCGTCGTAAGCGTGATCGTCATGATGGCGGTTTCGGCCATGTTTCTCGGAAAGCTCAAAAGAGCATCTCGTTCGTATCAGAGCGCGCTGGCACGGCTCGTGGCGTTTGCTTCCGAGTGCTTCTCAGGAGCGAAGATCATGCGCTCGTTGGCCGCAGAGGGGGATGCGCAACGTAGGTTCACAGATATTAACGACGGCGTTCTCGAGAGCGGCGAGCGTCGTACCGCAATAGCGGCAGCTTTCTCCTCCGGTGCGAGTGCCGTACTGAATCTTCTCTTGCTCGCAGTCCTATGGTACGGCGTTCATCTCGTGCTCGTTAACGAGCTGCCACTCAACGATTTGGCTGCGTTCGTTTTGTACGGAGCGATCGTCGCAGTGTCGTTCAGCTTTTTGGTGAGCGCTTATGCTGAGTTAATGCAGAGCCTGGGAGGGCTTGAGCGAGTCTTTGAGCTTATTGAGGGCGTGCCGGGGGAAGATTCATTATCGACCATCACTCAGGCAGACAGCGGGATATCTCCGCTCTCGATAGAACTCAAAAGCGTCTCCTTCTCATATCCTGATCGTCCTGAAGTTCGAGTCTTGGACAATATTAGCCTTCGACTGCTTACGGGGAAATCCACGGCTCTGGTAGGGCCCTCGGGCTCAGGCAAGAGCTCTATCGTTCAGTTGCTCCTTTCTTTCTACTCGCCGGAGAGTGGGGACATAGTGGTTGATGGTCGCCTTCTCTCGTCGTTCGAAGAAGCAGAGATTCGTAGCTTGATTGCGTGGGTCCCTCAAGAGCCACATCTCTTCGGGTTTTCTATATACGAAAACCTCGTGTTCGGGAATCGGAGCTGCACCCGCGAACAGGTACTCGAGATAGTGTCGAAATGGGAGTTTTTGGATTTTGTACGCGCGTTACCAGAGGGAATCGATACTGCTCTGGGGGAACACGGAGCTCAACTCAGTGGCGGACAAAGACAGCGAATTGCAATCGCGCGCGCACTTCTGAGAAAACCGGCCCTCCTTATACTCGACGAGGCCACATCGGGTCTCGACAGTGAATCGGAGGCTCGAGTGCTCGCCGCACTTCGCGCTTGGATCCCGAACTGCACAGTACTACTGATTTCTCATCGACTCGCTACGGTTCAAAGTGCAGATGTCACATACGTTATGCACGAGGGGAAAATACTTCAGCACGGAACACACGAAGAGCTGAGTGCGTCCGAGGGGCTCTACAAACAGTACGCGAGACGCCAGGCGTTGGTATGAAAGGGGCTAGATGAAAACGACGATAGTAATCCTTGATGACAGCGTCGAGTTTAGGAAGCTCCTTTCGATGCGCCTGAAATCCTTCATTCCCGACCTCTCATTGGTCATTTTCTCCTCTGTAACCGAAGCGCGAAACGGTATCAGGGGTAACCCCACATTGCAGCCGGACCTTGTTATTCTCGATCACCATTTGCCTGATGGTATTGGGCTTGAACTGATGAGTGAGGAGCAATTACAGGGGCTCGCGGTGCTCGCGGTAAGCTCAGATGCGGACCCGGAGATTCCTGGCAGTTCTATGCGTGCAGGAGTCACCTATTTTCTTTCGAAAGACAAGGTGAGAGACCCCAGCTTCAAACCGCTCGTTCTCGGCCTCGTAGATCGCAATCGTACTCAGCGCGAACTCGAAGAGGTAAGACGCAAAGCAACTATTGTCGATACGGTTCGCACGCTCGTAGATACCCTGCGGCACGAGATCAACAACCCACTGGGTGCGGTATTGGGAGCTGCCTACATCCTGAAGAGTGCATCCGCACCGGCCGAGGACAGGCAGGAAGCCGCCCGTCTTGTCGAAGAAAGCGGGAAACGCATCAAGTTCGTTCTCGACGAGCTGAGTAAAGCCGTGTCACTCGATCAGGTCATGAAGTCAGACCACCGAGTGTTTCAGGTTCCGGGTGACAAGCCGTGGGAGCCGGCGAAGAAGTGATATCGACAGCCGAGCGATCCGGACCGCGGACTTTCTAGTCCGCCTTTTAGCTTGAATCGTGGTGCTATTATCTAGCGGAGCGGAAGCTCCGCGGTCCGTGGGGGGTCGCCTGCTGCTTGGATCGTAGCGCTGCTATCTGGCGGAGCGGAAACGGACCGCGGACTTTCCAGTCCGCCTGTTAGCTTGAATCGTGGAGCTATTATCTAGCGGAGCGGAAGCTCCGCGGTCCGTGGGGGGTCCGCCTAGTGCTTGGATCGCCGTGCTGGTATCTAGTGGAGCTAATAGAGCCATGCTCCTCCCACCCGACCGCAACGCCAACAGCGCCTCACGAGGTAGCATTTCAGCCATAAAAAAAGCCGGCACAAGGCCGGCTTTCGAAATATCTCTGCGGTTGAGAGATATTATGGGTTGCTCTGCAACGTCGTAAACGGCATGAGGCCCAGGCTTTGAGCTCTCTTGATAGCCTTGGCAACCTTGCGCTGATTGTACGCACTGAGGCCAGTGAGACGACGCGAAAGGATACGACCGCGCTCGCTCACGAACTTCGAGAGCATAGCAACGTCTTTGTAATCGATCGTCTTCCTTGGATCTTCAGTAAACGGATCAAGCTTCTTACGACGCTTGAAAAGCTGCATCCTCTGGATCGACGGAAGTGGTTCGAACCTGCGACCACCCTCAGCGCCACCTTCAGAAGGTGCCGACGAGCTGTTCTTGCCGCGATCCTCGCACACCTTCATCGGACGGCCGTTGACAGCGCGATTGTTGAGGGTCTCGATAGCCTTCTGGGCATCCTCTTCACGCTCCATCTCGACAAACGCAAATCCCTTTGAGCGCTTCGTCTCGCGGTCAGATGCTACGACTACGCTGATGGAAGGACCAACCTCTTCGAACAGCTGGCGCAGCTGCTCACTGGTGACTTCAAAGTCGAGGTTGCTGATGAAGAGCTTCTTCTTGTTCACACCCGAATTCATTGACTACTCCTAAGAATCGACGAGCGCGAAGGCTAACTCTCTGAGGCAAAAATGTCAAACCAGTGGTCCTCGGATTGGATCAACACAGATTCCGACCCAAACCCCTGAAAAAAAAGAGTAGTAGCTTAAAGTAACTTAAAAAAGCTATTGACGCTTACATCAAACCTAATGTACTCCTACACGTTAGGATTCGCGAACAGACCCAGCTACTTGCCTCGTCCCAGCGTTTTGTCGATCGTCTTGTCGAATAAATGCGCTCTCGATGTAAGTAGTGCTTAGAGTGTCCCGTAAGGGGAGATCTAAGCCGAAGCGTTACAGACGGCAGGAGGCCCCGCTAATGACAGCCATCTCAGGTTTGGTAAGCGCAGAGGTTATTTCGGTTCGTTCTCGGTGTCCTGATTCCCCTTTCTCAACACCTCTTTAATTTATCTTTCTAACTATTTGTAACTGCTGGAGATCTGTGATCGTATGAGCAACTCTGCGAACAAGTTTTTGCCCGAAGATGAGAACGAAGCGTCCTCCCCGGTAAAGCCGGAGAGAAATCTACTAGCAGCCGTTCTTGCTCGAGCAATTTGCGATGCTTTCGGTACTGCTCACTGTGAGCGTCACGTAGTTCGTAGTGCGCGCCAGTGGTTGTTCGGCAAGCTTACACCGAAGCGTCCTTTCAGTTTTGCTTGGGTGGCATTGCATCTCGACCTCGATCCGCTCTCGTTGCAGGATAGCCTGAAGCAGTATGAGGGAAATCCTGAAGCTATCCAGGAGCGCTTGAGCCTCCTACGCTAGTCCTCCGCTCAGCCTCAGTGCGCGCTCACCATCTTGATGCGCGCACTTCTATGTATCCCGTTCGGAGTGTATGCTTCGAGCGGTGAACGACAATCAAATGAATCAAAACAAGCGTTACGTGGTGTCTCCCAAGGTTGCGTGGGTAGCAGTGGCAGTAACCGTTGTCAGTGCATACAAACTTTCCCTCGTTGCTTACGAAACCGGTAACTGGCGCGGGATGTGGTTTTCCCTGGCGCACGTTGTCATCGTGGCGATCGGCGCGACCCTAAGCCTTAGAGAAGTTAGGTGAGCGCTTCTCTTTGACAGCCGCGAGCCCCTCTGCGAACTCGGCGCCGGCGTAGTTGATGCTTTGACACAGCGCCTCGCGGGTTAAAGCATTCGACAAATTCGACATATCGCAGCGCATAGTTTCCAGAAGCTGAGCGCTCGCTTCGGGGCCGCAGGATATCATCTCGTAAGCGATCGTGTGTGCCTCTTGAAGCACAGATTCCTTGGGGCACACGCGAGACACTAATCCGATCCGCAAGGCCTCGTTGGCATTGATGACCCGCGAGGTGAGTAGTAGCTCTGTTGCCATGCTTCGACCGACTATTCGCGGCACAAGGAACGTGGCTCCCATTCCCGGATGTAGACCGAGCTTGAGGAACGTGAAGCCCAACTTCGCATCGACAGAGGCCACACGCACGTCGCACGCGCAGGCAAGGCACAGACCGGCCCCGACAGCAGCTCCGTTCAATGCCGCTATGAGCGGTACTTTGAGGTTCAAGATACACAAAAAGGCGTCGTAAAAGGTCTGCATGCCAACACGATTGACCTCGCCACTCTTGGCACGTTTAGCCTCGAGCATCGCCAAGTGTCCCCCGGCTGAAAACGCCTTTCCTGCGCCGGTAAGAATGACAGCTCGCACTGCCGCATCGTTTCGCAATGCGGCAACAGCGGCTGAGAACTCCTGAGCCATCTCCTCGCTCATGGCGTTCAGGTTGTCTTGGTCGTTGAGAGTCAAGGTCGCTATGCCGTGCGCATCCACTGAACGTGTAACAAATCCCACCGAGTTCTCCCGCTGCTGTGCAATCGTTGAATGTGATCTATTGTAGCCGCTCACAAGCATCGAAGGGCATACGTCGTCCTTGGTGCATGAAACGGCTCTCTTCTATGATGGATTGAACTACGCCATGTCGCAACGAAAAGCTGCTCGCTCCCTGCCGGAGTTTCTTGAGACTCTGCGACGGGAGCATGAACTGGTTGAAATCTCATGTGAAGTCGATCCGTATCTCGAGGTCGCAGAGATCCATCGTCGAATCATCGACCGAGGCGGCCCAGCGCTCCTCTTTACCAGAGTGAAGGGGGCTGATTTTCCGCTCGTTACGAATCTTTTCGGAACCACGCGCAGGGTAGACCTCGCGTTTGGCGGGCGGCCAGAGCAGTTAGTACGGGAGATTGCGAGTCTTCCCCACACCATGATGCCTCCGAGCCTCAGCACGGCGTGGCGGAATCGTCGCACGCTGCTTGACTTGGGCCGGATCGGACTCTCTCGCAGGCGCTTCGACAATTCCCTCATCGTTGATGCACCACCACGCTTGGGTCGACTACCGATGTTGACCACCTGGCCCTTGGACGGCGGGCCCTTCGTCACGCTGCCGCTGGTGTATACCGAGCATCCCGAAACGCGCGTTCACAATCTCGGCATGTATCGTATTCAGCGCTACGACGATGATACGACCGGACTTCACTGCCAGATCGGGAAGGGTGGGGGATACCACCTAGCTGTCGCTAAGGAACGTGGAGAGCGACTCCCGGTGAACATCGTGATCGGTGGTCCACCAGCTCTGATCATCTCGGCGATTGCGCCCTTGCCTGAGAATGTGCCGGAGCTGCTGCTTGCCTCGCTCCTGGTTGGTCAGCGAATGAAGATGACAGATAATCCCCTTGGGCCGCTACCACTCATACCTACTGCCGAGTTCACGCTCGTAGGCGAAGTTGATCCTAACGAGTTTCGACCAGAGGGGCCTTTTGGAGATCACTACGGATACTACTCGCTCCAGCACGACTATCCAGTCTTCCACTGCAAAGGACTCGTACGCAGGCCGGGAGCGGTCTATCCAGCAACGGTAGTCGGAAAGCCTCGCCAAGAGGACTTCTTCATAGGTGAATATCTTCAGCGACTACTCTCTCCGATGTTTCCGGTAGTAATGCCGCAGGTGAGGGATCTCTGGTCGTATGGAGAAACCGGATTCCATGCCCTGGCAGCGGCGGTCGTTCATGAACGCTACGAGCGAGAGTCGCTGCAGTCTGCTTTCCGGATCTTAGGCGAAGGCCAGCTCGCGCTCACCAAATTCCTTTTGCTCCTCGACTCCCCGATGGACTTAACCGATTTTCGCCGTGTGTTGGAAGCAGTTTTGGCGCGAGCAGATTTCTCGCGAGACCTCTTCATCTTCTCGAACACCGCGATGGACACCCTCGACTACGCTGGTCCGAAAGTGAACCACGGAAGCAAAGGAGTCTTAATCGGATGTGGAGCGCCGAAACGAGATCTTCCTCGTGAATACAGGGGCACCCCCCCAACCTCGGTTCGCAAAGTTCGTCCTTTTTGCGCAGGGTGTTTAGTTGTCGAAGTAGGATCATTTGAGAGGCATAGAGGGCTCCCTGCGGAGATCGCCAGCCACGAGAGCTTTGCGGACTGGCCCCTTATTGCGCTCGTTGACGATCTCGAGGCTACCCTCTCCAACGTGAGCACCTTCCTCTGGACTGTATTCACGCGTTTTGAACCGGCGGCGGATGTGTACGCAGCTCGCACGACCGTACATCGACATCACTTGAGTCACACACCGCCGATCGTCATCGATGCGCGTTTCAAGCCGTGGTATCCAGGAGTGGTTGAATGCGATCCGGAAACACGGCAGCTGGTAGACCGCAGGTGGCGGGAATACTTTCTATAATTGAGTCTCGCTCCACTTCGTCACGAGATAGCAGGCCCCAGCTTCGACGGGCGTATCGGCATAGTGCACCAGCACTCTTTGCTTCTCTGGGAGTTGAAACTCAGAGATCTCGATGGATGTGCGTTTGCTGATCGTCCTGAGCACGCGCTCTCCTCGCCCCAACTCTAAGCGAGCTTCTATCGCTTCTACCGAGGGCAAGCTGATGGAAGAGAAGGGGCCAGGAGCACCTTTGGGGCGACTTGCGATGTGCTTGAATGTCGCCGAGGGCGTGACGCCAGATAGCTGCTCATCGAACCACTTCTCCGGTATCGTAACATCACGGCTACCCATGACACTAGCGCGGATGCGGCCGGGGTTCTGCTTGTCCGTTGCGAAGAGACCATCAGCCTTCGCAGAGTAAAAATATCGCGCGCCGGTTGGGGTGTATCCGTTCCGTTGGAGACCGACTTGCGGAGCATAAGAGCGCGGACAGAGCGCTATGGCGCGTACTCCGCACTCAGCGACCGGCGGCACGTACACCAAGAGATCTGTGTCTGCTTTGCCCTCGAGCCAGGCAGCTCTTCCCATGACTTTCTCCGGCATCAGCAAAACACCGCCGGCTTCGCTCGCGAAGCGCGGTTGAGAAGAGCGCAGCAGAATGTTGTAATCGCGAAATTCGATGAGCATTGCAAAAGAAGCTGCGCTAGAAACACCCTCGTTTGATGGTTTCTCGAAAGCGACTTCGACAGACATGTCGGTCTCCGTGAGAGCTAATGCTGCTTTCGAGAGAGAGGCTTCCGCTGAAGGAGGAGTAATGCTCTCTGAACACAGTTGCTTACGAGCGCGCTCGACTCCCTGGTCCTTGTCCGCAATAGTCACTAAGGATCTGATGAGATCTCTGCGTTGGTCCGGGACTAGTCGAGCATCGACCGTAGAGCTTGAAGGGAATGTTGCGACCGGAGTCGGCGTTTGTGACGGAGGTAAAGCAGGTTCGGCAAGAGCCACAGAGGCGCTCACTATCACACACCAGAAAGTTGTCGAGTGGAGAGCTATCTTCGAGATCATAAGGATGCAAGCGTAGAGCCGAGAGGGGCGATTACATAAACGTAGACAAGTACGTCCTCTATCCTTATCTGACTCTCTACGTTTGGGTAGAGATTTTCGACGGCGCCGGGCCTCTGTAGTAGAGCGCAGCTCTCGACCTCGCCCGCAGCTATCGGGTATCCGTTCGCCCAAGTGCATCGATGAGGGCTTCAGTGCAATTCATCAGATTCGGCAACGAGAGCCCAGACATATTTGATTGCAGCTCTCGGTATAGGGTGTCTAAGGCGGTAGGTATGCTCGCGAGAAAGTACTCTTTACCGACACCCAGACCCTCTCTGCCGTAGACTCCGAGCACTTGAATCATCCTACTGATGATGAAACCACCTAAGAAGGAGACGAATTGGTCTTTGTCGAGGTGCGTATAGCGCTGCGCGTGATCGAGATAGTGATTGAGCAAGGCACAACGAGAGTCTTGAGGGATTTTAGCGCTCGATTGATAGAGTAGGGACACGACGTCGTACTGCAGCGGGCCCTTTCGGCCTCCCTGAAAGTCGATGAACCACGGGGAGTCTCCGACAATCATGATGTTGCGGGACTGAAAGTCACGATACAGAAAAAATTCTCCCTGAGCTCGAGCGAGAAAGGAAATCAATGTGTCGAAGTCCCCCTTGAGCGAAGAGATGTCCCAGCTCGGAGCGAGTCGTGGGACAAGCTCCTGCGTAAAAGAGGTCATATCGGCACTGAGTGCATGGGAGGAAAAATCGCTACTTGAGTGGCATTTGGTAAAATCGACGGTTATGCCGGCCTCGATTTGGAAGCGCGGAAGGAACTCAAGGGCTGTTCTATACAGCTCATCTGCTTTGTGCGGAAAGGAGTCTTCGCTGCTTTGACGTTGTTCCTGTAGGACATCGAGCAGTGTCACGTCCCCTAGGTCCTGCTGTAGATACACGCCGCTGTGTGGAGCGTAGAGATAGATCTCGGGAACAGGAAGTCGCGCAGCTTTGAAATGCTTGGCAAAGGACACAAAGGCCTCATTTTCGGCCTCCACCCTGTGGATGACTCCTATGCAGGTGAAGTCAGCCGAGGAAAGCCGGTACATGCAGCGCTCGGATGCGTGCGGCCACAATTTCGATACAAGGGTTGGGGGCGTTCCCGTAAGCCCCTGAAAATACGCCGTTAGTAATTCCTCGCTGGAGCCCCGATTCATATCCCTTCAGTCTAGTTTCGCCGATACAGGAAGACAAGGAAATCAATCTGAGACCCTGACGCCCAACGTATCATCATATGCTTCTGTAGGTGGAGGTTTAGGTTCATGCCACGAGAGCTGTCCAATACTGAAAAAGCTGCGTTGACCCTATTGAGCTTGGGTAAAGACCTGGCTGCTCAGGTTATGCAAAACCTCAATGAGCAAGAGGTCAAACGGATCAGCCGTGCCTTCATGTCCGTTTCTGAGGTCGATCGCGAAACACAGTTCGACATCTCCCAGGAATTTCGACGCATGCTGCGCGCCGGCGACACGATGCTCGTTGACGGCCGCGAATTCGCCAAGGACGTTATTGCTAGCGCATTCGGCGAGACTGCCGGAGAGGGCCTGATCGAATACATCACGGGCACGAAAAAGGAGCCTATCAGCTCAATCGTTGCCGAGGTGCCCGAGAAGATCTTGCACGGATTCATCGCCGCTGAGCACCCCCAGACGGTCGCTTTTCTGATGACCAAAATGAATCCTGACCAGGCGGCGAACGTACTGACGCACATGGGCGAGGAGATGCAGACAGATGTGCTCATCCGTATCTCGAACCTGAACAACGTCAAGGCGGATGTCGTTGACGAAGTGCGTGAAGTACTGCGCAGTCAGCTTCGCAGTAGTGACCTCCAAGAAGAGGAGATCGGAGGGCCGAAGTCCGCTGCCGACATCCTCAATTTCGTCGATCGAAACAACGAGGAGCGCATTATCACCGAGATCGAAGAGATGTTCCCGGATCTTGCCGAGCAGATCCGAAACCTCATGTTCACTTTCGAAGACGTCAAGAAGATCGACGATCGCGGTGTTCAGACGGTTCTCAAGGATGTACCTCGCGAGCAACTCGTACTGGCACTCAAGACCGCCAGCCCAGATCTCAAGGACCTCATATTCCGCAACGTTTCACAGCGTGCCGCAGAGATGATCAAAGAAGACCTCGAAGCGCTGGGCCCTGTAAAACTCAAGGACGTGGAAAAAGCTCAGCAAAGTATCGTGGATATCGTGCGCAAGCTCGAGGCCGAAGGCAAGATCGTCGTCGGTGGCGGCGGAGCAGAAGACCAGATGGTGTAATTCCACTTCGCAGCCTGCATGTCGTCAGCCGCAGCAGGGGATATTTTTGTTACGCGCTCTTAGTGATAAATGATCTTCTTGTCCTCAGTGTCCGACAGCGGGCCTTTCGGATCCTTGACATGAAAGGCTTGAACTTGAATCCGCCCTTCCAGACCACGCGCCAAAGTGGAGAGCTGCCGCTTGAACTGCATGAGTTTCCAAGCCACGAAGCACAACAACCCACCGATTAAGAAGAGCACGGTGGCAACGGCGGCGATCAATAACCGAGGCGCAAAAAGCACCAATAAGCCCAAAACGATAAATATCAATCCAGGAATGAAAGGAAATGACCGCTGACTCGATCGCGCCACCTGTATCTTGAGATGTTGATTCCACATATCGTGCCGAGAAACTATAAAGACAATTCTTACTGTATTACAGAACTTTTATAACCACTAGCCGCCGTAATTCCATGCCTTTGGACGTCTAATCGCTCAACCCGCTTCACTTTTTAACCAAAAATATGTGCTCGAAGAGGCTGTTACCCTCGTCAAGTATGGTGCCCTCGCGTAAGGTATAGAACGTGCGTAACGAACCGGACTCGACACATACATTAGGAGCTGGACAGGTGCTTGAGGTTTCACGGCGCCATGTTTCTCTTTTGACGGAGGAGGAGGGCATCGTATCTGGCACTACCTCTTCACGAACTCTCGAGGTGGCTCCGGGAGATCACGTCTCTTACGAGGTGCGAGACGGGCGAGTATTCGTGACGGGGATTAATCCCGCCACTCGGAATCTCTATCGATCGTATCGCGGCACCGTGAAGAGAATGGGAGCAAATATAGACCTCCTGTGTGTGATCACAGCAGTTGGTAACGCTCTCAACCCTGTCGTCATCGATCGAATGTTGGTTGCAGCGCGAGTTCAGGCGATCCCTACGGTCTTGGTCATAAACAAAGCAGACCTTGGAGTGGAGGAGATAATGGAGCTCTTTTCCCTCTACAAGAGAATAGGAATCGAACTCCTCGCGTGCAGTGCGAAGTTCGGCAAAGGACTCGCTGAAGTGGAGCGTCGCATACAGGTGCCGCAGGTGAGAGTCGCCGCATTGTGCGGTGTATCGGGCGTTGGAAAGAGTACGATCCTGAATAGACTTGTCCCTGATGCTAAAGCGCGCACAGGTGATGTCAGTGCGAAGACGGGCCAGGGGAAGCAGACCACCTCTCAACCGCGCGGGTTCCTCTATGAGCCGCGCGGCGCAGCGCGGAAAATCATAATAGATTTCCCGGGAGTTCAGTTCTTCGGGCTTTCTCACGTGTCTGTCGAAGCCGTCGAAGCAGCCTTTGACGAATTCGCGCAGTTCAAGGTGGGGTGCCGCTTCCTCGATTGCAAGCATCTGCTAGAGCCGCAGTGTGGGGTGAGAGATGCCGTGGAGAGCGGGGAGATTGCGCCCTGGAGGTACGAGTCGTATTTACAGATCCTCAATGAGATAGAAGAGTCGAAGGAATATTGAGGAAAGAGACCACATAGCCTAGCCTTGCAGCGCGCCGATACTATGCATAACGCAGAGCCCTTTCAGAGTGAGAGTGAACACCCCAGTGACCCTCACCATTCGAGCGTGTGGCAGGAAGTGCTAGCTGGAGAGCGAGAGCAGCCGTATTTTACTGACCTCCTTACATTCGTCGAAACCGAGCGAAGCTCTGGAAAGACGATCTATCCTAAGGACAGCGAGTTTTTTAATGCGCTCACTTTCACACCGTTCGAACAGGTGAAAGTAGTCATACTCGGGCAGGATCCCTACCATGGCCCCCAACAGGCGCACGGACTCTGTTTCTCGGTGAAGCCCCCCACGCCTCCGCCGCCATCACTAGTCAATATCTTTCGCGAGCTCCAGAGCGACCTCGGTATCAAAAGAGCGAAGCACGGCTGTCTGGAGACGTGGGCTCGGCAGGGGGTTCTCCTGCTCAATGCGGTTTTGACGGTAGAGGAGAGTAAGGCCGGCTCGCACGCCAATCGTGGCTGGGAGCGCTTCACCGATCGAGTCATACGGGAACTAAACGATCGAAGAGAGCACATAGTTTTTCTTTTGTGGGGAGCCTATGCGCAGAAGAAGGCGAGCTTTGTAGACCGCACGAAACACCTCGTCTTAGAGGCACCTCATCCATCGCCGCTCTCGGCACATCGTGGCTTCTTGGGATGTCGTCACTTCTCGAAGACAAACGAGTACCTTCAAAGGCATGGGATTTCGGGGATCTCCTGGGAGTTGCCTGAGGCCGTCTAGGTAGGGTGTTTCTAGCGAGGTCCATTCGTCCCCTGAGACCTCCTCCTCCTCTTCCTCTTTATCATCCTCCTGCACCTGCACCGGTTTCTTCGTCATCATCACGAAACTTCGGAGTGGTCCTGACGAGTCACCTTGTGTGTCTCCCTGCTCACCAGAACCAAACTCAGATCAATCGTCAACATCCTCTCAACCGTGTCCGTTCTCCCAACGACAGGTATTCGGGCAGTAGTCCTTTATGAGAGAAGCCTCCCGTAACGTTTAACTGACGCCGGAGGACGAGATGAGAGAAGCTGGGACGAGCTAATCAAGCAGCAAGAGCGAAGCGGTATGAAGCCTGGCGCGTTCTGTCGCGCGCAGCCAGCCTTTACCCTTTTCATGTTCAAGTCTTTCTTTGATACTTGAACAGGCTACCCAGCTACTGCTTGGAGCACATCTGGTAGCGACATCACTTCACAATCATCCCCTCTTTGATGCGCTTGCCCACGATAAACGAGGATTCTTCGGGTTGCCCCCAAAGCAGCGCCTAGTGTGCGCAAATGTTTTATGTGGTCACGGGTCGGCTCCGTAGTCAGCTTTATTTCGAAAGCCCAAAGCTCTCCACGGTATCGAATAACAAGATCTATCTCTGCCTCACCAGCTCGTATGAAATGTGGAGTTGGAACGCCATCTCGCGCATCAAGATTCGCGAGTATCTGCTCGATAACAAATCCTTCCCAGCTCGCTCCGACCCACGGTTGGGATAAAAGATCCTGCCGTCTTCCTAAACCCAAAAGAGCGTGTAACAAACCCGCGTCGCGAATATATAATTTCGGGTGCTTAACTAAGCGCTTCTTCAAGTTCGTCTCAAATGGAGTCAACGCACGGGTCACAAATGCGCCATGAAGATATCCCAAATAGGAATTGACTGTCTGATAATTTATACCTAGAGACGCCCCTATCTTTGAGGCGTTCCATTCCTGAGCATGCACAGCTGCGATCATCTTCAACAACCGCTCCGTCACCATCGGTTTAGATGGCAACCCTAGATTCGGTAGATCACGTTGTGTCATAAGACTCACGTAGCTCTCTTGCCAGATCGGATAGCGAGCCTCATCCAAAACTCCCCCTTCGGGAAATCCCCCGAATCGCCACAACTCATCGAGCTTATCTTCTGCTAGCTCCAACAAACTCAGCGGCCCCATCTCGACTAAGGCTGCGCGCCCCACCAAGGACTCTGACACCTCACGCATTAACGACGGAGCAACAGAACCAAGCATCAAAAATCGTCCGTATGTCCCTCGATTACTATCTATAGCGCTGCGAACACGCGGAAATATCTCGGGGAAACACTGGGCCTCGTCCAGAATGATGAGCTCGGAACCCTTCACGGCCCTCTCCCACTCAAGATCAAGTCGTAGGCGGTCGCTCTCAAGCTCCAAATCGTAGTACTGCTTGCTTAGAGTCTTGGAGAGGGTAGTCTTACCGCACTGGCGTGGGCCTACCATCACCACAGCCGGAAACATGCCAAGCATCTGGATTAGTGTGATTTTCTTAAAGCGCTGTATCATAATGTGCAAAATACAACGCGACTTGTGTTTTGCATAGCTTTATCAATCAAGCCGTCGTGGCCGCCGTAGCCTTGGTGGAGAAAGGTGGGGAAAGAAAGTAAGCATTCCTTCCCTGGTGCCAGGCTCCTCTTTGTTTCCTTGTCACTATTGGCGACACTTGGGCTGTGCTGCGGCATAGGGATTACTCCGGTTCATTCCGGCTTCTGAGAAAGGGCAAGAGATGAATCAGTTGCCCATGATCTTCCCGGATAGAATGACTCCGGAGGCTATCGACAACTTGTGAGCGCGCCACTCCCGTACACAGTTCACATTGCAGTCTCCTCTTGGATGAAGGCGATGATCCTCATCCTCCTTCGCCTTTTAGGCTACGGCGAGACAGGTCTGCGATTTGCATTTGGGGCACTCTAGTGGGTCGATCTCATAAATACGCTTTATGCACGCGGCCCAAGAACTGTTGCGGAGCTCTTTCCGATAGTCGCTCTCTTGTTCTTCTGCTGGAGGAGGTGAGAGCTTTGCGCGTTCACCTCTGCGCCTACAGGAGTACCTTCCATCGCACCTTGTTAGAGACTCGTAGGTTTTAGGAATATGCGCCGAGAGCGCTGCAAGAAATTCCAGAGCATCGAATGCGTGAGCTGCACCGTCCTTGGTGGTGTAGGTCAAGATGTCGTCCTGTATTGAGAACTTCTCAAGCGACAAGGGAGCACGCTCAATACGTCGTCTGTCGCAGCGGTGCACCCTTTGAGAAACGCTCCTCTAAAAACCTCAGAAGAAAGAGGGGGCACAGTTGCGACGGATTTAGCGAATTCGAATTTACATTCTTCGAATTACACCTGGCAGTATAGCCCCCGTCGCTGGTACACCCCAACTTTTCCCCCGTCGCTGGTACACCCCAACTTTTCTTCTCGCGTGAAGCCCCCCGTCGCTGGTACACCCCAACTTTTCTTCCCCCGTCGCTGGTCCCGTCGCTGGTACACCCCAACTTTTCTTCTCGCGTGAAGCAACAAGATCACCTTCCTTCCGATTAACAGGGAATGAGATCGCCAAGAATGTACTTCAGCAAGCGAATGTATGAGTTGACCTTCCGGTCGAAGCAAGGGCTCCCCCTGCCCGCTAGGAGACTTACTGCTCTATTACTTCAGAGTATTATTGCTCGCCTCTTGCGAACAGAGCAGGTCATCGTCTGTGCCTTCGTCTGGATGGCTAACCATCCTCATATTCAGCTTTACTCCCTCGATGCGTCTGCTCTCCGTGACTTTCATGGCGGGCTCAAGAAACGGATTACGGACTTCCTAAAGCGCCTCCTAGCTCTACGGAGCTTATCATTGTGGGATGACGATGACAGTGTGGTAGAGGTACTGGATATCGACATTGCAGTGCAGAGAATGGTGTACACCTTCTTGAATCCAGTCCGAGCCAGGCAGAGCAAGACAATCGATTCGTTCAAGGGGCTTCATACCTGGAAGGAGTTCCTCTCTGCCCCCGCAGACGTAAATGCTTGCATTGAGAAGGAGATCCCTTGGATATATGCGACTGATATCAATCCTTTGTCTCAAGAGAATCCTTCCGTACGCGAAGAGCAGAGGGTCGTTCAGCAGTTACAGGAGAGGACACAGGGACGAGAGACTCATACACTTCGAATATATCCTTTTAAGTGGCTCGAAGCCTTTGGGGTAACCACACCCGAGGAAATAGAAGCGGTACGCCAAAGAATCATAAGGCAGGTTCGAGAAGGAGAGGCTGAACTTTCAAGGTCTGAGCCGATCCCTGAGAGGCTCGAAGGCTATGTAGTAACAGACGCGTACATTCCACCTCCTAAAGAGCGACGAATCTTTGCGTACGGCTCTACAAAAGAGATTCGTACGGCGCATATCAGACGATTCCGCGCATTTCGGCTCAAGTGCAGAAGATGCTACGAGCTCTTAAAGCAAGGGGCAAAAAATATCCCTTGGCCCAAGGAGTGTTTTATTCCTCCTGCGCCAAAGCTATGTAATGTCTGGTAGGTACCTTAGTCCATCCTCGCTACTTTAATCGCACGGCTACACTGATAGCCACAGGCGTTGTGTTGTCGGAATCGGGTTCGTAACCTGACATTCCCTCTCAGCGCCTTTGTAAAGTTGTTGTCAAAGGCGCAAACAGTCACTTGGCCGCGGATTACGAGCATCTTTGGGCACAATTGAATGGGCGGCAATCATTCTGATATCGAGTTAGTGACAGTTGGGGTGTACCAGAGATAGAGGGCGGCAATCATTCTGATATCGAGTTAGTGACAGTTGGGGTGTACCAGAGATAGAGGGTACCAGAGATAGAGGCGTGCTGGTTTACCCCTCAAGGTCGCTTCGGTCCTAGCCCGGGGCAGATCGGCAGCTCCGGAATGCCTGATCGGCACTTTCGGAATCAGTGATCGGTCATTTCGGAACAGGTGATCGGCAGTTTCGGAATCAGTGATCGGTTAGCGTCGGATTTTGCACCTAGCAACTACTCGTCACATGGCATCTAACCCTGCATTTCGGGGCTAATCTTATCAATCTTGGCTGCACCATCACCTACCATCATCGGCCCGCCAGCACTCTTTAGCTAGTTACAGAAAAATGATTGATCTTCCTGCTCTTCATAAAGGACTACGGTGCGAATACCTGTCGTTGGGAAGACGGACACCTCTCAACCGTATGCTCATCCAGATAATGCGAGGGGAATCAGGAAGCTGGTGCAGGTGCAGGATTATGAGAAGGATGAGGAAAAGGATTTGTTACCGGTCGTATGTCAGGTAGCAGATCTTGGCACATTCAATGCAGGGGTAAGGCTTGAGGGAAAGGATACCCAAGCCCATGCGAATAGATTTCGGAGCACATTTCAAAGACGTTTCTCGGCTTTTAAGGGCCTCTGCGTCGCCTGCGCCCTCTACGGGCAAGAGTAGCTTTGACGGCAGTCTCAACAGCCTTCTTCCTCAACCACCAGTAATCACAGAGAAATCACCTGAGCCTCCGGTGCCGCCGAGCTCGCCAGAGGACATCCGTGCCCGATACCGCTTCGACGAGCCAGCGCTCGAGTTACCGAGCATGCAGCCGGAGATGCCACCGGATCCGACACAGGAGCAGGTCGAAACGGTGACTGAGGGTGTCAAAACCCCGGCGGTTTACCAGGTTAAACGTATAGAGCTTGCCGGCGACCCGGCTGGTGTCACGGGCTCCCAGATCGGACAAGTGGAGATCCGTCAGAAGCTCCAGACCGCCGGACAGAGATTCGGCATCGATCCAAGTTTGGCGGCTGCAGTTGTTAAGACTGAATCCGGTTTCAATCCTCGAGCGGTGAGCTCAGATGGTCATGCTTCGAAGGGACTTTTTCAGCTCCTCGACTCCACAGGTAAAGACCTGCTTGCTCGCGGAGCGCAGACCGACCGTCCATATGATCCGTTCGATCCGGACCTCAACATAGAGCTCGGCACTTCGTACCTGAAGTACCTTCATGACATCTTCAAGTCTCCTACATCGCTGCCCAACGACAGAAGCACAAAGCCGGCAGCAGATGACACCTCGCTGGAGATGCTTGCCGTTGCCGCCTTCAATGCTGGTGAAGGACGGGTGGCTTCAGCCCAACACCGAGCACAGCGCGCCGGCAAAGACCCGGCACACTACGACAACGTAGCCCCATTTCTTCCCGCCTCAACACGCGAGTACGTATCGCGAGTCGTGTCCAGTAAGAAACTTTTCTGAGGTGAGTGAGGAAGCAATGATCAAGAGGAGTAGGCAGTTGGATGTGAAAAGTGGGTCTTGGAGCGCTGCCAGCACCGATGTTGGCAAGCTCCTTGCTCAATACTCCTCTAGAGAAAATGAACGGCAAAGTTTGCCGACACAGGGACGAAGGGATTCGCGCCCTACTACGGAGAGATTTGTATAGTCCGGATAGCTGGACTGTTTCGCCACGGAGACAAGGATAATGGCAATCAACATTAGGACAAACATTCCATCGTTGCTCGCCCAGAGAAATCTGGATCAAAGCTCGAGCAAACTGAACACCTCATACGAGCGACTATCGAGCGGTCTCCGCATCAATAGAGCGCGAGATGACGCAGCCGGGTTGGCAATCGCTGAGAACCTCAAGGCTGACGCAGCAGTCGCCACGGTGGCGGTGCGAAATGCCAATGATGGTATCTCCGTCATATCGATTGCAGACCAAGCTGTAGGGCAGATCGCCAATACGCTAACCCGCCTCGGTGAGCTAGCGGAGCAGAGCGCCAACGGCGTCTTCGCGAATACGCAGAGATCGGCGCTTCAGAATGAGTTTACGGCGCTGACATCTGAAATTGAGCGTATTGCTCTCACGACCAAATTTAACGGGCTAAACCTCTTGAGCGGCGGTCAGTCGGTGGTTTTCCAGGTCGGATTCGACGGAACGTCGCTCTCGCGAATTAGCTACGGAACGGTCGAGGCCACACTGGCAGCGCTCGGGCTCGCCGACGTAAACAGCTCGGCGCCTCGAGTATCCATCATCGCAGAGAACGAGATAGCTTCCCAGACGGCGGCCCGTCTCGCGATTGATGCGATTAATGCGGCGATCGCCTCCGTGAACCTCAATCGAGGAAATCTCGGAGCTGCCGAGAGCCGATTAGAGGTAACTATCGCGAACCTCCAGGTAGCGCGAGAGAACTTCAAGGCCGCAGAGAGCCGCATCCGAGACGTCGATGTAGCAACGGAAGCAGCGGAATTGACACGACTCAACATCTTGCAACAGGCGGGAGCAGCAATCCTTGCCCAAGCGAACCAGCAGCCGCAGCTAGCTCTGCAGTTGATGGGTAGATAAGCTAGGAGGCTGAGTATATGAGTTTAGGGATAAAGACCAACCTCTCCTCGTTAGGAGCACAACGTAACCTGACCGAGTCCTCCGGACGGTTGAGGCAGGCATACGAACGGCTCTCCAGCGGACTTCGAATCAATCGGGCCAAAGATGATGCGGCCGGGTTGGCGATAGCCGAGAGCTTGAAAGCGGATGCAAGGGTGGCGACGGTAGGTATCCGAAACGCCAACGACGGTATCTCGATCATCTCCATCACCGATGGAGCGGTCGAACAGATTACCAACATCTTGAGCCGTCTTTCGGAGCTTGCACAGTCGTCATCGAACGGAGTGTACAGTAACGGGCAACGTTCGGCGCTGCAACTCGAGTTCTCTGCTCTCATGAGCGAAGTAGAGCGTATAGCTACCACCACGGAGTTCAATGGTGTGAAGCTCTTGAGCGGCGGACAGAATATCACGTTCCAAGTTGGTTTCGACGGTAGTTCGATATCGCAGATCTCGTATTCGGGAGTGCAGGCGACGCTAGCCTCGTTAGGTTTGGCGGCGGCTGGAACCTCGGCTCCGATGTTCTCCGTAATCGCAAATACCGAGGAAGCTGCACAGTCAGCGTCGCGGCTCGCGCTCGACGCACTGCGCACAGCCATCGTGACGATTTCGCGAAATCGTGGAACTCTCGGAGCGGCGGAGAGCCGACTGGAGACCACTATCACGAACTTGACCGTTGCGCGTGAAAACTTCCAAGCAGCGGAGAGCGTCATTCGAGATGTTGATGTCGCCAGCGAATCGGCAGAGCTCACACGAGTCAGTATCCTCCAGCAGGCGGGAACAGCGATTTTGGCGCAAGCGAATCAGCAGCCAAGATTGGCGCTTCAGCTCCTCGGAGGTGGTTAAAAGAGCTTCTCACTCGCTCTCTCGGGCAGGGCTACCTTAGTAGCCTCCGGGGGAGCCTGAGTAGCTTCATATTTCACCCCGCCCCTCCTTGATCATACGTGGCTGGCCCCCTTATAGTCCTACAGGACTGAAAGGAGAATCATTATGAACATCAGCCATATCGAAGAACTTTTGGGCGGCGATGCCGCTAACCTTTTAGAGCACACGTGTAAGGGAATTCCGAAAGAGCGACTCGCTTTGCCGGGCCCTGATTTCGTCGAGCGCGTCTGGACCTCGTCTGACCGTCATCTTCAGGTTCTTCGCTCGCTACAAGCCCTCTACGACAACGGACGCCTCAAGGGCACTGGCTATCTCTCGATATTGCCGATCGATCAAGGTATCGAGCACTCTGCAGGTGCCTCTTTTGCCAAGAACCCGGATTACTTCGATCCTGAGAATATCGTAAAGCTCGCGATCGAGGGTGGATGTAATGCGGTTGCCACTACATTCGGTAGCTTGGGGCTCGTAGCACGCAAGTACGCGCACCGCATTCCGCTCATTCTCAAGATAAACCACAACGAGCTCCTGACATATCCGAACAAGCACGACCAAGTGATGTTCGCGCAGGTCCGAGATGCGTGGAACCAGGGATGTGCCGCAATCGGAGCCACGGTGTATTTTGGCTCCCCGGAATCGACTCGTCAGATCGTCGAAGTGTCGAAGGCCTTCTCAGAGGCGCACTCCCTCGGAATGGCGACGATTCTGTGGTGCTATCTGCGAAACCCGGGATTCAAGGTGGGTAACGTCAATTACGAGACAGCTGCAGACCTCACGGGACAAGGCAATCACCTCGGAGCAACCATCGAAGCCGATATCGTCAAGCAGAAGCTTCCTGAAAACAATGGTGGCTTCAAAGCGCTCAATACGGGCTCCTCGTCATACGGCAAGCTCGATGAGAGAATGTATACGGATCTGAGTTCGGATCACGTGATAGATCTCACCCGTTACCAAGTTGCGAACGGATACATGGGCAAGATCGGCTTGATCAATTCGGGTGGTGGTTCAGGCAGCAACGACCTCGCAGAGGCTGTTAAGACGGGAGTCATTAACAAGCGCGCGGGAGGAATGGGGCTCATTTCCGGACGCAAAGCGTTTCAAAAGCCGTTCAAAGAGGGCGTTCAGATCCTAAATGCCATTCAGGATGTGTACCTCTGTAAAGAGGTCACGATCGCGTAAGACTGGCTCCGGCCGGTTGAGATCTCGAACTTTGAGGAGACCGGCATGCGAGATAGGCACGTAGTTGTTTTGTCAGGTGCCGGCATCAGCGCCGAAAGTGGCTTAGGTACTTTTCGTGGGGCTGGCGGCTTGTGGGAGGGGGTTCCGATCTCGCAAGTCGCCACACCGGATGCCTGGGAGCGTAGTCCTACTACGGTTCTCCGCTTCTACAATGAGCGTCGAGCTGGAGTCCGGCAAGCCCAACCTAACGAGGCGCACCGAGCTCTCAAAGATCTCGAAGACGTTTTTCGAGTCTCTGTTATCACCCAAAATATCGACGATCTACACGAGCGCGCGGGCAGCACCACGGTCCTCCATCTGCATGGAGAGATAATGAAATCGCGCAGTACACAAAACGAGTGTCTCCTGTACGACTGCACCGGAGATATCTCCCTTGGTGATAGGTGCGAGTTGGGCTCCCAGCTACGCCCTCACGTCGTGTGGTTTGGTGAACCAGTGCCGATGATGGAGCGAGCTATAGAGACAGCCAAGAGTGCTGACTTCTTCATAGTCATAGGAACATCCTTAGAGGTATACCCTGCGGCGAGCCTCACGGATTACGTTCCGTATGAATCCCTGAAGTTCGTAGTCGATACGAGCCCTTCAGGTCTCGCTGACGAAAGCTTTCACGTCGTGGCGGCACCGGCAACCGAGGGAGTTCCTCGAGTTGTTGCGCAATTGCGTGCCATGATGGCGTAACTATGCAGTGATCTCCACTGGCCTACTAAGCCAGTAGCGACAAGCCAAGCGCATCGACTCCAGGAAACCCACCGAGCTCTCAACTCTCTTTGCGACCATCAAGCCATCAAGAGAACATAAGCATCAATCGCCCAGGTCTGTCACAAGTGCACCGGACGACAGCAGATCCGCTAAGAGCCGTTTACACCCCCCGTCATTCAGATACGGTCTGATGATTGAAGTGGGTACCACGATCGTATCGGCAAGGATGGTAGCGAGCTCTGCAGTCTTCCCTGAAAGCTCGTATCTGCGTCCATTATCGAAGAACGAGATCTTCTTTCCATCCCTGAGGTAGGCCAAACGAGAGCCCTCGGCACGAACGATATTTTCCGCACCTCGAATCAACTTGCCGACCCCGGAGGCCGTAGTCTTTCGAGCAGTCGCGCGCAGATCGACGTCGTTGTACGGCTCTGTAATCGAATGCCCCAGCCAATCCGAGATCACGTCGTCCGAGAGCAGGATCTGGGAGAGCTCCGTCTTGATCTTCGATATGGCGTCACGAGAGATCTCTCCAGGAGCTTGAGGCTTTAGATCGGGATCCACGTAGCGACGAGATTCGTCGGTATTAACAAGCCCACTAGCAACTACTCCGTTCAAAATGTCGTGAAGCGAGGGGGAACGGAACCCGACCGAGACCGTCATG
Organism: Bdellovibrionota bacterium; assembly: GCA_044337105.1. GTDB lineage: Bacteria > Bdellovibrionota_C > UBA2361 > UBA2361 > OMII01 > OMII01. Next base: position 8,908 of record JBIIOE010000004.1, on the reverse strand, counting down.
CAATCCCCGTCACGCGCGATCCCATGATGTGGAAAGCGGGGAGGAAGATACAGGATGTCTCCCGGTTCTAGTACCCAGGTGTGTGTCGGCTTGAAACGCTTCAGGAGACGAATGGGGAGATTCGGTACGAAGTCATCCTCCATTACTGGACGGTCCTCGATCATCCATTCACGTTTACCGTGTGCTTGCACGAGGAACACATCGTAATTGTCGACATGTGCCCCTACGTTACCTTCCTCGACGGCATAGCTGATCATGATATCATCCATCCGCCAGAACGGAACGAACGAAAACTCGTCCAGCAGCGCGTTGACGGCGGGCACGAATCGATCGACACCGTTTACCAAGAACGTCCAATGTTTTTTGGGGAGCTTCTTGAATGTCGAGGGCTTAAAAGGGCCACGACGCAGCTCCCAAGGACTTTTTCCTCCCTTTTCGATGATCAGGCGCGACTCAATCTGCGGATCGCAGGCCATTCCCGCGAGCTCTTCGGGGGTTATAAGATCAGGAAAGGGATACAGGGCCTTCTTTATCAAAAGAGGACGCTTCTGCCAGTACCGGCTCAGGAAAGTTTTTTGTGAGAGCTTGCCTAGAATCGGCCAGTGGTTATTTGTCATAGTGAGAGGGCTCTTGATTCACGTTTAGTTTCGTTTGTGAGATAATGCCCCAAGCCGCGCTTCAGGGCTATCCCGCTTCGTTGCGAAAGGGGTGCTTGTTGGAGTAGGGCGCTCTAACCGCGCTTTTGTCCTGAGAGTACCCCGTTAATGTCCACAATCGACAAAATGTCGACACAAGCATTTGGTGACCTGCTACCGTTGCCGGATCAATTACGCGTGCTCGTTATCCTAGTAGAGCCCAAAGATCCACGAAATATTGGCGCCGTAGCGCGAGCTATGAGTAATCTCGGCATCACCGAACTACGTTTGGTGATGCCTGCCGGCTTTGATGTGGCGATTGCTCGTGGTGTTGCGTGTTGGGGTGCTGCAGTAGTGGATTCGGCACCTTCCTTCGACTCGTTATCTGAGGCACTAGTCGACGCACACGAAGTAATCGGCTTCGCATCGGACAGCTCCTCGCATCGAGTTCCGCAACTCCTGCTCGATGAGTGGGTCGACCGGCTCGCGAAATCTCCCCATCGAACGGTGGCGCTGGTGTTTGGGTCAGAGGAGGCAGGCCTCAGGCGAGAGCACTATCCGCTCTGCAGTTTTTTGGTGAGGATCCCTTCCAGTGCGGAGAATCCGTCCTACAATCTGGCGCAGTCGGTCCTTTTGGCTCTGTATTCTATTCGAAAGCGAGTAAGCTCGGCAGTCGGCGATGAGCGAGGTGAATGGCCTACAAACGCCAATCTTGAACACTTCGTGAGCATGGTTCTCGACACGGCGGGAGAGGTGGGTTTTCTCAACGACAACTCACCTGCTCACATGCGCGATCTTCTTGCGAACATGGCTAGACGAGGGCACTTCTCGTCGCGCGAGTTACGCATCTTCACAGGGCTATTTGGTCAGATAAACAAGGCCATTCGACGGAGGTAACCTTGTTGGTACAGCGCGCCTTTACGGTAGTCCCCGCAGAGTAATTACCCTCTCATCATCTCAGCCCAGATAGCCTTCGCCGTTCGCGGAAGGTCAGCACCATGGTTCGAAACTACCAATGCCGCCATCCGAGCAGCGCCGCTTGCGGCTAGCGCTGGGTCATAGCCTGCGGACAGACCTGCTAGGAAGGCTCCGAGGTACACATCCCCGGCACCCGTCGTGTCGACTACGGCGCCAGCGGTCGGGTGGGCCGGAGTAAAGAAATGTTTTCCGTGGAGATAGGTCCATGCGCCACGTTCCCCGCAGGTAATTACAACGCCTGGAAGCTCTTTTTCGAGGATGAAGAGAGCATCGTTCGCACACGAGCGATTGGTCAACGCACACGCTTCTCGTTCATTAGCGATCAAAAGACCGGTGTGAGGGAGGATCGATTCACGGATCACGTCCCTCTCAGTCGAAGCAACATATTCGGAAGCAAGACAGAAGACGACTTTCTCCCTTTGATCTTTCAAAGCAGATACGGCAGTAAATAGCGCCGCGCGATTATTCGCACTGCTGACAAGAAGGTAGCCCTCTAAGATAACCCATGCATACTCTCCAAAGGTATGACTACGTACGTGCTCTGCGTCGAGAAGCGCCGAAGCGCCGAGATTGGTCCTCATCGTACGTTCGCCATTCGGCGTGATGAGAGAAACGCACACACCAGTGGCGAGTTTCTCCGTTGCTTGGATTGGCGCGACGATGTCTTCTCCCAAAAACAAGTCGCGCACACGCTGTCCTGCTGTGTCATTTCCGGTCAGGCCATAATAGGCACCGCCTGAACCTAGCGTTCGAGCGCTCTTGATCGAATTAAGGGCAGAGCCGCCCGTGAAGAGATGCTGCTGCTCGACAGGTACTTGAGAGAGTAGTCTAGCAATCTCCTCAGTTGTCATGAACTCGTGGGTCCCAGCCGTGAATCCGTTTGTCGCCAGGAGGCTCTCTTTACACGGAACAATTATGTCCAGGAGCGGTTGCCCAATACCTGCGACGGAGCCGGCGTCTGTTGACGTCTTCTCTTTTTCACCGGGGCCGAGATGGGGTCCATGGATAATCGACATCTCTACACTGTAGCTCCCACAGAGTGCGATATAATAGCACCCGATGTATTGTAGGTCTCGAGCGGATAGAACGACACCTTGTGCTGTCGTATTAAAGGATGAGCAGTTGCGCGTACGAGGTCGCTACCCAGAACCTCGCTGAGTCGGTTAATCAGCGGTTCGATCTGCGCCGCTGCAGGAACCGCGCTTATCAGAACAAAATCCCAGACGCCAGCTGTTCGAAGTAGTGCGTATACAGACGGCTCTGCGTCAGCGAACGTATTGATTGCGTTTTTTACTGCTTTAGAAACCCCTCTGGTCTGAACGTGAATATCGAAGACTTGGTATCCGAGAGCTGGAAGGTTAGCAAGGTATCGGGTTCCGACGATCACGCGATTGTCCCGGAGACGATCGAGTCGATATTGCACCGTCGAAAGCTTAGCCCCAAGCATGCGCGCAATTTCGGTGACGCTTCTGAAATGCGTACTCGACAGCAACCTCAGGATGCGGTGATCAAGCTCATCGATCTCCACAGAAGATTTTGTATTTCCGAAACTGAGACTACGATGCGCGTCTGAGTGATCGCCTAGAAATCGTAAGGGGAAGTCACACAGAGACTCAATCAGCAGAACCTGTTTGTCGGCGAATACCCCTTGAAATCGCTCCGCAACATCCTCGATAAACGTCATGACCTCTGCTGGGCGTCGCGCTATTACATGTATGTTGCACTCGTAATCGCCCCCTGTTTGGGCCAGGTACGACACGAAGGGAGAGCTCTGAAGATATTCGAGGATGGCCGACTTGTTGCCAGTGCCAGGAAGGAATCGGAAATAAACTTCGAAATAGTACAGTCCTAATGGATATACATCGATGTAGGTTACACGCCTCACAGCTCCGGATGCCTCAATCGAGTCCAAGGCTCTACGCACGACGTGGTCCTTTAAGCCTGTGCGTTTTGCTATCTCTTGTACGGGTAGGTCCGCATCGAGACAGCAAGCGGCAAGTACGACCTTTTCCTTTTCCGACAGCATTATAGTTTGCCAATCATTGTGGGTGTCACGGTTCTGGAGCATCGGTTGTCTGAGAGCCGCGCCGCCTTGACTCTCAAGAGTTATGACTTGCGCAGGATCAACCGCTTCATAGTAATTCAAAAATGGAATTATGGAATGGAGTTGCTGCTATTCTGAAGCCTTTGGGGCCAGGGAAGTCGACACCTCTTTGCCCTTCTCTTGGGTTGCCATCAAATTGTTTTGGCTAGTAATTACAGTTAATTGGCGGTCTCGACATGAATGGCTGTCTGGTCCTTAGGGAAGCAGGAAATCAGAGGTCGATCCCATTATTCATATACGAAGCTAAATCGAAATGCTCGCCGGTAGAGACCTGTAGTCGTTTGCCGATGGCCGTATAGGTCTGCAGCAGTTGCTCTCGAATCGGTACTGCCTGCTCAGAGAGTCGCCGCTGCTCACGCACGTAAAGTTCACGTCCGGCCGAACATTCGATGGGGATCGCCTCAACTCCGAAGCTACTCAGGTCATAGGGGCTCGCTCGCATATCGACCATACGGGCATCGAGTGCCAGCAGGAACGCATCGGCGATTAGCTCGCTGGGGCACCAGGGCGCGATTTTGTGCGCAAATTTGTAGAGGTCCATAGTGACATGAATGCACCCGCGCTGATCGTAGACGGTCGTCTCCTCCCGGCTTAGTGTGTTTTTGTTAAGGGGCGCGGCATTAGCGGTGAAGAAACGGAAAGCGTCGTAGTGCGTGCATCGTAACTCTGAGCTCTCGACGACCGTATTTATCTCGTGAGGAGCGAGGCGCAGTGGAATCTGCTCGTGTCGTGGCTTGTCGCTTCGGTACACCATCGCCCATTCGTGTAGACCGAAGCAGCAAAAAGAGGCAGGCCTCTGTGCAATACCTTGCATGTAGCGAATTGTCCACGCAACGAAAGCGAGGCGGTTTGCTGGAAAGCTATCGCCTGGAATGACAACCCCGCCATCACATTCACGAAAGTCCTTGTGCCAATCAACCTCTTCGAGGGCGCACCCTTCGAGCACCACATCTGCGCCTGGTGACCACCTCTCGAGGTGCGCTGGTCTAAACGAGTAATAGGTGAAAAGGAAATCAAGGATCGGGTGCTTTTGGCTGACATTTGCCCTGGTAACTCGATCCTCGGTCCAGTGACGCACCCGCTCTTTGTGCGCGGTGCGTCGACTCATCCACTCATCGCGAGTCAACCGAGTAGAGCCCTGGTGCAAGGTACCATCCATAGCAGAAGAGCACACGGACGCTTAACGCTGAGCTGTTGGCGAGCGACCAGCGGCTGCTCCTGCCACAGTGCCAACCGCGACATCGTCCTGATCCGGGCGCTTTACGATTTTAAACGAGCTGTTGCGCTGCGCCGGAGTAAATCCTGCCTGGCGAATGTGCATCTCCAGCTCCGCAGGGCTCATCGACCACTTCGTTGCGGTTGGTGCGCCTGCCTTGGAGACCACATTCTCCTCCATCATCGTGCTACCGATGTCGTCACATCCTGAGTGTAATCCGATCTCCGCGACATGCGGACCGCACGTCGGCCAACTCGACTGGTGGTGACGAATGTTGTCGAGGAAGATGCGGCTCCACGCCACGTTCTTGAGGTACTCGACAGCACCCGCTCCGTACTTCGCCACGTGACGGCTACGTCCGAGCGAGGTCCGTTCATTGAACTGATGCGTCCAGGAGATGAAGAGGTTGAATCCCTCGTGTCCCCGGCTTTTGGCCCTATCCTGAAGCTCGCGCAAACGCTCTAAGTGGTTAATTCGATGCTCCAGCGTTTCTCCGAAGCCGATCACCATCGTAGCGGTCGTCACGAGGTCGAGGCTCTGTGCATCCTCCATCACCTCCAACCATCGAGCCGCAGATATCTTCTTGGGGCTGATACGGCGACGGATTTCATCGTCTAGAATTTCAGCTCCTCCTCCGGGCAGCCCGTTGAGTCCGCACGCCTTGAGGTCTTCGAGCACCTGTCGAGAGCTCTTCCCGGAGACGAGAGTCATCTGGTGTATCTCCGAGGGGGAGAATGCATTGAGATCGATCTTGAATGTTGAGTGCAGCCAATCGATCATCTCGAGATAAAAAGTGTAGGGGAGCTCGTCGTTGTGCCCACCTTGCAAAAGCAGACGGGTCGCCCCAAGCTCTTTCGCTTCGGTCACCTTTTCCGTGAGAGTGTCACGAGAGAGCACGTAGGCCTCGGGGTCGCGTGGGTCGTGTCGGTAAAACGCACAAAACGAGCAGTCTGAGTTGCAGACGTTCGTATAGTTGATATTTCGGTCGACGAGGTAGGTGACGGTGAAGGTTGGATTATGTCGGAACCGAACCGTCTGGGCGAGGCTCGCCAGCTCCGTAAAATCGAAGAGGTTCCACATCTCCAGCGCCTCTGCGCGCGAAATACGCTCCCCTTTAAGCACTTTGTCCGACAAGTACGTCTTACGCATCACAATCACTTCCAATCAAAATTCAGCCCCCTGGCGGCGGCCTCAAACCTCTATTCTTGGGATAAATAGGTAAATTGTAAAGTCGGTCGCCTCTAGAGCCATCGATTGGGGAATACAAGTACTTAGCCGGTACGTGAATGCCGCCTTCTCCTGTGGTACTATTGGAGAGATAAGCCCCAGACGTCCTTGACAGCAGAGTAGTCGTAGTTACGGAGAAGACATGCATAGCGAACTCTTCTTGGGAATAGATCAGGGATCGACCAATACCAAAGCTGTGCTCATCGATGGCGCGGGAGAGACGCTGTACAGTGTGCATGCGCCGGCACCGGCTCGAGTCGAGAACGAGCGCTGTGTCGAGCAGGATCCGGAGGGGCTGCTCTCGTCTGTTGTAGAGGTATTCCTCAAGGCACAAGAGTGGGTGCACATCAAAGGGCATGTCATCAGGGCCGCAGGTTTGGCCGTTCAACGTTCGGGCGTTCTGGCGTGGCGCGCTGAAGACGGTGTACCTGTGCATCCGATGATAACGTGGGCTGATACCCGTACGCACACAATCATCCAGAACTTCGGCAGAGGAGTCGAAAGAATCTCTCAGATGACTGGGATTCCGACGATCCCTCATTTTGCCGCAGGCAAAATCCATCTGTTGCAGCGAAAGTTTCTCGAGCCGTTGATCCTCGTGGGGACGCTCGACTCGTTTTTACTGTATCGGCTCAGCAAGCGAGCAGCCTTCATCACAGAAGACACCATGGCCGCTCGTACGATGCTTTACGCGCTCGAAGAAAAGGGTTGGAGCGAGAACCTGTGCAGACAATTCCAAGTCGACAAGCGGAGACTGGCGCCAATCAAGACGTCGCTCGGAGAACACGCCGAGTTTGAGAGTGTTCCGATAATGGCGGTCCTAGGTGACCAGCAGGCCGCCCTCATCGGGCGCTCCCGAGGAACCAAGCGACCTCTCTTGAATCTCGGTACGATTGCTTCCCTCACAGTCGATACCGGTGCTGAGATCGTACAAAAGACTGGCTTAATGACGAGTGTCTTACTCTCGCGAATGATGCCGAGCGGGTATGCACGCGAAACACAGTACCTCGTAGAGACCACATCACCCGTCACAGGAACCGTTTTATTGGAGCCTCTTCGCAGGGGCTGGTATAGCGATACCGATGCGCTCAACGCCGCCTGCCAGCAGTCGGCAAATCAAAATCCTCACGGCCTTGCGACTGCCTATTTTCTTAATCAGCAGCCAATCATGCCACGCTGGCCTGACGGGGTGCCTAACACCCTGGTGGTAAAAAACGGTGCAACGGATGCTGATCGTGCCCGCGCGGTGGTCGAAAACGTGGGAAACCTCATCGTTCGTATGCTCGAGGAGTTCGCAGACAAGGGGCTACTCGGCGATACCTTTCCAGCAGAACTCGATGTTGCCGGTGGCGGTTCTGAGATCGACTATTTGATTCAATACATAGCGGATGTGTCGGGACATATGTTTCACCGCTTGAAGGGTAGGGACGCAAGCGCTCGCGGAGCAGCTCTGTGTGCATGGATGGCGACAGCAGGACGCTTCTATGCGCACGAACTAAACAACGAAGCGCCAGAAAAGACCTATCGGTGTGTCAGTCCCGAGAGAAGGCAGCGCTATATGCTTTGGCAACGTATGGAGCAGGATGTTCTCAACGACGCATTGCCTGCTCACGCCGTTGTCGAGCGTTACTGAACCAAAAAGAACCGAGAGGCAGCGACCGCTCGGGCGTTCCTAGGGAGCTAGGCGCGCCACTATCTCTCAGTCTGCAATAGAAAGAATGAAGGATAAAGGATAGTAAGATCAATTCACTTTTTGCAGGTAGTTGGTCGGCGGTAGTAGCTCTAATCACGCCCGGCAGAAACGTCCTGTAAGCGATTATGCAAGGGTGGACATTGTTAGTCTCTGGCTCCGCGTCGGGGTTAAGAGGTATCAAGCAGCGCTTGGAAGTGTGCGCTACGTCATCGTCAGAGAGAAGCTCTTGTTTGTGGAGTTGAGCGAGTACTCGTTCAGCAAAAGCTTCCTCGATAGCTTTGAGGTCTACCTCGCAGAAGCTTGTGAAGACGCCATCCTTCCAGTACCCGTCAGCGAGGAGCCCGTGAAGGTGTGGATGGTAGTTTAGTGCCTCCCCCGCTGTTTGTACGGTGAAGATAGCGACGAGCTGACGTCGCTTGTAGTGCTGGAGCTTCTTCTTCTGGCTCACCCATGTGTATTGCCTGAGCATAGGCGACAGAATCGGGAAAGAGCGGTGGATAGTTTCTTGAGCGAGTCAGAGAAAGACTCAGATGTGCTGGTCTAGACCTGAGCTTCGACAGAGAACCGCAGGGAACAGTGCAGGTCTGCACATGGCGCATCTGCCTTTCTGAGGAGAGCAGCTTTGGTCTCGACACGAGCTCAGTTACCCAGGAGCTTGTTCCGCTGGTGCTCTCACCTGCAAAAGATTTTAGGGTCATCGCGGAATCGAGTGGGTAGGACTCGGTATTATCGCGACGTGAACGTGCTCGTGCACGTGAACGTGAACGTACCCGGAGGAGGAGTCACACTGGCTGAAGGCATAGCTTAGAAAGCATGGCTCCAATCCTTGTCAGCAAAAGCTTCCCGGCTTGATACTCTTCCGGGGAAACATGGCTGAGAGCGTTAAGCAGATCAAAGAGGGCCCCACACTCCATGACTGATCCTCGTGCTATTGAGAAATATCGCTACTTATCTGCCTGTTTTAGCTTACCGGCACCTTCGGCAATGTTGAGCACTATCGAGAAAGATGCGCGCTTGAACTGGTCCACGAGTTCCCCGTTTCCTCTAGGAAGCGA
>JBIIOE010000083.1:0-16624 GCA_044337105.1 Bdellovibrionota bacterium | reverse complement strand
ACGCCTGGGCAGGAGAAGTAGAGCAGGGCTGAAATACTCGAGAAGAAAGGTTAACCCCGCTACGAACCCGCGGTTTATGGGATTGCACGGAATTAACCGCTTCGGATCGGTCATACGCTTCATCCTAAGGTTTGGCGCTACAAGGGGGCAGTCAACAGGTATGAGAAGTCGGGCTTGGAGGCATATGAGCCTCCCTCCTAACAGCACGGATCAAAGGTGGTTGGCAAATGTCGCGGCCCTGCTGCTATGCTTTCTCACCTTATCTGCAGTCCATGCCCAGTCGCCGATCGCTCCGCCATCAAACACAATTGCGATTAGCGCCATCTCACTAGACGATCTGCTACTAATGGAGCAAATAGCTCTAGAGCCTAGTCGTGCCATTCGTATCGCTGCTCCCGAGGGCCTTGAACTCCGAGAGCTATCGTTCGACCTCAGCGCTGCAGATCTCATTCTACTATCTAACATAATTAATTCGGGTTTAAGGATCGTACCAAGCCCTGAGTCGCCTGAGACAGACGCTCTTCTACCCCTGCAAACTACGTCAGGGGATTCATACCGACTCTCCACTAGCGGAGAGCTTCTACAAGTAGTTTCAGGCCGTCCACTGAGGCCAGTTCTCAAACTCAACTCGAAAGGTCTCGAGCTACTTACCAAGACCGGTACTCCTCGATTTCCCCTTCTTTCGTGGGATGGTGCGGGCCCAGAGCGGGCATTTGCTGCTTACATGCCACGGGTGGAAGGAGAGGATAGTAGCTCACTCGTATTGAACCTCTCGCTGCGAGCTCCTACCGAGACCAATCAACTTTCCCACTCAGACGCGACACCCACCTTACAGGTGAGGCGAGAGACCTCATTCAGCATCACTTTCCTGCCTCGGCCGAACCCTATCCTTCGGCCCGACATTCCCGTCAAGGGAAGCCCCTCTCCAACTAAGATAGCTACCGCCACAGCCACCTCAACGAGCCCTGCAAAAGCAACCCCGACCAAGACTCCTGGTGGCACCGCCACAAGAGTCGCGACGGCAACACCGACATCAAGAGCCCTGCAAACGGCAACGGCTACTCCGTCCAATACTCGCGCGCCACGTCAGACTCAAACGCCGAGAGCAGCACACACGCAAACACCACGCGCAACTTCGTCCCCAACAGCCATCGCTACCGCTACGAAGACCCCAACCCCTCGTCCAACAACAACAGCAGCGGCGACCGCAACACGCGTACAATCACCTACACCGACTCCGTCTGCATCTCCGACGATTACTGCTACGCGCACATCCACACCGACTCGGACGCCTACTCCCAACACATACGGTCAGAGCTGCAGTTTAACGAGCCCTTGTACTACAGGGCAGGTGTGTTGCATGAATCCCTCCGATCCGCGACCAGGAGCCGGTGGAGCAGGTACCTGCTTAAGCCCCGAGGCTTGCTGCAAAGGTTTTCCTAATTCAAGGCCCCCTGTTGGCTGGCCCCTCTCGAGCCTCGCGATTGGCGGATACCCTGCGAACCTTTCCGAAAAGGTTTGCTGCAACACGTCCTCAAACGGATACGAAGACTCTCCTTCCGCCCGCGATCAGATTCGGTTAGTAGATAACGAGCAGGGTGCCGTGCCCAATCTTGGAGTGGACAACCTGAATCGAACGTATGCGACGTACAGCATTCTAGGCCACCTGCGATGCTTGCCGTCTCGCTGCTCTCCCGAGATGCAGAACAGGCCGACATATTATCCGTCGGATGGTCGCACCAACACGACTCACTGCTGTCGTGTGGCCTGTACTGGTAACACTGCTCAAGACTTTGATTGGTGGGTAACCGGTCGAGGTAGCGCCTGCGAGCCTTCATCAGGTAGCCCTAACGGAAACCTTAGCCCGTACTGTCTTGCGACACCTATACCGAGTCCGACTCCGTGTTCAGAGTGCCAAATCGCTCTTGAAGAAGGGTATCCGTCATGTTCACCTACTCAGAGCGGGCAGCAGATAGCCAGCATAATTCCAGGAACTAATCCTGGCAGCTGCAGGCCAGGAACATGCCCTACTCCAACGCCATCTCCAACTCCCGTGCGTATCGTTTTGACAGAAGGCGATATGCGGCAGCGGATCAGTGACGCCTCTTTGAGTGTTATGCCGTGTCACAAGATCGGCGCTACTGCTGAGCGATCGTTCCCCCCGTCCGCCGTAGCAAGGTCGACATGCTACCTCGGAAGATGTAACAGCCTCACCTACCAGCGACAGCAATTCCTTAACCTTGAAGATCAACACTACGAGGATGGCGCCAAAGTTTACTACATGCCTCTGTTCTACAAAGGCGGCGCGAATGAATTCGACGAAGAGGGTCAGAGCCTAGAAGATCGCGAAGTATTTGTCGGTTGGCAGCAGTATCGCGCGAGAATTGAGCGGGAGATCTACGATGCTTCTAAACAGGCTCATCGGGCTATTACACGACGAGTCAGACAAAATCCACCACGCATGGGACGACCTCCGAGCCTTAACGGGGATATAAGCCCGTACATTCTTGATCCGTGGGCTCAGTATCAGCAGACCTACGTGGTGTATGAACAGTGCTACAAGACTAAGGGCCCTGATCCCTACAAATTTGCGCTCTCACCAGAAGATCGCGAGGGTGGGTTCGGAAGCGGAGACACTGTCTCGTACACTGCTGGCGATTCTCCGACATTACTCGGGTACATTCATACCGGTAATCAGGAGCTCGCCGAGATCATCTCACTGATGGATTCACTCGAAACACTGCTGATTGTTGCACGCGACGTAACTCCCTTGCTTGGCACAGCCTGCAGCGCATACCAATGCGCACAGACTCCCTCGCTTGTCTGTCTCGGTGAAGTGGGGCTCGATGTTGTCGGAGATGCGTTGGTGCTGGTCGCATTGGGTGTTCCTGCAAAACTCACTAAAATTCATACCGCTGCCCATTTCGCTCAATATGCAACCATTCCGCCATCCCTAGCTCTCTCAGCGTACCATGCTAACAACCAGGACTGGGCAAAAGCAGTCGGCCGTGCCATCTCACCAGGCGTTGATTTGGGCGTGATTGCCTACAGCAGAGGGAAAATCGCTTATCGCTCGCTACGGCAGAAGTCTAAGCAGCTAGATTGTAATACCTGCGAAGGACGGATCGACAGCTCTCCACGCCCGACTACATGTAGAACAAGTTCGCTGGCCTCACCACCTGAGGGGATAACCGAAAACACCCGAGCCCTTGCAGGTGACTTTAAGAAATATGCTCTCGAAGCACATAACGCTCGCCCAACTATGATTGGAGTTCCCGAGCAGCGAGCGCCAAGCTCTATCGTGAGACTCGATCAGAGATCTCCTCAAGAACTCGCTTCCGATGGTGGCTGGTTCCTGCCTAATCCAGGCAAGGAAGACTACGCACCCGAAAACGCGATCTGGGGACACATCAATCCTGGCGCTCCAGGCTCGAGTAACTTGGTATCTGCCTCCCATGACTTCGATGCCAATCTAGCCCTCATCACCGAACCGGGAGGTTTCTTTGCACCTAGACCTTCAATGCCGAATCTTTGGGCGGGTGCTGATGGAATTTCACAGCCGATGACTGAGGCGCAGGAAGCAGCGTGGAGGCTTTATACTCGACAGGCCGGGAGAGTGAACTTCGAGGATGATATGTGGCATTGGTTAACCACAGAGGTGCAAAGGATCGGCTGGACCCGCTATCGGTATACCAATGCAGATTGTGTGTTGGTGGTTAAGACCTCTGCGGTTCCGAGCGAAGCTGAGGTGGTTACCCCGTTCTTTAAAGCAGGGGCCCACCAAGAGGTAACCATCACCGCCCCTGTGGAAAGATCCGATGCATACTTCGATTCAGTGGGAGCCTTCGATATCCAACAATCAAGTTGGAGCAGCTTCCTCGGGAACTAGGGCACGAAACAGCTTTTCTGCCGACTAAAGGCTCCCGAAAGGACCCACTACTCGCCTACCGAGACAGGCCCCCGCCTACTTCCCCCCCTACCCCCTACTTCTCACCCCCTACTTCTCTCAGTGACCGCGCGGAAGCAACAAATCTCTGAGTTTGCCGAACTAAGTAGCAACTACTCAGTCTGTCGCTGTAGGTCAGCGCACCGACACTCAAAGTTAAGCGTATCGCGGGCTTACGCCCGAGGAATCCGTATGCCGTATCATCCACGAATTGAGTGCAAGGACGTCGGGTCATTTCTAACCACACGGACACGCAACTCCGCTCTCTGGTTCGCAAATAATCCCGAGCTCGAAGAAGCTATCTTAGGCTACGCTGGACGCTACACCACCAACTACGAGGTAAAGCTCTACGCACTCGCTATAGAGGGTAACCACATTCAAAAAGCTGCTAGCTTTCCCAGAGCTAACCGAGCCCACTACATGCGTGCCTTTAATTCCTCAGTAGCGCGAGCTGTGCCTCGCTACCAGTCAGAGTACCCGGGCGGCCCCCTCTGGAGCCGCCGATATTCGGCAGAGTATCTCGTCGGTGACCCAGACATCGAGGACCGTTTCTTCTACACAGTCCTACAGCCCGTCAACGATGGACTTGTCGACGATATAAGGGACTACCCCGGGTACAACTGCTTCGAAGATGCCATCACCGGTACGGCGCGTCAGTTTAAGGTCGTCAATTGGAAGCAATACAACGACGCTCGACGGTGGAACCCTGCAGTGCCTATCGAGAGGTTCACCGAGTTGTGCACTCTCAAGTACGATAGACTTCCCGGCTACGAGAACCTCTCTCAGGAAGAGTATGCGGATATGATGCGTGCGAAATTAAAAGTACACACCGCTCAGGTATTGGAGGCCCGTAACGGCAAACCTTCACTGGGGGCCAAAAGGCTCAAGCAGATAAAGCCAGGATCTCTCCCGAAAAACACCAAGACCAGTGGTCCAAACGACCATAGACCTCGAGTACTATCAAAGGACCCTAAAAGACGCTCTACTGGGGAAGCCTGGTACTTTTCTATCTACACATCCTACCAAGATAGCTCCCAACGATATCGCTCCGGAGAGACTGACGTCGAATTCCCCAAGGGTACCTATAAACCACCCCTCTTCACCGTCGCATACTGCGGTCCGATTGCCTGACAACACAGGACAGGTGTATCTAACGCACCCCTGCAGACGCTTTCGACCCCCACAATCACCAACGCCATACGACGTTCTCAGCATCAAACGTAGCTAACGCAGCGCTTAGCAACATAAGAGTCACCGCTCTTTCGGGTAAATGAGCCTCCGATACACTACCCTTTGTCTTCTTGATGCGCTCACTCACGCGCACTCTCTGAGAGAATTGATGGGGGAGCACCTCGGTGCCAATCTGTGCATGCCGATACAGCGCGATACTACCGTCTCCCATGCAATTCCATGCATGCACATGCGATACTGCACACCGCTCGGCCCGAGGGAGGCGCCGGTTGGGGTGCCTGTCGAAGAAGCGCGGTGTACTCGCTGACTTCATTCAGCTCGCTAGAGCGTACATATCGCATCCGCAAGGCGTTCATGAGATCTAGCAGGTTGCGAGCCTTACTCATTGGCAGCAGGTGAATTTAGCACCATGCGCTTACCCCAGCGCTCCGCAAATCACGTCCTCTACGCTGCGCTCTCCCGTAAGCAGCTCCATACTCAGCGCTCCAGGATTAGCCTCGATCTCTCTGTAGAACCCGGCAGACAACGCCTCAAGCTCAGCATCGGAATCGAGAACACTCCCCTGCTCTAGAACGTGCCTGGCTTTGTTTTGACGCTTTATGCCATCCTCAAATGTCTTTATGAACCTTTGGAGGGTACTCTTAACGCCGCCTTTAGCAGCAGCGCTCGAGAGCTGTCGACCAAGGAGCCCGCTTAATGTGGCGACTCCGAGCTTGATGGTTAACGCGCTCGCGCCATCGGCAATCGCACGGAGAGCTTGAAACGTCGCGTCCGTAGTGCCAAATCCCTTTCCTAATACGAGTCGGCCCTGAACCCAGCGCCACGCCCAGCTGCCTAATCCGGCAGCTATCGGACCAGACCACCACGGGAGTACCGAGATCTTAACCGCACACATTAGACCAACCGTAGCACCGATTGCGGCGCCGGAATTGAGCACTAAAGTACTGACGGCAACTTTTGCCTCACGGTAAGCGTCGGCCTGCGCCTCTGCTAGCCGGACTAGCGTACTAAAGCGTTTAATCTGATCCGCGGAAAGCTTGCTCGCAGATCTGATGTTGTCATTATAGTAGCGTGTCGCATTCAGGAAATCGCCCTCGAATTGTTCGCACACTCGACCGTCTCCACGTAGGTAACTCAGCAAACCATGCCTCATCAGCTGTCCGCTCTGCTCGTGCTGAAATCGTCGCTCAAGTCTGTCAAGTAGCGTGCGGCACATCAATTGCTCGTCAGACCACTCCGGGAGCCCCTCCATGAACAACGTGATGTCGAATTCATGATCACCAGAGAGCTCAACCTTCAGGTCATGCCGCAGATCTCCTGTCAGGACACGATCACGAACAAGTGGGATCTTTGCCAGCTCACGCACAATCTTCCCAGGCTTATAGCGCTGCGCATATTCGGCTTCGATTGCCTCAATCTCCGCCTTCGTACAATTCGAAAGCACCGCATAAATTCCCCTTATATCGGTGCCCATCCCCACCATGAAATATCGCAGCAGCTCCGCTGGCGACAACCCGCCGTTTAAAACTATCGACTCTAGAAACGGATACGAGTTCATGCACGGCCAGTGCAGATGTTCGAGCATCCTGGCAAGCGCAGGAATCTTCGATAGGAAGAAGTAATCTTCGCGCCACGATGCCTGCCTCAGATGAAGAAACAGCTCAGGCCGTCCATCGCAGTAGTATTTCTCATATGCTCGACGAGTCTGCTCTCGCTCCTCACTGGTCGTATTGAGGAAAGGCCCCGCGATAAAGTCAGCACGATACATAAAAGCGCAACGAACTTTGGCTGCCATGATTCTCTCGGCATGCTGATCCAGCACCGCGAGACAGAGATCCCTGGCGGGCGAGTCGCTTAGCTTGGTGGCAATTTCATTACGCAGGTCACGACCAAAGTGCTCCTTATATCTCGCACAGAACGGCTCTACCTCACTCGGGGCCATCTTGCCGAGTATCGTGCGAAGTTCTAGCTGCTGCGTGTGCTTGGATTCTATCAAGTCCTCGACGTGTAGAATCCGCTCCAGCATGAAATCTTTTTTTCTAAGCGCCGACAGTTTATGGGCCGTTTTTTCAGTAACTCGGGCGGCTACGTACTCGTGAAGCGACGCTTGTGGTATCCCTAATTCCTGGGCGAATAAACGCTCAAAACGCCCGAGACTTTCGGCCGGAATCTGTTCATACACAGAGCGGAGCCCCTCGCCTCGGCTATGTCTGGTGCTAAGGAGTTCACGAATTCCACGTGCAGCCTGTGTAGCTAGAGAACCCACGTGATCGCCCCGAACGAGCCAATCGATTCGGCGTTCATAGCGCTTGCCGTACGCATGCACGAGCGCCTCGCGCAGACCGCCCCCACGCCGCTCCGTCATTGAAGCATCGATGAAGCGGAGCTGCTTCTCCGACTTACCAGCAAGTATCGAGTGAGCGACGTGGAATGATTTGAAAAACGGACACCACTTCGGGAGGCGCTCCTTCCATCCTGCGATCGTCCTGTACAACTCAGCAGCATCGATCTCGGCATTTATCCGCTTGTCGATCCCTACTCTCTCTCCCTGACTACTGGCAGCGCGTAGTGCCTTCATCAATTCAATGCGGATGGTAGACGAGGATTGTCTCGTCTCTGCATCACCGTCTTTATCTTGGCGTTGCGCTCCAACCCCCTCGGCCGTTCTTCTGTCTAGCGCTTCCAGGCGTCGCGCTGCGCGCTGGAAGCCTTCAGTATCGACGTGCCTACCCTGGCTCTCTCCGAGCTCTACCCCCAGCTCGAAATAGCGGCTCTTCAATGCGTGATAGGCGGCACGGTCCTGCGTCACTCGCGTCTCGCTTACCAGAGCACTAATAGCTGTAGGCTCACCAGCGAAGAGCTCTCGATTACTCCCTAGTCTTAAAGCGAATGACGCATCAAGTTCGGCAAGCTGGCGGCGATTCTCGTCTTCTCGGCCGGCACCCTGCCTGAGCACCTCGGCCAAAAGCTCTCCCCTATGGAATCCGTACTCCTCTGCTTCTACAAAGACCTGGGCAACCTGATACTCCTGAGGTGTAGCAAGCGATGAATTCGCAAGACGAAGACTTGCATGCGTCGCTCCTTGACCTACTGGAGAAGAGCCCTGACCCCTATCAAAGCGTCCAGGCTCATGGCTAGGCTTTCGCTGTGGAAATTCAGCTGCACTATGTGTTGTAGAACTCCTAGCCATTTGTCATTAACAGCTTATAGGGATGCGAGGCGAAAGCTACCCGTCGCGAGAAAGTGGAGGTTGGGTTGATGTTCGATTTTCGCGATGTGGAAAAACCGCAGGTGTATCCGTTGCGATACACTAAGGATTTTTCCACATCGCGAAAATCGGAGAGCAACCCAAGATCCACTTTCGCAGCAAGGAGGGGGTTTTGCCTCACTTCCATATGGAACAAACTACCACCCCTCAGCTATGTAGCCTAAAAACTCTTCTGTCCCTGGTTTTAGAGGATTAGCTTAGCTCGACTACCCGCGTTAAGCTAACCACAGCAATTTCAAGGCATTGGCCGAGGCGCGTGTGAATTCGCTGGGTTGATTCGTTCTGGTGATTAACTGGGAGTACTAATGAGGGCACGAGGAGTTAACCTTGCGCCACTCGAAATTGCCACGGACCTTTAATCCTACTACAATCCCTGGTGTCCGCCGTTTCTTTCTGCTGCTCCGACCTCAACGAATTTCCAGAGCAACACCGCGCAGACGGAACCACAAGCAAGGAAGCCAAACAAGAGCTGTCCACCTAGTTGAAAGTTCTTGTCGAACTCACTTGTAAAAGCGCCGATCCCAAATCCAGTGCTGAATGCCAGAACCGCACCTCTTTTGACTACCAGACCAAGCAGCTCTTGCTGGTTAGGCTCTAGTTCGGCTCCGAGCTTCTTTGCACCGCCGACAATCCCGAAACCCACCTTAACTAGGGCATAACAATACGCCACAGTCGGAAGCCAAAAAACCCAAGATAAAACGAGCGAACAGAGAAAAAGTCCAAACAGGGCGAGTTCCGCTAGCATAAGCCGCGCAACGAGCAAAACGAATCTTAATAACAACATGGAGTACTCCCACATAAAAACGAACAGAACCTTCAAACTGGACTCGCGCCCACATTACTACTCCCTCTACCCAAACCAATGATGTGCCGCACTACGAAGCACGAGAGGAATCCATCGTCGTTTATTGGCTTAGTTTGGCCATACACAACGTCCAGCTACGCAACTCGCGTAGCGATAGGTTCCACTGGATGTCTCAGTAGTTTACGTAATTACTCGGGTTGAATCAAAAATAACTCTTTCTCTGAGATTAGAGGGCGCTACGCCGTTTACTATCCTCCCCCACAAATATTTGCTCAGCGGCAGTCACTAGCATATAATTTACCAACGTTATGACCAATGTAGTTAAATCCAATCAAGTAGCACCCGAGAAGCCGAAGAAGCTTGTAGACCTGGTTAGAAGTTTCAAGGAAGCAACTCTAAGCCCTGACGATCGAGTCGAACTGTGGCGGACAGTGCACAAATTGGCCAGCGATTTCCTCAGAGGCTTTTTCCACAATATTAGCGAGCATGATCGAGAAAATTTAGCTCAAGAGGTGGTACTGAAGCTACTTTGTAAAGGTCTTGAAGTGGACAATCCTGAATCTGCAGCTGCATACATAACGCAGTGTGCAAAGCTAGCTGGGTTTGACTTCCTTCGAACTCAGAAGAAGCGAGCAAGGCTCGCACCTACAACTGATATCGATTACGAACCTGGAATTTGCGACAGTCGCGCTTCTGAACCTAGTGCCCGCATATTGCTCTCTGAAGTTCGCTCTCAGGTGACAGCCGCAGTGCGGGAGCTTCCCACAGTCTTGGCAGCAACGATGCAAGCACAGCTTGATGATCCGGATGTGTCGGTGAATGATTTAGCTATGCATTTCAAGATTGCAGTGGGAACGGTAAAGAGCCGTCGATTCCATGGCAGAAAGCTACTCAAGCAAAATCTCTTGAAGGTTGAAAGCCTCCTTTAACAGGCTACGGGCAGACCGAGGGCGTATCCTCCAGTCGGCTCGGCGAAATCTGCGATAGATCGAGGTTTTCGCGCTCCCTTCTTGATTATACTGAATACGATCACTCACCTTTCCTGAAAATTGTCGAAAGAACCCCAGCGGCTGCTCTGTAATTGAGTGGAAACTCAAGCACGACATGGAGCATGCTCAGGAAAAACAGGACCATGAATCCAATCCTGAAATCGATCAAGTATGTGGACACTGCTGCGATGTACAGTACAGCTATCCATGATAAACGAACACGCGAGGTGTCGTGCCAATTGATAATTCGTGTCTTCGAGAACCAATTCAGGTAGTGGTAACTGTAGGCAAACGCCAACAATCGCATTACAGCTAGAAGCCCCTCCCCCGAAGGTTCTAACCCAAGAATCGTCCTCGTGAAGCGGATGACTGACCCAAAGGGGACTGCGGCATTCGTGAAAATCTCACTGGCTGTGTACGAGCTCGGCGTCTTGAGCACATACAGACACACGACCGGACACGTCAAAAAAACCAGGGTGGACAGCAGTCCGGAGAACTCGCGTCCCTTAAGAGCCCCATAGACGATGAATAGCCCTGTGAAGAGGTACACGTGAACGAGCGTCGGGATGAATACAATGAGAAGGATCGCCAGGGGTTCGAAAGAGAGCGCTGCGACTCCGATCAAAACACCGAGCAGCACCACACACGCCCTGACTGTTCCGGACACTGCACGGGTCAACCCTGCGGCGAAGACCACCATGAACCCCATCAAGACGACTGATGCCTGAAGGCCGTATGGTAGCTTATAGATCGAGAGCCCTGCCAAGACCGCCGTCGCTGGTATGAGCCCCAAGAACACACCACGAGTCGAGACCGAAAAATATCGACGGTCATGCAGCCAGGAGATCTCTGTCAAATAGTGCAGAGGGCCCAAAAACACGTACGCCACGAAAAAGGTCTCAAAGGGCACATACGCTGCGACTATCAGGGCAGCAAGCATGAGTGCGATATTGAGGTAATTGACAGCGTCAACCTCACCTTCGCTAACAGAGGATGTGTGGGTGCTTGGTCGATCTCGAGCGACCTGATTGCTCGTGTTCACAGTGCCGTAGTGTAGCCCAAGTGGGCGTCCAAGCTAGATGCTAATTTGTAGTGAGCAACCTCGGATCATACGTCTTTTCACAGTAGCCTGGCTCTTAAAGAATATAAGCCCAAAATGAAGCAGGTAACTTTGACCTTACTTGACTCGGGAGGAAAGCCGTCAAAGCACGCGCGCTCTCCATACATAGTATGCGGTTACGGCACCATAGCGGTTACGCCGAACGATCCGAGGGCCTTTATCGAAAAGCTCAAGTGCATTGGAAAGCTTGCTGTTCTTTCTCTGAGCTCGATACAGATGTGCTCGGCCGATCAGCCCCAATGCTCTATCGATGACCCTCGCCACTCCGAGCGCGCCTCTGCTGGCAGGTTCATCATTGTTATCCACCACGTGCGACTCCGTGACAGACTCACGGTACTCCTGAGTCAACTTGAATACCTTCCACCACGACATCACCTCACGCTGAAAACTCTCCCACTCTGCCGTCGAGAACAGCGCCTGATCGCGCTTGGAGAGACTGACAGAAGCCTCATACCCACACAGCTTTTCTTGGAGATATTCCCTAAGATCCTCGAGCGCCATCTTGGGAACTTGATACACCCGGCCTTTTATCACTACGCTCTGTGATGCAATATTCACATCCCTTACTCGTATCGAGCAGACATCCGAAATTGAGAGCTCCAACCCGTACGCAAGCGCCGCTATGAGCAGCGCCCCATCCTTCAATCGAGAAAACAAAGACTCCAAATGCTCGACAGACCCGTACCGGATAAAGGTGCGCGCCAAAGGAGCCATACGTGCGCTAGCTGATGGACGAGCTTTCGAGCCCATGCGCATCATAGATGGGGGATAGGAGAATTGTGTCGAAGGGGAGATAGCGGCGATTTGGTGTTTCATATGAGTATAGAAATATACTCGAAACAGGATTCCGTCAACCGTTTTGTGTCGCGGCAAGGAACGAGACTACCGCGACCAAAATCTTCTGGCTCATCGACGGAATTAGTGGGCACTGTCTGTCAGATTGGGACGTGCACCTGCTCGTGAACGTGAACGTACCCGAAGAAATGACCTCACGCTCTCTCACGATAACTTAGAAACAAACCCTGCATTTACAGGTTTGCCAATCTCGTGTTCGTCAGGGGACGATGTAGGTACTTGGATACACCGATCAAGAGTGGCACCGGACTCCCGCTCGGGTACGTTCACGTTTACGTGCACGAGCACGTTTACGTGAAAACCGTCATTTTAGGGCCAAAACCAGGGATTTCGGGCCTCACACTGACCATAACTACCCACTAAATCCGTCGAAGACCCAATTTTCGAAGAAGAGAACCTAGCCGCCACAAGCGCGACGTCTTGACCCTTTTCAATTCGAGCTCTGCTTCATGAATCCTTGCCGCCAACTCGAGCAAGCGCTCCTCTGAGGCCTCGCACTGTTCTTGGAGCCCAACAACTCGCTCCTCGAGCTTTGCCTTCTCGCTTTTCATCGTGCCCCACAGAGCCCCTACCGCACGCGAATGATTGAGCACAAGCTCCAACTCTGCTTCTCGGTTCTTGCGCGCGCGGCGCTCAACACGTAGCTTTTGGCGCGCTGCAAGTCGCCTGTGTGCCACGAGACTACGGAGATTACGATGGCGCTTCGACAGTTGAGCAACTTTGGTTTCACCCGCCGCAAGCTGGTCAACAACGTCCCGATGGGCGGTAACTTTTAAAGCGCACTGAGACTCGATTCGAGACACCAGCTCGCTATCCGGCACTACAACCTGGATTCGAGCAGCACCTTTACTGGGAACACCCGCCCCTACCCCATCTGCCACCGCAACCACCTCAGAGGCCGCCCATCCATTCCAGAGCGGCGCATGCACGTGATGACTGTGAGCTACTAGTACCCAACCAGGGGCCAGCGCAGAATCAAGATACTCAGCGTGGATAGTTTTCCACCACCTCTCGAGTTGAGCCATCGCCTGAACGGACCCCTTGAAGGTGTTACGCATCATGCCAAGCCAATCAACCCTCTTTGAGCGGCTGTCGAGCGGCTCGACCAAGAGTCGAGGAGCTGCATGGTGAGGAAAAGCGAGAAAGGTCTCGTGGTGCGGGAAACCAGCGCTCGCGAGGGAATCACGCAAGGATCCGAGCGGTGCGCCCTGACCTCTCACGTCATCTCGCGACAATTCGATGTGTCCATCTGCCATGTGGTGGATCGGATTACCGACCGCCAAGACGAGGCTTCCGGTCGATCTCAAAACCTTGCGACACATGGCGAAGAGCTCAAGCCCCGGTTCGTAAAACTCACTTTCGGCAAGCGTCGGATCCAAACACACGACCAGGTCGAACTTTTCGTCGAGCGTCATCACATCGAGATAGCTCTCGACGATATCCACATTCCGAAATCCCTGGCACCTCAAACGCGCGCATCGTGCAAGCTCTGGCGAAGACTCGACAGCGGTGACGCGGAATCCTTGCTCTGCAAGATAGCGGGTGACGGCCCCTGCTCCACATCCGATCTCCAAGACGCTGCAGTTCGAAGGAAGATCGAGCACTCGCACTGCCGAACTACGAAAAGGATTAAAGTGATACCATACCCCGAGATCGAGGGCTTTGCGGAGCAGCTCCGCAGAGAGAGAGGAGAGATCCCCAACTTCTAGCAGCACGCGCTCGACGATCTCTGCTTCTCGCTGCAACTCTGAAACGACCTCTGAATCCTGTGACCACGGATGAGCGCGCGCAGCTTCAGGAGCAGTCTCTGCTGTGAGGGTTCGAGCGAGGGCGAGGTTCATGGCGAGCACTATAACTCACCAAGCTAATTACAGAAATGTTCAATTCGCGCATCTCTGACAAAACTGTATTAGAGCGCGTAACAAAAATCTCCTCTGCTGCGGCCAGCTGCAAGCTCGCGGGGCTGCGTCTTCGGCTCAAAATGTGATCTACGTGCCACAGAGGGCACGTCTCCGCGCCCTATGAGCCTGCATCCTTACCCCTCGACCTTTCGCGTGGCCTCGCGACGAGGATATTTTTGTTACGCGCTCTTAATTCAATTTGATCTCTCCTGAGAGTGCGCTAAGACAGAAGTATGTCGACATCACCTTTATCAATTTACTTCGCCGGTGAGCTTTTTAGCCTCAAGCACCTTGCTGGAAATGGCATCCTCGCGGACGAGATCGAGAAGTGTTCGGGAAACCGCTACGTGTGCATCGCCCCGCAAGACCTTGAACAGCGGGAAACTCCTCCTATCCAGATCAGGAACCAAGATCTACACCGCGTCGTGACCTGCGACGTCGGGTTGTTTCATTTTGACGGCCCTGAGCTCGATTCCGGCACCGTGGCCGAGTACATGATCGCAAAGATGCTCGACATACCGTGCGTAATCGTGAGGACTGATTTCCGCGCAGGGGGTGACTCTTCGAACCCCTGGAACCTCATGTTATCCGGCTATCCTCGAACAGAGATAATCACCCTCGATGCTATGGCCATCTACCAAAAGTGGGCGAAGGCGAGTGGCGTGACACGCACGGAAGCGAGCCTCGAATCAAAACGGGAATTAGCGCTCTTGATAGTAGCCGCACTCGACAAGGTAAAGAGTGTTCCTCCGGTACTCACCCGCGACCGCCAAACAGCAGTATACGAATGGATTCGATATTTGCCGGGCTGCGGATTCGAGCAGCGACTCTCGCAGAGCGAGCTTTCGGGGATAGTAGAGCAGAAGCGCTCACGGGGGCTTTTGTGAGTGCGGAGGTCGTCGTCATCGGCAGCTTCGTTCAGGATCTTGCGTTCCAGGTAGGAGCTTTCCCTGCACCGGGAGAAACTCGCATCGGTACCTTTATCATGGGACCAGGGGGAAAGGGGTCGAATCAGGCGGTCGCTTGCCACAGACAAGGTATTTCTACGACCTTCATCGGCGCAGTAGGAGTCGATATCTTCGGTTCAGGATACAAGGATTGGGCAAACCGCGAAGGACTTTCTACCAAGCTACTGACACTCGAGACCGTGCCAACAGGAGCAGCCTCTATCGTCGTCAACGAGCGTGCTGAGAACACCATCGTCGTAGCCCTCGGAGCGAACGACCACCTCTCCTCACAACACGTCATTGCATCACTCGAAGCTGAACCATCAGCACAGGTGTGCATCCTTCAAGCAGAGAGCAATCTGGGCGCAGCCTCAGCGGCTCTTTCGTACGTCCGCCAGCGCGGGATCTTTTCAATATTCAACCCGGCGCCAATTAACCCCGGCATTACTACCGACCTCTTGGAGCTTGCGGATTGTATCACACCCAACGAGACCGAGTGTGCATTCCTCCTGGAGCATCTTTGTGGCGTGCACGTCGAAGGCGATCTTGCGGCACTATCGGATTCTGAGTTGAGAGCGCTGTTCGCACTCTTACCTGTATCAACGATCCTTCTTACTGTAGGCAGCAAGGGCGCGATCGTATACCAGCGTGGTGAGCCCAGCGCGCGAATAAACGGTGTGCGTAAAGGCGATGTACTCCGATTCCCTGCCCTCGAAGTACAGCCGATTGATACGACCGGGGCTGGCGATGCGTTCAACGGAGGACTCGCCGCAGGATTAGTCAGATTCAAGGGAGATCTCCCTCGAGCCGTACGATTTGCAACCGTCGTGGCAGGGCTCTCCACACAGTCAGAAGGAACAGCGCCTGCTATGCCCTCGCGTACCATGGTGGAAGCTCATGCAGGATTTTTTTCATAACAAACAAGGATCAAACTATGCCTTACATCTCCCGTTCTGAGAGAAAACAGTATCAAGAAGCGATCGCCGCCCTAGCGGAGATCGTTCCCCAAGACAGAATGCTGCGTCCCGGCCACATGAACTACATCGTGAGCCTGCTGATAGAGAAGGTCTACGGCACGCAGCTCCGCTACGCAGATCACAACGAGGTCGTAGGAGTTTTGAATTGTATTGCGCTCGAGTTCTATCGCCGCAAAACGGCTCCGTACGAAGAGGTCAAGATCAAGGAAGAAGGCGATCTGACGGACTTGTAGAAAAGAAAGATAGCTCCGCCAAGTTCAAGTAGAGGGGGGGAAGGTTTACAAAGAGAGCGGCGAGAGCAACGAGGGGGAGGTGTGGATAGGTACGCGGGCTTTGTACCCCTTAGGAAACCCCTGGTCGTCATTCGAATCTTGGCCCCGCCAAGTTCGAATAGAAACAAGACGTCGAATAGAAACAATATGGCTGAACCAACACGGGGTCCAGGGCAACTCCCTGGTCGTCATTCGAATCTTGGCTCCGCCAAGTTCGAATAGAAACAAGACTGCGTGAGTTGAACTTCAGAGCCAGGGGTCCAGGGCAACTCCCTGGTCGTCATTCGAATCTTGGCCCCGCCAAGTTCGAATAGAAACAATACTGCGTGAGTTGAACTTAAGAGCTAGGGGTC
>JBIIOE010000172.1:0-5221 GCA_044337105.1 Bdellovibrionota bacterium | reverse complement strand
TGTGGTTCCAACCCGATCTGTAGTAGTTGCGTAGGCAGCTAGCCCGAGCGATCATTTGAGGTAGAACAAAACAAGGCAATCGGACCACCTTACGCTGACGCTCCAGGTGTCCGCTGCTCGAAACGTTGTTTTTAGTGCCGGGGCTTTTTCTTCTAGCTCTCCCATGTGTATCGCCTGAGCATAGGCGACAACATCGGGAAAAAGCGGGGGGTAGTTGCTTGGGCGAGCCAGAGAGGGGTTCAGAGGCGGCGAGACTCTCTCGGGAATTCGGGACAATTCAAGTCTTCCTATCTCCCTATCCATTGCAAGTGCTTCACCGCATGAGAGTGTGCTCGTTGAAGGAGCGATTCGGGCGCGATATACGAAAAACGTTCCTATCTTGATGAATCAGCTTTCGATCATGCTCCCGGAGCGTCTGACTCCAGCCATGATCGGTGAGCTCTAAAATGAGCAGTGTACTCAGACGCTCTCGCGCCATACACACTTCCCCTTACAGTCTCGTATTTCACAAAAAATCCGCGCTGCCTTCGAGAATCTCGGCTCAAAGCTGCCGCGGCTCTGGAATGAACAAGACACATTGTCGCCGGAGCACAAGAAAAATCTTCTTCGCGCGCTCATCGACAAGGTGGAGCTGCATCGAGATCCACTTGACACGGGCAACATACGAATTGTGTGGCGCGGCGGCGATTTCTCGACACTCGCCATCCCCATCGCGGTCGGCGCCATTAAGAGGCTCTCAGGCGTTGACGAAATGGACCAGCTCATTGTCGAGTACGCTAGGGAGGGAAAATCCGACCGAGAAATTGCCGACACTCTCACCAAACGGGGATATCGTTCACCACACCACCAATCCCTCCTAGAGAGCAAGGTCCAAGTGATAAGGCTTCGTCACGGAATCTTGCGCAGCGACCGTGATAGACATCCCTGTCGGCTCAACGGGTATCTTGCCGTCTCACAGCTCAGCGAAAAAACAGGCGTGTCTGCGCACTGGATCTACGACCGCATTCGTGCCGGACTCCTCCAGCCGGAGACCCGAAACCACACAAAGTTTTTTCCAGATAGCGACTTAATCATACGGCAGGTGAAACATCTCAGGCAGCATGGTAGTCATGAATCTACATCAAAAGGAGGGCATCAAGATGGCTAAGCACTCGAGTGCCCCAAATGTAAGGCTCAGATGAGGATTATCGCCTTCATTCAAGACGCGCACTCAATCAAGGACATCATGAAGGCTCAAGGTATACCGGACCTCCAAGCTCCTCCTCCTATCCCAAAATTCATCGATATCGCATACGCTATCGATGAACTCCCCTCGTACGAATCATTTCGAACCAGCCCCTGATGACTTCTAAGCTCCGCTTCCTCTGTGACGGAAAGGCAGGAGTGCGTGTCTCACGTCATTTTTAGCAACTTAGCTCGCCCTTCCACGCTCTCTTTGGAGCCTTGAAACCATAGCGTGGAGCGACAGCCCACTGATTTCGACCCTCGCTTGCCCCTTCTCGGCGGAACAAGTATCGGCTCCTTACTACAGCTCAGCTACTTACAAGAAAGCGATCGATCGTCCGTTATTGGCCACAGAGTCCGAAGAGATCGAGCGAGGTGCTCCCGCCGCACTTGCCACAGTGGCCGTGGACCATGGTGTGTATGCGCTACTTGAATTGCTAAAAACGCAAAACGGCAGCAGCGGGTCTGAAAATGGCGCAACCACATAAAATCACATTAGCTTTTGAATTTTCGGTGCTCACCCTGACGATGCCACGGTTACGCTTCGGAAAAGTTCAAAATCCTGCCTGCGTTCGCACATTACTACACCCTTTGCCAGAAGGGCTCGCCGTTTTGAAAAATCCCCATTTACTGTATCTAGTGGCAGCGGCCACAATAGACAGGAGATCTAAAAAAGCCGCTTAGGAGACACTTATGAGTCACACCCACCGCATGCGCCTCTTTGTTTTTTTATTGTGTTTTACAGCAGGGATGTTCTGTGCTGCCGAGCTGCCAGCGCAGACGCTCAATATTCAGGGTACCCTTGTGCAGGGTGCTGGCCACACGGTCTATCTCGTCGAGAGGAGTGGCAAGTCTACCGCAGCCTCAGTGAGCCCCAACGGGAAGTTCTCATTTAAAAAGGTAAAACGGGCACAGTTGAAGGCAGCGAGCCTGCAGATCAGCGACACCCAGGGGCGCTATGCGGGACCAGTGGTGCTGGGAGGTTCGGGAACAAAAGTTGCGACGAGTTTCTCGGGTAAACTTTCGAATGCGAGGCAGCGCAGCGTAGCTCTTGGCACGGTCTCCTTGCAGTCGGGGTACGCAACGATCTCGAAGCGAACGACTAAACTGCTTGGAGGTGCTATCGCGAAGGCAACAACGAAGGCAGTAGCAGGTAAGCCGCTCGGTGCTGGCCAACTCGGTCTCGTCGACACTGGGTCGACGGCAAACGCAAGAGAATTCGTGGGAGTGTTTGCAGTAGATGCTGGCGCTGATGATGACCGTGACGGGATTCCGAGTGCTTTTGATGCCGATGATGATGGTGATCTTATCCTCGATCCTTCAGATCCTGATTCGGCCGGGAGCGATGTGCCCTACACAACGATGGTGGTAGACCTCCGAAATTCGCTGAATGCACACGTCAGACAGGGTCTTTCAGATGCTGTTATTGATGCCGTTGTAGGAGGGGAGAATGCATTTGCGTTACTCACGTTTGTTTCCCTGCCCCAAGACCAGAGTAGTAGAGCGACTGGTGGATATATCATCTGTGATGATGCATTGGCCTACTGTCGCCCAAACACACCGACTGGGTATTTCAGTGGAGTGTCAGAAAGTTCAAACGATTTCCGTCGGCCATGGGCCGAGCTGCTCACCTCGGCAGGCTATCCACGCATGGAGAAGATAAACAGCCTGGGCGCAGTCGTTGCGGCGATTCAACCCAGAGTTGGGCGGAGCCAATTCAGACCGGGAGACGTCTTCGAGGCAGTTGTTACCTCGGATACAGCCGAGATTACGCGAAAGACATTTATCCTTGCGCCGTATTTTGTCTCGGCACCAGCGCTCAAATCGTACGATGCCGGAGCAGGAGAGGTTACTGTCGATTACAACTCGATAAGTTCGACATCAGCCTCAATCCCAGGGATATCCCAGTCTGATCCGATAATCATACCACCTAGCGGACAGCTCTCTATGACGTTTTGGAGGCCTCAGCGCGCTGCTATTCGGTCTGATGAAATAGGCTACCTGGATTGGGGCTTTCTTAACTACGGGATTGGGGTCGGCGATGTTCAAGCTACGTGCGCGGGACTTTATACGAACGAGTCGAGTGAGTTCGTAGCCGACACCACACCTTTTGGTCAAGGAAACAGTATATTCTTTAATCAGGGCGCAAATGGCACACCATATCGTGATTCGCTCGGTGACAGGGCTGCGTCGGCGTCAAACACGCTTTCCTTCACTGTGGATCTCAAAACCTGTGCAACTCGTGCTGGAGGCAGTGGTACAGGAGTAGCACAGGTAACGCTTGAGGCGCGCGGTGAGAGCGTTACTGGGGGACAGACGACGGCACGACAGTCTTTTTATGTTCAGTTTCAATAAACTATGAAGGTCTTCACGGGAGCAGATTATGGCAAGTGACAGTATTCTGGCGAAATCCTCTCTACAGGCAGCATCAGCGGTTAGCTGCTGGGAGGATAACGATATCGAGGCAAACGCTCACCAATTTTGTAGCGAGCTCTGCCGATCTTTTCGAGCCAGTCTACTACGCGCAGCTCTCTTCAATCTTGCAGAGTAAGGTGCTCGCGATATATGAGACCCCGATCAAAGCCGGACAAGCCGGCAAGGGAAAACTCCACCAGGGTTTCTTGTGGCCCCTCTACGGGGACAAAGACGAGGTAGCGTTCCCGTATGGTGCCACCAGAGCACTTACACAGGCTCAAGAGATCTTAGGAGAGTTCGCTGGAACTCTTGTAACGGATGGCTACGGTGTCTATTCCCGTTATACCTCAGAGGTTACAGGCGGTTCCCACGCCACCTGCTGGGAACATACCGCAGAAAGTTTATGCCGCGCCGTCGTTGGTGGTGTAGGTAACGATGTCGTCCTGTATTGAGAGCTTTTCCAAGGATACGGGGGCTCGCTCGACCTGTCTCGCATTAGCCTTGGCGTAGGCGGATGTAGCGAGCAACGAACTGTCTACAAAGGTCTGGCGTACCACCTCTTCAACGTGCCTTGAGCGCACACCGCGCTTTAAACACTCGGGCGGATTGAAATTTTGAATGGAACACCTGGGATAAAAAAATCATCCCAGGTGCTATGGAAGAAAAGAACAAAAGCACGTTCAAGAGGTTAGCTCTCGTTGAAGTGCAAGACATATTTGTGATGAATTCGAATGGTAAGTCGATTCGCCAGATAAGCAGAGCTACGAGGAGATCGCCGAGCACGGTTCACAGGGTTTTGACCGGGTACATGCCGTTGTCTGCCCGGGTGTGGCTAGCGATGAATGTGTGGGAACGCGCCCGGCATGTTTATATGGCGCTCAAAGAGGCATCTCAAGGAGGAGGCAATCACGGCAGACTCCGAGACTCTGCAGTGAGGGACTACGTGCTCACGAAACTGGTGGAAGAGCACTGGAGTCCCGAGGAGATTGCAGCCCGAATGCTAAAGGATATGCCAGGCTCCTCTATTTCGGCGAAGACGATCTATAATTTCCTCAAACATGAGCGTGCGGACCTCAAAAAGTATCTGATGGAGAAAGGTAAACCTCGACGGCAACGGATTACACACCGTAGGGGGCGAATTAAGCAGGGGGCCGCGAAAAAACGCTCCATTCATGACCGCCCGGAGATTGTAGCGAAGAGGAAAGAACCCGGGCACTGGGAGGTTGACCTGATCGTTAGCAAGAAGGGTGGCTCAGGCGCTGTACTATCACTGACTGAGCGAGTGTCCCGAAAAAAGATCTTTCAGCTTATTCCTGATACCTGTGCCAAGACGGTCTTTGGATATTTGTGGGGAATCCTGGAGAACCTCCCCCCCAAGATACGCAAGTCATTCACCTTAGATAATGGGTCTGAGTTCGCTTACTTTCAGTTGATTCGGTTAGAGCAGCTCTATCCGGGTCTGTAACTTAAAGTGTGTATGGGAAGGTAAGGAGCCGTCCCGACCGGGGCCCGATCAAAGGGGCCCGTGGAGGGAGGGACGGTGGATCCGGAACCCTGGATGCTGATCGGTAGCTGAAGGGGG
>JBIIOE010000082.1:0-16713 GCA_044337105.1 Bdellovibrionota bacterium | reverse complement strand
ACCTACCTTCGAAAGCTGTCGGTGGATCGCGTGGATGGATCGTTCGCGGAAAGGAATCCGAGGCGTTCGACAAAGCTGCCTTCAGCACCGCTGTTGGTGGCGTCTCCGAGCTCATCGAAGCTGACTTCGGCTTCGAGATCGTCAAAGTCGAAGAGAGAAAGGAATCCGGTACGAGCGACCTCGCTGAGGTGAGAGCAGAGATCGAGCGCGAGCTTCGAACACAGGAAGCGCCAGCCTATGCCGCTGCCAAAGCCCGCGAGTTGGTCGAGCGTGCCAAGAAGGAGAACAAGCGATTGGCTGAAATCGCGCCAACCCTCGGTCTCACGGTCGCTTCTACAGCAACCCTGCTCAATCAATCGAACGATCCGAGTTCCGCACCTCGCGGCCTGACGCAACAGGTCATGATGCTCCCGGCCGCTGAGAGATTGGCACCCGCTGTCATCGACAGCGGAGATACCTCCGTAGCCGTGCAGATCAAGGAGTTCAAGGAGCCTACCACGGCATCGTACGAAGAGGTAAAGGAGCGAGTGCTCACCACCTACAAGTCGCGTGAGGCTCAAAAGCTTGCTGAAACGAAGGCCAAAGATCTTCTCGAGGCCGCAAAGAAGG
This sequence comes from Bdellovibrionota bacterium, assembly GCA_044337105.1. Taxonomy (GTDB): domain Bacteria; phylum Bdellovibrionota_C; class UBA2361; order UBA2361; family OMII01; genus OMII01. The sequence goes on along the minus strand of JBIIOE010000082.1, from coordinate 16,104 downwards.
CCCCCGCTGATTTCAAGAAGGAGTCGGAGGCACGAAAAGCCACGTTTAAGGGCCCATTTGAGATATCGCGGGCGAAACCCTCTACCGAAGGTTTTGCTGGAATGACACCAGAAATGAGTAAAGCCATCTTGGCTAGTACGGCAGTCAAAGCCGCGCCGACGCAGTACTTCGTGGCTGGCTCTCAGTACGTAGTAACTCAGGTTACAGAGATCAAGAAGCCCGACCCGACCTCGGAGAGCGCCAAGCAGGAACTAGCCAAATACTCCGAACAGGCGCAGGAGCAATCTCGGAAGGAAGCCATCGAATCGACCGTTGGCCTCTTGAAGTCGCGCGCGAGTATCGACATTGATCCTGCCGTATTAGTGAACTAGGTAGAGAGCGAATGCACAACGATTCAAAGAATGAGGCTTCGACAAGCACAGAGAACTCCGATTGGCTGCTTCTAGAGATAGAAGCACCGCACGAAGACAACCCATTCATAGTGCGTATTCGAGGCTCCAAACCCTCTGGGATCTCTGTGGAGGATTATCCTGTGGCGATGAACCTATGTTGGTTCACCGAAGAGACCTCCGACAACGGAATGCCCACTCCGGAATGTCTCGACACGATGCTCGAAGTAGAGGAAATCTTGTACGAGCTCGAAGGAGACCCGATCGGCTTCATGATGTTCTCCGTAACCGGGAACGGCCGCAAAGAGTGGGTGTGGTACGTGAAGGACCAAGACGCATTTATTGAAGGCCTCAACCGATGCCTCGCTGGCCACGAGGAATTCCCGCTCGAAATAGAGTCCGCACCTGCCGGCAACTGGGACACCTACGAGGATATTCTTGCGAGTGTTGAGCCGGAGACCGCTGAGATCCCATAGGGAAGCGAGGCAAAACCTACCCGTAGCGAGAAAGTGGAGGTTGGGTTGATATTTGATTTTCAGTGCGGGAAAAACCCGGAAACGTATCCACTGTGATACATTGAGGATTTTTTCCCGTGCTGAAAATCGAAGAGCAACCCAAGATCCGCTTTCGTAGCAGGGAGGGGTTTTGCCTCGCTTCCATAGGGAATAAGTTATGCGACCGGATATCTGCCATCAACTGGAGCGGCAGGTTGGTTACAGGATGGGTGGATCAAACTGAACGAGCTCCGCAAGCCTGCGGCCAGCCCGGATTCGGTCGTTTTGCTTAACTTTCGGATCCAGAGTACACTCCAGGTGCTTGGATGTCCCGAGCTTTTCTATCTGTCCATAGCCGAGTCGGCACTATCTTTTTCTCTCTCATGCAAAACGAATCTAATGAAACCTCCTTCGCCGAACTTGGTCTGCCTACAAAACTGTGCGAAATAATTAAAGGTCTCGGCTATGAGGCACCGACGCCGATTCAGGTCCAGAGTATTCCCGTCCTCTTGAAGGGCCGCGACCTCATCGGACAGGCTCAAACTGGAACCGGGAAGACAGCGGCTTTTGCACTGCCGCTGATAACGACCATAAAGCCCGGCAACGGCGCTCCCCAGGTGCTGGTACTTGCCCCTACTCGCGAGCTCGCCATCCAGGTTGCCGAAGCCTTCAAGAGCTACGCCAAGCACTTAAAGGGCTTCCAGGTGCTCCCTTTGTACGGAGGACAGTCGATCGTTCCTCAACTAAAGCAATTGCAACGAGAGCCGCAGGTCATCGTCGGCACCCCTGGTCGTGTGATGGACCATCTCCGTCGAGGAAGCCTCTCCTTGGAGAACATCAACTCGATCGTTCTCGACGAAGCTGATGAGATGCTTTCGATGGGATTCCTGGAGGATATTCAGTGGATCATCGAGCAGGCCCCCGAAACGAGACAAACGGTGCTCTTTTCAGCCACCATGCCAAAGGCAATCAAGTCGGTAGCGGAGCGCTATCTGCGCGACCCTGAGCACATCGTCATCGGTCAGGTATCGAAAGGGGCCTCGCTCATCGATCAATCGCACTGGCTCGTGTCAGGTCTACACAAGCTGGACGCACTCACCCGACTTCTCGAGGTAAGCGACACTGATGGAACTCTGGTGTTTGTTCGCACCAAGACCACGACCGTCGAGCTTGCCGAGAAGCTCGAAGCGCGCGGGTATGCCGCAGCAGCGTTAAGCGGAGATCTCACCCAGGAAGCCCGGGAACGGACGATTGCCAAGCTCAAGAAGGGGACTCTAGATATCATCGTAGCCACGGACGTGGCCGCTCGCGGACTGGATGTTGAGCGCATCAACATGGTGATCAACTACGACATCCCGTTCGACGGGGAAACCTACACACACCGAATCGGCCGCACGGGAAGAGCGGGACGTACTGGTACGGCGATTCTCTTCGTATCTCCTCGGGAGCGTGGATTGCTCCGCTCGATAGAGCGTACGATTGGAAAACCGATCCCTCCACTCAAGATGCCGACTCGAGAAGATCTGGCGCTTCGACGCACTGACAAGCTCTTTACGAAGATCGACGCGGCGCTCCAACACAGCGATATCGGCCGCTACCAAGCGGTCGTGGAGCGTTTGGTTGAAAAGAGTGGCGCGGAGCCACTCGCGCTTGCCGCCGCTCTCTGTTCTCTTATTAATGAGCAGAGCCCGATTCTCGTGGATGACTCGAAGAATGAAGGTCACGCAAGCCATGAGGAGAGGCCTCGATCGCCACGAGGCGAAGGGCGCTCGCGAGATCATCGGTCGCATCGTGGACCCCGTTCAAATGACGACCGACCGCGACGAGAGAAGAAATTTGACGGAAAGCCCCCGCGCAAGTGGTCAAAGGGCGAGAAACCTGCCGGCAAGAAACGCTTTGGCGGGAAGTCAAAGCCTTACGAGAAATAATCAATAAGACGACTTCCTCTTCTGAGAAGCCAGGCTTAACAGAGAGCTACCTCAGGCCCATGCGCATAGTGAGCAAAGAGGGCAGCGAGGGTCCACATAGGTGGTCTCCTATGCCTTTCACCCTCGCTTCGCGCCTATTCTCTGTGTGATACCCTTTGTTGGCGGCACCTCCGGCCTAAGCACATAACGAGAGCGTCAACAAAACTGTCGCGCGTCACTCAGTCGTCTTTAAGAGGTGCCAGTGCTTTAGTACACGCGAGATCCGGCGATGAGCCAGAATGCTATACGCACACACGCTCTGCTCAGTCGGGCAGCGATCTGCGCAGCTCATTGAAAAGTGCTATGAACTTCTCTAACGTTTTGGGATAATTCTTTCCGAATCGGCGAATTATCAACGAGTAAAACTCCTCGGGCGAGGTCGCTACGATCAGCTCCATACGCCGAAAGATCGGATGTTGATCCAAGAGCGCACGCCTTTTCTTGAAGTAGTTTTCTGTCAGTCGCGCCTTCATCACGGAGTGAAAAAAGGTGCGGCTATCACTCGATAGCGAATAAAAAGTGCGCGTATACGCGCGGTACTCTTCGGTATTTTGGAAATCTCCGCAACGCCGCTTGTTTTTGAAGAATCGCACTGGGTGATACTCGAAGAGCACTCCATCTACGAGGAAATCAACAGTACGAGTATTTCCGCGCTCGTCTTTTCCGATACCAACCTGGAAGGTAACGCCTTCTTTCAGTTGGAAGTGAGGAACAAATCGCTGCAACAGTTCGGCACAGATAGCCTCAGAGCGCGAGCAGAACCGAACTGCTTGCGACTCGCGTGGGAGCTTTAAATCGATAACCCGCTCGTCTGCGTCCTCGCACGAATCTTCTCGCGCGAAGGACCCGCGCTCTTTTTTTCTCTTCTTTTTTCGGGATTTATCTGGAATTTGAGGGACAAAATCATCTAACTCATCACTGATGTGTTCTGATGATTCCTGCGACTGATTGCGAACCGTAACCGCAAAGTCTTCTTTCAAAAGCTCCCTCCATGAGCTGGGAGGAGTGGTATACCCCTCGCACCTACAAGAGCCCTACTTCTTCTGATGTTGGTAGTATCGGTACAGATTCAGGATATCGTGAGCTAAATCTTCTGACGAGAGGAAATCGTCATTGAAGGTCGGTAACTACGACATATTTCTTTACCTCTTTTCCGATTACACTCGGGCACTCCTGGAACGAAGTCTCCGGCTCCGAAAAGCGATTCCATGCATCGCGCTTACCTTCCCCTAATGCCAACAACACACAGAGCTCCGCCTCTCGGATGAGCTGCGCGCCGGCTGTCATGCGTTGCGGAGGCGGCTTAGGAGAGTCATAAAAAGAAAAGAAGGTCTTTTCTCGCCGCTGCAACGCGGGGTGGTTCGGGAAAAGTCCAGCAACGTGCCCATCCTCGCCAATCCCGAGAACTACTGCCGTAAAACGACCCCCATGACGGCCAAGTTCGTCGGCGTATGCGGCACAGCCGTGGTCACTCTCACTTGGATCCGAAATGAGAGGATGGAGCTGCTCGGTTCTAATAGTTCCATCTTTCACCAGATCGGCGAACAAGAGTCGATGCAGCGCTCCATAATTACTATTTTCGTCGTTGAGGGGAACGAGGCGCTCATCTGCCATGAAGAAGTGTATTCGTTGCATGAGGCCCGCAGGCTGATTGACCGATTCACGCTTGAGGGCTCCGAGCAACCCGACTACGCTTCGACCACCGCAGAGCGCCATGACCGGATCGCTCCCGAGTGGTACCTGCGCACACACAGCGAATATCGCTTTGGCCGCTCGATCAAACGCCGCGTCGAGATCTCCCTTTGCCGAAACTACTTCCATACTCATGGCGATTCCTTCACCGTCAAATTCCAGATGTGCCCACACGTGCCGGTGTCGAGCTCCTACTCCCGAGTCATCGGCACGAATGGCATAGAAGGTACCCGAGATAGCCTTACCGATCCATCGTACAAGGGACTGCTTGAGCATCATCGCCTGCGGCTCAAACCATCAACCCTGACACAGGGGTCTGCCGAGACGGTAGCCGGACCCACGATACTGCTCCGAGAGATCCAACCCATGCCGACCGCCGATGGCGTTCGCCTCGAGAGCGAGCCCTACTGGGCTAGCGAATTCCTTGCCGTTTAACAGCGCCGACAATCCTTTAGCAAAGGTCACCGAAACGACCTCGGGCTTGATACCAACGCTCGGATTTCAGGATTTGACCCCATTTCTACCACTCTTGACAAGGTTTCAAAGACGAAGGGCGTACCAACGCAAAATTATCCGGGGGGTTTTAGCGCACTACCCAAAGGAGTATCTTAGTCCGGCTTTTAACGTCTGGGGAAATCATGCTGCTACTGAATCGCTTGAGCATACAATCAAAGATGATCCTCTTACTGCTTACGGTGAGCTTGTCGTCGATAGCCGTCATGGCGGTCATCGGCTATACCTCGGCTAAAGCAGCTTTGAGCCACTCGATTGAAGACCACCTCAAAGGGGTTCGGGTTGCCAAAACCACAACCCTCAAGGCGATGCTCGAATCCCTGCGCGACCAGGTCATTTCGATGTCCGACAGCCGCGCGGCTCTTGAGGGGATGCGGGCCTTTCGCGAAGGATTTCGTGACCTATCTGCAAAAAAGCTCAGCGCTAGCGAAGAGGAGCAGCTCGCGAGCTTTTATCAAAAAGAATTCCTTCCTCGGTTAGCACCTCAGCTGGAAGGGGAGCCGGTTTTAGAGAACTTCCTACCTGCCAGTGCAGCGGCTCGCTACCTGCAATATCACTACATAGCTGCCAACCCATTTGAATACTCGAAAAAGCAAGGGCTGGAGTTCTCCCCCAGCGACGACACGCTGTACAGCCAAGCTCATGTGCGCTTCCACAAATTTTTCTCGCGAGCGGTGAAGATATTCGGCTTCGAAGATCTCATGCTCGTCGATGTGGACTCCCTCGAAATCGTGTACTCGTATCAAAAGACCACAGAGTTCGGCACTAACCTCGAGTCTGGCCCTTATGCGCACACGAATCTTGGAGATCGAGTCCGCATACTTCGCGCCGCTCGAGACAGAGACGATTTCAAGATCGCCGACTTCGAGCCGTATCGCCCCTCTCTTGGAAGCCCGATGGGGTTTGCGATGAGCCCCATATTCGATGGGACTCAGATGATCGGCATTCTCGTGCTTCAATTCCCGATTGAGAACTTCAATAAAGCCCTCTCTGGAGACTACAAGTGGCAGCAGGAAGGTATGGCCAAAACCGGGGAGAGCTACGTTGTGGGACCAGACAAAACGATGCGTAGCCGCTCGCGCTTCATGGTCGAGGATTCTCGAGCATTCATAGAGTCTCTCCGTGAAAATGGAGCAAGTGCGAAGATAGTCGATCGAATCGAGCGGCAGGGCACCGTCATGAATACCCTGACTGTGGACACTGAAAGCGTACAGGAAGCACTACGTGGCCGGGAAGGCATTACGACGGTGACTGATTACAGGGGCAAGCGAGTACTTAGTGCATACGGCCCGATCGAATTGGATTCGCTTCGATGGGCAGTCATCGCCGAAATGGACGAAGCTGAGGCTCATGCACCTATTCAAGAATTCGGCAGAAAAGTGCTCATCGCTTCGAGCGCGATTACGTTGGTGGTAAGTCTGCTGGCTCTCCTCTGCAGCCATTTGCTCACACGCCCCCTTCGAGCGCTTGCGGACGGAGCTCGACGCCTGGGCGCCGGCGAGACAGATGTCAAAGTAACGGTATCCTCTCAGGATGAGTTCGGGGAACTAGCACAAGTCTTCAATTCGATGAGCAAGAGCATCAAGGCTCAAACAGAAGAGCTCGAAGTACGCTCACGCGAAAACCAGGAGCTGCTTCTCAACATACTGCCGGCCTCGGCGATTGCTCAACGACAGGAGGGCGATGAGCGCGCAAGTCGTCAATTCGCCGATGTCACAGTTCTGTTCTCCGAGCTGGTAGGTATGGAGCAGATCGGAACAAGCCTGGGCGAAGAGAAAGCCTTGGGCATACTCGCCGACCTGATTGCCGCATTTGACGAAGCGGCGGATAAATTCGGAATCGAAAAGGTAAGAACCATCGGCGGTTCGTACCTCGCCGTATGCGGCCTCTCCGTTACACGCCCGGATCACGCACGCAGAATGATCCTTTTTGCGGAAGAGATGGCGCGAACCGTCGCGATCTTCAACGGTGGTCACCAGGTGCAGATTGGAATCGCTGTCGGCATAAACTCGGGCCCTGTCGTCGGTGGCGTCGTAGGTCGAAGGAAATTCCTTTACGATCTGTGGGGCGACACCGTCACAATCGCGAAGAAGTTGACCTCTGGAGAGGGGGGAACAATTCGCGTTACGGCTAACGTCCGTGAACGAATGGGAGAACAGTTTCCCTTCTCCGGACCTCTTCAGATCGTCCTCGATGGGCGTCCCCCTCTCGAAGTTTGGCAGATAGCGGTCTAAGAACGTGAGGCGTTTCGCCGGCAAACAAGGTACCATGCTAGATACACTCGATTTCAATCTTCCGAACCTGTGGCCAACTATCTGCCTGGCGGTAGGCTTTCCTCTCGCACTACTTATCGTGAACGAGCTGATAGCCCTACTCCACCGCAGGGGTACCATCTGGGCCCACACCGTAAAGACGGCGCGCAATCTCGTGCTCCCTGCTCTGGCTGTTTTCATCTTTGTGCGGTTCATTCTCGAACTACCTCAGGACAACACCAGCGCCCGGCTAGTAGCGAGTGTCTTTTGGATAGTGCTGCTGTACACCGCTCTCGGTGCCGTCAACGATCTGGTCTTTTCGAACAAGGGAGACAACTCGTGGAGAGAGCGAGTTCCGAAGCTCTTCGCCGATCTACTTCGCGTCGGTCTAGTTGCGATTGGAGCGATGATTATTTACTCGAGTGTCTGGGGCCGAGAGATCCGCGGTGCTCTTACAGCGCTCGGTGTTGGGTCGGTCGTTATCGGCTTGGCGCTTCAGGAGCCCCTCGGCAATATCGTTTCCGGGCTGATGCTGCTGTTTGAACGCCCGCTCAAGGTGGGCGATTGGATCTCTGCTGAAGGCGTAACGGGTAAAGTAATAGAGATTAATTGGCGATCTGTGCATATCCAGACCCCGACGCGGGAGCTACGCATCGTCCCAAATGTTCGGTTGTACAAGGGAGCATTCAGCAATCTGTCGCGCCCGACAGATGTGCGTACCGACAGCTTTCTAATCGGATTCAGCTACGACGATGCTCCAAATCGTGTGAAAGGCATACTCGAGGCGTTGGTCTCGACTACCCCCGGAGTACTGACTGATCCAGCACCGGTGGTTCGTACGGCCGAGTACTCGGATTACTCAATCTCCTACAAGGTCAATTTTTCGGTAGCCCGACAGGAAGAGCTAGCTGCAACGAAAGATCGAATCATGACGCGTCTCTGGTATGTCGTACGGAGAGAAGGGTTAACCATCCCCTTTCCGATTACCATGGAGTACAGCCCTGGTGAAAACCCTGGAGCCCCACAGAGATCTCCGCAGGAATGGCTTCGCGAGCATCCGCGCTTCAAATCGGCGGTCGAGTCTGGCAGCGCCAAGCAACCGCTACTAGTGGATTACTGTAAGGGCGAATTCATTCAACGCTCAGGCAAAAGATTCAAAGGATTCGCGCTGATTCTCGCCGGCAAGGCTAACCTGATCATGAACGATCAACACGGTCACGAGATGCAGATCGGAGAAATTGGGCCCGGAGAGTGCTTTGGGGAGCATATGACTACGGGAACAGGGAACAATGAGCTAGAGATTGTCGCCCTAGAGGATGTGAAGGTTATAGTCTTCGACAGCGCTGAAATTCGAGAGCTATTCTCCGCTTCCCCCGGACTGGCAGCAGAGATCGGAGACGCTATAGAGGCTCGCCGTGTTGCGGCTAAGACCTCTAGGGAAGCGAGGCAAGAGCTCAAGAGGCCTCTCGATGTCCGCCTTCCGTAGCGGCCAGTATGAAGCCTTGTTTGCCCCTTAATTCGTGGTAAAAAGTAATACTACATGGACTCAGACACCACGCCACTCTGTACGCAATCGCTCACCGAGATACTCAATCCGCTTGCCAGACCAGAGGCTCTGAGCGCTCTCGTAGCGACCGGTGAAATCATGATTCAGAATGCTGTCCGGGGAAGCGGATCTCCTCGCTGTGCCTGGGATAGCTCCGGTCTAACGTTGACAGAGCCGCACCGCTCGCAGAGCCCCTGCACGACCCTTTTGATAGATATCGGTGGCACGCACACAAAGGTCGCCATCGCTCGCCAAGAAAACGAATTCGATTTTCTCTTGGATGAGCCAAACGACTCTTTTCAACCCTCAAATCCTCACAATGGCCTACCGCTACGCGCGTTTTTGCATAGCCTTCTGAGCCGTATTAGCGAGACCGCTCCAGCACTTTTGAAAGATAAGACCCCTGTTAGAATCGGGGTAATATGGTCAAACCAGATCACTACCCGCCCCCTCGCAACACCCGAACTCTCCGGCATCACCGGACTCGTGTGCGGCTTGCATGAGGGAGGGTACAGAAAAGGTGAGTGGTTTCTCGACGGGCTACGCGACGGCGACGACATAGGCCAGGAGTTTCAGCAGGCTCTCGTAGCCTCCGGTATCAATACCGACGTGCTGGTGATTGGGAACGACACCATCTTTACGCTCTTTGCTCGACCCATTTCTCACGCTGGTGTGGTGGTCTCTTCAGGAGCAAACTGCACCTTGGTCGGGCCGGGCGTCAGCGGTGAACTGACGATCTACAACTCCGAATTAGGGGGAACGTTGCTCGTACCGGATTCGATGCTTTCCGAGGGCGATAGGATCTTTCGCGACAAGAGGAAAGCCAATCTGATTGCTATCGAAGAGCTGTGTGGAGGCGCATGGTTCAAGGATCTCTGTGTGAGCCACATCCAAGCTTTCTCCGCGCTGTCGGAGGGTTCTGCCCTTCGTCCGATACAGGAGGCCATCAGCAGGGGAACTCTATCCTTCTCCAACGCCACATTGAGCGCGCTGCTCCGCGAGGACGACTCCGTGCCGGCGGAATTTAGGAGCTTCGAATCGTCCTCGGTTGAGGCTCTGACCGCTCTGGTCGGCTCTCTCGTGAGCCGCGCAGGAGCGTTTGCGGCGGTACTTGGATATCTCTCGGTCTCCTCTCAGATTAAGCAGGGGAACCGTACTCCGAATATCTCTCTCGACAGCTCAATGGCCCGCCACTTCGTCGGTTACTATAGAGCGATCGAAGACAATCTAAGGTCCCTCATGCCACATGACGTCACGTTCTCCTTACACCTGGTGGAGCCGATCAAACTACCTGGGGGTGCCGAGATAACGGTACCGATGGTAGGCCTTGCTCGGGCACTTCGCGAGTATCAAAAACCCGCCCCTATGGAGCATGCAGATGGCACACCGCAACGTTCTGAGTAAAGAGAGCATCTTCAGCGGATTTTACCGCCTTTCGAACGAAGCATCTGGGCAATCCAGATTCAGTGATGATGTATCCAACGTTCTCACGGATTGGAAGCCAGGCCAGGAAGGTGTACTCGTCATCGTCCCACACGACGACGATGCCGTAGTAGGTATGGGTATGCTCCTGCGACATCTCGTCGAAGCGGAGATCCCTCTGAATCTCGCGATTGTAACGGACGGACGCTTAGGATACACCACCGCCGAAGAGCGTGCGACCATAACTGATATCAGACGCCGTGAGACCCTTGAGTCGTGCCGTATCCTCGGTATTGATCCCTCCTCAGTACACTGGCTCGGATTTCCCGATGGCGATCTTGAGCGCTATCGCGGAAAGCGCCCTGCCGCCCCAGGAGATCCATCATCCCCCGATGGGTTTACCGGTCTCGAAGATGCTTTCGTCAGAGTACTACGCAAGGGCATCACCCATGGCGACTCACAGGTACCGGTTACGAGAGTCTTTTTTCCTGCGAGTAGCGACTACCACAACGATCACGTCGTCACCTGCGAGCAGATCTTCATCTCGATATTTCACGCGCAGGGTTCAATCTGGCCGGAGTGCGGTGAGCCTATACGACAACTCCCCTTTTGCTACCAATTTGCGATATACTGCGATTTCGCACCTGGCGAGGCTCCGAATATCCTCTACCGTGGTACCGACGAACACTTCTGCGCCAAGATGCAATCGATCATGGCTTTCAAATCGCAGGGGCAGATCGCTACTCTCGTGGAGACGATGGAGCAAGAGGGTCCGTTCGAACTTTTCCGAGAAGTCGAGTTCCGCCTCTCCAGCCGAGAACGACAACTTGCGCCGTTCTTGAACAGGGAATACCTTGAAGTCCCCTGAGGAAATATGGAAGTAATCATCTGTCCAACTACACAGCACGCAAGCGACCTCGTCGCGCGACTCATCGCCGACACTATTCGGAGAAAACCTTCCGCCGTGTTGGGGCTCGCAACCGGACGAACGCCGGAACTAGTGTACCAGCGTCTGTGTGACCTACATCGCACCAGCAACTTGGACTTCTCGAGAGCAACCACCTTCAACCTCGACGAATACATCGGTATACCTGCAAGCCATGCACAGTCCTATCGCAGCACCATGCAACGAAGCCTCTTTGACCACATCAACATACCTGCTGATAAGACATTTCTTCCGGATGGAATGGCGTCTGACCTAGAGGCTGAGTGTGACCTCTACGAACGTAGGATAGCCGATGCCGGTGGGATAGACCTGCAACTTCTCGGCATCGGCTTAAACGGACACCTTGCTTTCAACGAGCCGCTCTCTTCTCTATCCTCTCGGACTCGGACGAAGTCTCTGACGCCCGAAACGCGTGAGCAGAACGCCGCATTCTTTGCAGGTGCCGAGAATGTTCCTTCTCGGGCCATAACGATGGGGGTAGGCACGATTCTCGACAGTCGCTGGTGCATCATGCTTGCGACAGGAGCATCAAAAGCGGAGATCCTACGCAAGGCGGTGGAAGGCCCAATTCAATCGGTAGTAACCGCAAGTGCGCTTCAGATGCACAAGAAGTGCACCGTAATCGTGGACGAGGCAGCCGCCGCTCACTTGCAATTGAAGGACTACTATCACTGGGTCTTCGCCAATGAGCCGGAGTGGGAACCGTATCGCTGGTAGCCCGCTTCTTACGCTCTTCAATCGCAGAAGCGCCCGTCTTTTGTTACCGCCCCTCTTTGATCCGTCGCAAAAGTCGGCGGTCCTGAGTATTCGGCCTCTCGTCCGGAGCGACGACACGCGACAATCGGTGCATCTCGGCTAATTCCAGACGACGCACCTTGCTCTCCTCGGTTTCCTTGAAGAAGGTAGCTGCAACCGTCGCTGAGCCCCTCTGCGCAGACACCTGCTCGACAATGACCGTAAACTCCCCACGGGGGATAGAAATACGCAACTCTTGTCCTACCGTGACCGTGCGGCTGGGCTTCGCCCGAGCGCCATCTACGGAGACCCGCCCGGCATCGATCGCCTCATGGGCTAGCGCGCGGGTCTTGAAGAAGCGGGCAGCCCACAACCACTTATCCAGTCGAACCTCTCGTTCTTCGTCTTTATCCTTGTCACGTCGCGACATACTATTCCTTTATAGCACGGGGGAAAAAGCCGAGCTGCCTTGGAACCGAAATGTTACTATCGCCAACCGACTCCGGAGCCACGAGCTCGACCTGCGGAGCGTGTCCGGTTGCCCAGGCCCAGGAGAGGGGTTGCGGTAAGAAGCAAAGAGATCCAGACGTTGTGTTCATTTCTTGGCGGCTCTGACCTAGCACGTTACCGAGCCTAGCTGGAGAAATCCAGAACGTCACGCTCTACAGCCCTCAAAGCAGGAAGTGCCGAAAGTCGCTCTATTTTCGAGAAGCTACGCGGGCATTTGGGGATACATCTTCATCGAGATCTGCCACGCCGCAAACACGATCAACAGAACCCCCACCAGAAGATCAAGGATGAAAGCGCGTGATGCGGTTGCTTGTTCCTCAGAATTCGATTTTTTGCCGACAATCTCCAAGATCTTCCCGAGTAGGTGGCGTTTGGAAGCCGGAGTAATCGTGAGCTGTCCCTCCTCCATTCCCCTCCAGTACTTAACTCTCAATTGAGCGTTCTCATCGAGGAGATCATAGCTGGGATAGGTTCCCCGGTAGCGCACATTGAGCTCGGAAAAGGCACGCTGCAGATCGTCTTCGATAGTTTCGGGCCTGGTACCTGTAATACCTATCGATGCAACGACGAAGGGATGGACCGTCTCGTAGATGACCCACAACACGAGCGGAACAAGCAACGCATAGGTGATCGATTCTCCGAGCGTCATCACTAAAACATCGTGGAGCAACAACCCTCCTACGAGTATGTATATCGCTGGACGATTGAATACGATCGGGCTCTGATGCACCCAGCGGGCACCGGTAATGACCCCCGCACCCCCAGCTATAATAAGGTAAAATCCCAGCCACAACAGCAGCTGAATGAACACCACGTCTGATACTGTCATACGCTGGAAATTGAATCGCCTTGGTCTGTAAGCAAGCTTCTGTGTAGATCTATATCGAAGATGGCCAAATGACAGGAGACATGGCCTGTGTAGGACTCGGTGGTATCCAGGCGTGCACGTCCACGTGAAAAGCCGCTATTTATAGGCAAAACAACAACTTATACTCTCCCGAATCTCGGCACTACCCACTCGATTCCACGAAGACCCATAAAAACAGGTGGGTTAGTTTCTGAATCCGTGTAACACTCGATAAACTTCGCTATTCGAATGATCATTTTGAGGAGGCTTTGCATTCTCCTCTGAATTGAGTGGGGAGACCATCATGGTGAACACACAGGCAAGCACTACCGAATCTCAGACATCGGAGTTCGGAGAATTATGTGTGGGGGCCGGTAGCTGCCCGGTTAGAATAGCGCAAGACGACCAGAAGCAACTTACAATTACCCTTACAAGCAAAGGCCTGGATCCGTTTAGACTTGCTGAGGAAATTCAGAGGACGCTACAAAGTCAGTGCGTAAACATCAAAAACGTCGCTAGCGTCGTTTTTGATGTTACTCGCATGGGCGATACTACGGAGATCCCCATCCAATTCTTCGTTAAAAACTCCAAGACCACACCCGTACAAGTTCTAGTAAACGCCTCGCAGTATGCTGACTGCGAGAGAATGAGCATCCTGAAACTACAGAAGCCTAACGTGTTCCAGATTACCTCCGTCAAAGAGGGGAGAGCCCCCTAGGGAAGCGCGGCAAAACCTACCCCATAGTCTCACTTTTGAAATAACCACGTGAACTTGTGCTCGTAAACGTGAACGTACCCGAAAAACTTGAGGTTTTTGTTTCGGGTACGTTTACGTTCACGTTCACGAGCACGTTCACGTGCGAGGAAACATAGGTTTTGCCTCGCTTCCCTAGGCAAGCAAGGCAAACCCTTTCCCTGCAGCAAAAGCGGATCTTGTGTCGCTTCGCTTCCCTGACAAGGCCCTTCCGCGTGCAGGATCACCCCACTGAATTGGTGCTCCCTCCACCGCGCACTTCCATGTAATGTGGTACCTCATGAGAACCGCTCTACTATTCTTTACCCTCTTCATCGTATCGACTTTACATGGAGCCTCCGCGGATGAAGGTCGCCCAATAAAACTTGGGGCGCTCTTTTCGCTCTCGAGCTGGGGAGCCGAAGGCGGAACGAGTGAACTGAATGGTGCTACGCTGGCAGTAGAGGAGATCAATCGCTCGGGTGGGATAGCAGGACGCGCGCTCGAGTTGATTGTTGAGGACAACCACTCTGATCTAAAGAGCACAGCGAGCGCTTTCATGAAGCTTAGTTCGGTTGACCGCGTCCCCGCTATAATCGGCCCGAACTGGATGGAGTTTATTGATGTCGTCGCGCCCTTGGCTGAAAAGGACCGCATTCCTGTCATAACTCCGAGCGGCTATCGAGAACGCCATGCAGCGGGAGCCCCGTGGGTCTTTGTTCTGTGGCCTCCACCTGCAGTCGCAACCAAGGTGTTGGCGGACAAGATAATTCGAGATGGGCGTAAGCGCGTCACGGTGGTTATCTCCGACAACACCTATTACCGGGGGATTCTAGCCGCGCTTCGGATTCAGCTTGAGGCCGCTGGAGTACAGATTATGGAGGTGTTTTCCTTTCCTCCTGGAACCGCCGATTATCGGAGTGCTTTGAGTCGTATCTCCAGAAGTTCATCCGATGCGGTTCTGCCTCTCTTGGTAGAATCAGGCGATTTTGCTGCATTCCTGCGACAACGCCTGGCTCTCCAGATCTCTCTTCCACTCTACGGTGCGAATACGCTGCCATTTGACAAAGAGGTTCAACGTGACCTCTCTCTGGCCGAAGGGCTGGTGTATTTCGATTACATCACTCGTGGGGGAGCTGACTTCGCACTGAAGTATCGAGAGCGATTCTCCTCGGAACCTGGGTTCGGCTCTGCAAAGGCTTTCGATGGTGTATTCCTGATCGCGGACGCCATCCGAAGGTGCGGGATTGAGCGTCCTCAGATTAGAGAGTGCCTTCAGAGCATCGATTACCAGGGTGTAAGTGGGCAGATTCAATTTTCGAAAAGCGGTATTATAGAAGACAAAACCCCTCATACGACCCTCTTGGAGGTTCGTGGCGGAAAAATTACTCCGCTCAGATAGGAACAGACGGAAGGATCGAGTGATTGTATGAAAGGCTGGCTCAGCAGTCGGAACGAGCCCCTATGCACAACGGCCTGAAGCAGCTGATCGACATGCTCATTCATTTCATGAAGAGCCTTTGATCTCTTCCCTACATGCCTCGCCACGTCATACACTTTAACGATGCGAGCGCTGCTTTTTTATTTGCTGGTGATTCTTGTAGCTGGCTGCAGCAGGGACACTGCACCTCCAGGACAGATTAAGGTCAAAAACGACTCACGCGACCGAGAGTACAACGTCATATCGGTATCCGGTGGTGGCGCCTCGGCCTCTTTGAAGCCAGGACAGTCGTTGGTGTTACCTAAGGGAACGCGCTCGTTCTCGGTTGATCGCCGCTATGAGAAATTTACAAGATACTACTCTGTCTCCTGCCCCACTCTGACGGGCGATGGAATTGTGGTAAAACTCATAGATATCCACGTAAATCGCATTCGCGGCGGATGCAAAACCACTGGCGCTTCAATGCGTTAGCCATGCTATCGTCCCGTGCGCATTTTTCGCTCTGAAATATGGGTCATCGCGGAATCGAGTGGGTAGGACTCGGTATTATCCCGACGTGAACGTGCTCGTGCACGTAAACGTGAACGTACCCGGAGGAGGAGTCACACTGGCTGAAG
>JBIIOE010000081.1:0-16730 GCA_044337105.1 Bdellovibrionota bacterium | reverse complement strand
GTCATGGAGTGTGGAGCCCTCTTTGATCTGCTTAACGCTCTCAGCCATGTTTCCCCGGAAGAGTATCAAGCCGGGAAGCTTTTGCTGACAAGGATTGGGGCCATGCTTTCCAAGCTATGCCTTCAGCCAGTGTGACTCCTCCTCCGGGTACGTTCACGTTTACGTGCACGAGCACGTTCACGTGGTTATTTCAAAAGTGAGACTATGGGGTAGGTTTTGCCGCGCTTCCCTAGGGGACCCCTTCCACGATGAAGAGAGCGAGTAGTTCGGCGCTCGCTCCATCCGCCTTCGTCAAGGCTACGGCGAGACAGGTCAAGGACTATTCTTTAGAGATCGCGCAGAAGGCACGCCTGTTAAGGCGCCTCTCCGCCTTCAGGAAACCATGTACGCTCATGCTGGTCGCGCCAATCGAGAAGGCCCTGCAGCTTTTGCTCAATATGTTGCAACTGCGGGTCTTTCCGAAGCTGCGAAGAAGCAGTCGCTACTTTTTTGTTCTCCTCGAGTACCTTCAGCATTTCGACGGTAAGCTCGGTATGTGACGAGAGATAGTTGTAAGCGGCTGCATATGAACCGAGTACCGTATAAGCGGCATCTAGTATCGCCATGCCTTCCGCATGGCCAGTGTCCGCCTTTTCTCCGCTGTAATGCTGGTACATAAGATCCTCAAACTCTGCCTCAAGGAGGACTCTGGCACGAAATGCGTGAGGCGAATTAGTGGCGATAAGGTAGGAAGCGACTGTTGCTTCAAAGGCGTAGGCGCAGGCCTCCTCCCATGCTGATACCTGCTCAGGCTGCATGCGGGATTCATTACCTATCAGCTGCTGCTCTTGGTGCAGCGCCATAAGGTGTCCAACCTCGTGACACAGAGTGAGTACGAGCCGTAAATACCCTTGCTCATGTGCAGCAGCGAGATTCTTGCTCGCTACCGAGTAACCAAGCCTCTTTTCGTGTCGATCCGATCGAATTTCGAATCGAACCTGTTCCGGCAGTTCACGACCTGTGATCTCTTCGACTAAGCGGCAGACGAAGGTAACAGGTGAGCCATACTGCGCAATCCCCCCTTTGTGACTACCTTTGGTTTCTTCCACGACTACGGCAAGGCTTTCTGTATTGTCTTTAAGGGTACGGGCAAGTATGCGTGATTGCGCTTCATAACAACCTCGAGCCAGCCGACTGATTTCCCAGAAAAGGTCAGAATACTCATTTTTAAGCTCAAACATGCGCGACGCACTCTTCTCTGTGTCAGCGAGAGTAGACATCGACTCTACCTTTGCGCTGAGCGCTTCCGCGCGCCCCTGTAAAGCCACTGCCTTTTCACCAAACCGAGTCGTCTCTTCAGGGGAGAGCTTGAGAATCCGAGCTTCTAGAGATTCCCGATAGTTCAGCAACTTGGCATAGCGGAGGTCGAGCCTCGCCCGAAAGAGGGGGTTCTCAAGCGACCCGTAATTCTCCTCGAGTTTTCTTTTAAACTTTTCTCGGTCGAATCTTGACTCACCGCTGCAGCCGAGTGTCGAACCCGCGACCAGGAGGCTCAGCCCCTTTAGCCATTCCCTTCGTGTAGCCCGCAGATCGGCGTGTGTCCCCTGATCACTTTCACCTTCCCCTCGTTCACCTTGTCCAGGGCCTGGACGGCTATTTGTACGAATAACAGCTGGCATAATTGTGTCCCTTCGGTCTGTTGTGCCCAATCAGATCCGTTGTGTGCTGTAAGATCTTCGGGATCTACCTCTATTGCGGGTTTTTGGCAGCCTCTCCCGCATGAGCTGTAAGAATCAGCTCATTAGAGCTCGATGTAGTGGCGATCCACACGCTCATGTGCACATCACCCGAGCGCTGCGAAGATAGCGCTATCGGGCTCACGGAGCAGGAGGCGATTGGAGTTCTTGGGCTCGCACGACGTACGACGCACAGCTCTTGCTTAGCTGGTACGGGTGGCTATGATCGTTAATCGGGTAATCCTAGACTATTTTCAAGGATCTGTTGTGCCTTCGTCCTCACCTCTACACCAGTATACCGATCTGCTCAGAAACGCCTTCAGTATCGCTGAGAGTGCGCATGACCTGTCCACACTGAAACTCCTCAACGGAATTTCACAAAACCCTTCCAACACAGCGAGCGGTGTCCTTCTAACAAAACTCAACTCGGGGCTAGCAGAGATTAGGCGTATCGCAGCTCTTGGTCTCGGGAAGATCGGAGCCAACGATTTCAGAACACTGCCAGCCTTAGAAAGGTTCTACGAGAGCTTTGGCGCGACGGATATGCACGACGCGACAGCAGCGACAAAAGCTATCGCGATGCTCCGCACGAAGGACGCCGCAAGCGCACTGCAAAGAATTATTGAGAAGAGCGCTACTGCACCGCATGACGACCCACGTTTCGCGATCGCTCTTGCTGCTATCCCAGAGGCCGGCGCCGTGATGCTCACTCAAATTGATGCGCTGCTCGCTACGCCACGTAAGTTCCCTCAAAACTCTCAAACACACATGCCCCTCCTGCAGGCAGCGTATGAAGGGCTACTACAACAGGGGCGGCAGCTCTATGCTGAGTTCGTAGCGAAGGGGCGCGAGCATGGCATTCAGGAGCTAGGAATGCCGCTACAGTATCGAGTCAGAGAGCCTAAGACCTTCCGCAATAAACGTAGAGCTAGCATAGAGGTATGCTTTGACGACCAAGTGGCCCTCGGCGCATTCAGCGCATCGCAAGGAGAAAGAGATGTCACTCGCATGGTAGTACTAAGCAACTCGAAGACCTTAGAGTGTTTAGTGCTCATGGTTCACGGAGTGACGTCGACACCTGACTTTGAAAAGCTGACTCGCTCCTTCCCGGAACTTGCCGCGAAGTCCCTCAAATCATTCGGCTTGCTGCCAAAATGTTTGAATTTCGGCTGCATACTGCCTGCCTCTCCACAGGCTCCCCTTGGAAGCGTGTTGCAGATGAACAGCACAACGTCAGACGATGCTGGTAGCCTCATACCCGCCCCAGAGATGCTGTCAAAGCTCGCCGGTAGCTTCACAGACGAAGTGCTCGCGCACCTCTCCCAGATAGGACTCCCTGATCGCTTGAGTGATTACCTACATGAATCCATTGAGAGTCAGCACCGTCTCAGGGTCGGCAAACTAAACCAGCTTCCAAGAATGCCTACTCGACGTACCAAAGCTAGCAGCGCGGGTCAAAACAAGGGGGCAGCGGTACAGAGTCCGAGACTCCCTGAAGCGCCCTCCGAGAGCGAGGCAGCGGCCTACAAGAAGCTTGCAGATGTATTTAAACTCCTCACAGATGCAGGGAGTGAGGCTAGATCAGCAAAAACGTCTCTCACTAGCACATCATCGCTCAACAGATACCCACTGATATCAAGAGAGCCAATTCCCCACGACGTGTTAAGGCCTTACACAGCTCCCGGCGCACTGCGCTTTGCTTCACAACATCGACACGCTGAATTCGACCTTGATGTGACACAAGTTGGTGTGTTCATGCTGCGAGCTCGGTCTAGTTTGGGGGAGATCAACACAATTACAAATGTGCCCCTGAGTGCCTACTACGGTGCACAGGGATTCGCTTGGGGAGGAAGCTCTGATAGCCCTGAGGCCGTTGCGCTAGCGCTCAACGTGCTCAACTGTTTTCTGCCACCAGACGAACAGCTCGGAGATAACCGAATTCAGATGCAAGGATGCCCGTGGCTGAACAATCGCCCATCGTTCGCTTCGAAGCAGGCGATCGCTATGGCGCCTCTCTTCGCAAAGGAAGTGCTCTCTCAAGTGCCGCTGCATGGAGGGCATATCTCTGTGGACGACATCACCCAGTGGATTGATCGAAACAAACAGGTCCACTAGCATCAACGCGCCTTGGAGAAGCGCGGCGATGCCGATTTCTATTCGAAAGACGTGGGACCCGGGGGCGCTTATCCCGACTTTATTCAGGAGCCCTCTTACTCCCTGAGGCGTGGAGAGAGAGGAGAACAACGCCAAACACCCCAAGGCACACGGCAATAATCTGCGCTTCGCTCAGATTCGACAGCACCTTCACGTTAGGACGGAAGAACTCTACAACGAAGCGTTCAATCGATATCAGAACGAGGTAGAGACCAAAGCGTTGGAAGCGGCCCGACAAGACGGTCGAACGAACCTCGACCCACGACAACACCCAGAGAACGAGTAACGCGATTGAGGATTCGAAGAGCGGCGTGGGATATACCAGCTCTCCAGGCAGGGTCGGAACAACCCCGGTGGCGTACGACATCCCCCACCAGCCACTCGTTCGTATCCCGTAATCGCCATCGCCCGAGAGCTGGCATCCGAGTCGCCCAACAGCATAGCCGAGCGCTAGGCATGGCCCCAGGGCGTCACACAGCTTCGAAATGTCGGTCTTGTCGCGCTTTGCTAGCAGATAGACAACGACCGCCGCGATTATGAAGCCCCCGTAGAAAGTAAACCCGGCGCTCGACAACAACGCACCGATAAGATCATGGCGCGCCTCCGACCAATTTTCCGCAATAAACCACAACCGCGCACCGATGAGTCCGGAGATCCCGGCCGCCGTTACGTAACGCTCCGCCAACCGTGGATCGAGCCCGTAGCGTCTGAAGCTAATCGCAAGCCGAAGTGCACCAGCAAAAAGAGCCAATGCGACCATGAGCCCGAAGCTGCGGATCGGAATCGGTCCTATCTCAATCACGTTCGGAATCACTTCGCCTCCCCCGCCATCGACTGCGTGTTGAGTAATGCAGAGAAGACCTTGAGAGCACTCGGCGCCGACCAATCTCGCGGCCCTACAATCTTGGTGACCGGGGCGCCGTCTTCGGGGTCTTGGACGAGAAGCACACGGTGCTGACTATCGAGAACAAAGGACTCAGGGAACCCCTTTAGTTCGTACCGACGCTTCGTAGTGCCACCGGTCTCAATCAGAATCGGGAAGGTAAGGCCGTATGACTTCTGCGCCTCGCGTACGTTCTCTGGGGTATCATCGACAGCGACTGCGGCAAGCTGAAAGCCGCGGTCCTTGAGTTTCGAATAGAGCGCTTGAAGGTGCGGCAACTCCTGCATACACGGAGCGCACCAGGTTGCCCAGAAATTAACCAGGAGAACTTTGCCTTGGATGTCGTAGAGAGCTAGCGGGTCTCCCGCAGGATCGAGGCCCGTGATCGGGGGAGCTTTATCAGAAGGGGATATTCCGGTCCTCTCTCCTCCAGTGCACCCGGAGGAGATGACCATAACGACGACTACAAGCGCTCGAAGTAAGAGGCGCATACAGTCGCGCGCTCTAAGCTTATGACGCAGCTTCGGACTTAGCCGCAGCCTTGGTAGCGTATCGCTTCTTAAACCGGTCTACGCGACCCTCGGTATCAACGAGCTTCTGCGTACCTGTGTAATACGGGTGGCACTGCGAGCACACACCTACACGGATCTCAGGCAAAACCGCTCCGGTCTTGAAGGAACTACCGCAACCGCCGCAATATACAGTGGCTTCGAAATACTGGGGATGAATGTTATCTTTCATAGCCGCGCAAAGCTACTGTAGCGGGGTCCAACTGTCAACATGACCCCCGTTCTCTTACTCGGAAAATATCTGTAAAGACCTGTAGGCTTTCAGAAAATCATCCGGCGGCCACATCCCTCGTTTCGTGTTCGTATCCATAAAGACTGATTCGATCACGGCTTCGACAGCTACTTTGCCCTTTTCGTTGAGGATGCGCTGGCGCATGACGAGCCCGCGACCCAAAAGGCTGGCCTCGTCGCACGTGGCAGTTACGAACTCGCCCTTAACCTCGCGCTTATAGGACGCCTCAACCTTGGTGATTACCAGCACCTGACCGCGAGCCATCAGGGCATCATTAGGCATCCCCATCGATTCGAGCAGAGCCAGTCGAGCTCGCTCCAACAGAAACAAAGAGCGCCCGTGGTGTACATGCTCGTAGACGGGATCGATCCAATCACCGGCAAGCGGGATAGTGAGAGAGAACATGACACCACTCCTTATGAAACAGAACGGACACGCGTGAAGCAAAAAGCCCCTCGCCCATTGGTGCCACAGAGGGTATCAAAGTAAACCAGAGCGAGCCACAGCCAGACACGACAGCACCGCATCGTATCCTGTGCTCGATATACCTGATGCCGGTACCCAAGGTCACGCTGGTGTCCGTTTCGAATAGAGGATCTTTCGAGGATGAAAACCCCGTACGCAGCACGAATCAAGAAAGCCCTCGCGCTCCTGGCGCGCTCAGGTGAGAAGGAAGCTCTGGTCATTTCGAGCAACCCACACTGCACCCGCTCTCGTGACACTCATTTCCCCTTCAGGCAAAACAGCGACCTGTACTACTTCACTGGCTCGTATGCCGAGGAAGCAACCCTCGTTCTCAACCCGCATGCGAAGAGCCCTATCATTATCATCGCTCCTCCCAAGGACCCGATAAAGAAGGTGTGGGATGGAGAACAGGTGAACCTGAAACCTCTCGCGAAGTCGCTCTCGGCGGAGCTTGTGATAACAAAGGACCCCCTTAAGGCGCTCCTGGGAGCGGTCCGCGGCGTTGAGAAGGCGTACCTTCAATCGATCCAGGGAACGGCGAGCGCTGCTCTAAAAACCGAGCTTTCTGGTCGATCGGCGATTGCGCTGCGCGGACTGCCTTCGAACCTGGCGGAGGTGGAGCGCTTTACCGGCCAGCTTCGCCTCTACAAGGATCCATCCGAGGTGGAGCTGATCAAGGCCGCCTCCGAACTGACCAGCGATGCGCTGTTTGCGGTGCTCCCGTTTGTACGGAGCGGTGCGAGCGAGCGACAGATCGGAGCGTTCATCGAGGGCTTCTACAGAGCAGCGGGCGCAGAGCCGGCTTTCGGGACGATCGTTGGCACCGGTAGGTCGGCGGCCACCCTGCACTATCGAGCTTTGAAAAGAACCCTTCGTAACGGAGACCTCGTATTGATCGACACGGGAGCGGAACGTGAGATGTACGCGTCTGATGTAACCCGTACCCTACCTGTGGGGGACTCACTCGATCCTGCTTTGCGGTATCTCTACGAAACGGTGCTGCGAGCTCAAGAGCATGCGATTGCCAAGATAAAACCGGGAGTACTGGTGTCGGATGTATACAAGGCAGCCGCAGAGGAGCTCACCTACGGATTGAAGGAGCTGGGGATTCTAAAGGGAAAACTCTCGGCCCTCATGGCCAAAGCGGCCTATCGCCCCTGGTTTCCTCACGGCATCGGGCATTCGCTCGGTATCGACGTGCACGACGTCGGGCCCTCCAGCGCTGATCGAGTGGAAAAACTCGAGGCGGGCATGGTTATGACGATTGAACCCGGCCTGTACTTCAGCAAGCCAACCGGCCCTCTCCCCGCATGCGGTGTCCGCATAGAGGACGACGTCCTCGTGACCCGCAGCGGTCACAAGGTGTTGACGGAGGATGTTTTCCCCAAAGAGTTGGACGAGGTCATGGGGCTTATGGGGTCGATAAGTACCGGATTCTAATCACGTGCTGATGAAGGTCGGGGAAGTACGGCATAACCTGCCCGTCGCCAAAATCGGAGAACGACCCAAGCTCCGCCGAGCGGTAACAGGAGGGTAGGAATGGCCCGCGCTACGAAGTCTTGCCGACCATGAGGCCGGCCCCCTCGCTTCGCTAGCTCACCATCTTCACAGCGTCGAAGCCGTAGCGCTCGGGGTCGCTCACGATCATGGAGAGCGCGATCACTTTCGGTACGAAGCGGCTGGTCTCCCGAGGAATAGCTCCATTTCGGGCGAGATTCCAGAAGTCCGTATCCCCACGGCGAGCGACGACACGGTTAATGCTCCCTATACCCGCATTGTATGCTGCTAAGGCGAGGTGCCAGTCGTTGTAGCTCAGAAACAGGTCCCTGAGGTGCCGCGCTGCCGCTACCGTCGACAGGAGAGGATCGGTACGTTCGTCCTTACGACTCGATATCTTCAAACCGTACACCTGCGCAGTTGAGCGCATAAACTGCCACATACCGCGCGCCCCCGCAGGGCTGAGTGCCTGCGGGTTAAATTGACTCTCCACGGCAGCAACGCTCAGCAACTCTTGCGGCACACCCTCGTCTTCGAAGAGCTTACCGAGCTGTTGGGCATGCTCAGAATGTCTGTCGAGCACCCGCAGCACCGTGCCGCGATCGTGCTCCATGTAGCGATCAAGCTCGCGTTGAACCTCGGGCGTCAGCCCGAAATCAGGTTTCGGGAGCACTCGCGCCGATTGCACGGGGAGCTGCTTGGGCCCCTTCGCTGTCAAAGCAAACTGCGGGCGCTCGGTGACCGGAGATACGAATGCCTCGTTGCTGTCACTATCACGCACACCCGAGAGCAAACCCCTGCTCGAGATGAATCCGCATCCTACCGACGACATGACAGTAAGCACTACCGCGAACAATGCGATGAATCTCTGTGCCGACAGCATCATGACCGAGCTTAGGCTCGTTATTACTGGCGAAGCTGTTTTCATAAGCCAACCTCAATAGCCATCAGTACAGCCCAACACCTAGCGCGGAAGCAAGCAGATCGACCTGACGCAAAACACTGTTACGACAAAAGGGGGCACTAACCCCTTTGAATAATTCAATGCATCAAATGCAAAATATCGTCTCATTTAGCTACCGATCCTGGTCAGTACTTTCCTCGGTTGAATGAGATACGCGCACATCGAATCACCTCCACTGAGCATCTAACTCTAGATAGCGTGGACGACCAGGTGAGTCTCGACGCGATCAGGATTTGACTTGTCAACATGGTCTGGTATGACAGGCGGCTAGCCGTACCGAACCACTTAGACAAAACTTATGAAGACTTTCCAATTCCCGTATTCAGGACTCAGAACCGCTACAATGATCGCATGCGGCCGATTCGCCGCATCTGCGGTGTTAATCGTGGCAGTCTTGAGCGGTTGCGCTCATTTTCAGTCGAATGGCTCTACGCAGGTCGGGATCGCTCAGAGCGGCTCGATCGGTCTCTCACGACCCGTCCCGGATGTGGCATCGCTTACGAATCATCAACCCCTACTCGGCTTCCTTCCCACAAAGCACACCCAGCGTGCCCCACGCATAGAGCTTCACAGGGGCTCTGAGAAGATGATCGTGGTGAGCCCGGGCGGTGAACGAAGAGAGTTCCAAGGAGCAGGGATCGAGCAGCTACAGGCAGGCGTTTACTCAATAGCGCTCAAACAACGCGCGCCGCTCTGGTACGCCCCCACCTCCTACTTCGAAAACCGAGGATTGAATGTTCCGGCAGAGGGCAACAAAGAGCGTTTCCGCCGAGGCGCCTTGGGCGAGTACGCAGTATTTTTGAACAATCAGGCCCCCCTTCACAGCGGCCCGGTAGATTGCCCCGATATCGGAGGGGTACAGGTTGCCGAGTCCGATCTCAAAGAGCTCTTTGAGACAGCCGAAGTAGGTATGGCTGTTGAGGTTTATTGAGCGAAATATCCCGTAACTTCAAGCGGTAAGAGCAGGTCGCGTCGAGCACCATATCTGCTCCATTCTAGTACCTCGCCTAACTGAACGATTTGCAGTACACTCTCTGGCCGGGGCTCCGTTGTGTCGTAGCCTCGAACACCCACACATGTCGATATACGGGTAGAGGGGGCGATCAAACACGCCTCACAAAGAGCTCCGAAGAATTGAACAGGATATATGAAGTACGAAGAGCTAGGTCGCGGATTCATCAAAAAGCGTGAGAAGAAGGTCGTGGGGCTGTTTATCGACGGCACTGGACTCGACCGCGCGACCCGGCGCATCAACCGTAAAGTCGACATGTCGGCCCTAGTTCGGGGCGTCACATCCGGCATCGCACCGATAGTGGCTCGCTATTATACCCTTGTTCCTTATGAAGACGATTCACGGCAGCGCGCGTTCCTCGACGCCGTAAGCCGCGCGGGACTTTCTGTGATCGTGAAGCGGCTTCCACCAAAAGGCATTAATCGTCAGGTCAGCGTCGACCTCGAGATGGCCGCCGATATCGTGGCGTTCTCCCTCGGCCACACCAACTTCAGTCGAGAGAATGAGTACCTGCCCCTCGACCACCCTCTGCGATCGCCGCAGGCGCAAAGCTCTAAGAACGACGCACGAACACCGTCCTCTGCAACTGAAGCTGCCAAGGATGACAAGCCTCAGCAGACGGGAAATATCAGCCGTTCAGTCGTCGTGGTGTGTCCCAGCAGGGAGCTTGCCTATCCACTAGGTCTGTCTAAGGAGTTCGATGTCGATACTACAACGGCAGACTTTGGACAGTTCAACACCGGAGATGTGTTGAAATCGGCAGCCAAATGGATCGATCTGTCGGACTCGGAAACGATCTGGAGAGATTGAACACCGCGATGACGCTCAACTAACCCCTCTTGCACATCTTGTGAGGTGTTTACCTCATAGTGCAGCAGAGGTTTTGTTGCATAATTAAAACGTAGGATACCCGTCTTCTTATTTCTATTCCTCCGGGAACAACTGTTAGTTTTCGCAGGAAACTCTTGTGCTTTGGGGCGACCTGGAGGAAAAACAGGGCATCCAAGGACACAGCACGTGCACACTATAGACAGCCTATTTTCAGCATTCGATCCAGATGGCCAGTATACGGTGGGCCAGGCTGCGTCGCACTTGTCGTGCATCTCGTGCCGCGGACTCGATTTCATACCCGACCTCAAGAAATACATAGTGTCGTGCGATCGAGCCCGAATCGAGGCGCGTGTCGAGACCCTTCAAACGGCGGCGACTGATCAGCTTGGCGGAGCGCCAGCCTGTCGCGTCTACACGCTGCAAGTTTTTGCGCTTCGAGATCGGCAGCGACTCTCGCATGGTGACGACGCCCTGGTTCGATATCAGCTCAACGTGGATCCTGACTCAGAGCTCGGGTTGACGCTCGGTAACATTCTGGCCCCTCATGTCGGAGTATCTCCACACACTGCCGTCTCGAGCAATGGAGGAGTCGAGTCCCTACTGCACGAGATCGACAACCTTGTACTCGACAACCCGACAGCCAAATGGAGCGTGTTGCCGACAAACGATCTCGAATGCATTACGGAGGATGAACTTGAGCGCATCTCGCTTGATATCGAGAATGCTTCGGTACTGAGGGTAGCTCCTAGCTTCCACGAATTTGTGACTAATCCTTTGAGCACGTGCAGCAAGTTCGTCAGCACCAAGAGCACAACGCTCCGCCACTTCACACTGATCAACACGCTCCATCCGCGTGGTGAGATGAGCCAACTCGAACTCCTGACCCAAGACACATCTGGGAAGGTCCTCCACCGCGAGCACTTTACGGCGCGCATACGGAATGAAGATCCTGATGCGTGGCTCCTCAAGGTCAAGGATCGCGTGCACAACGTAGAGTCGGAAGCTTCTAACGCTATCGACGAAAAGCAAGCTTCAAAGGAGCTTCTCGCCCTTATGGTCGACAGCGCCGCTGTATTCAAGAGCATCGGGCCCGGCGGCATCCGTTCGATGTTCGGCTACTCTCCCGACAAACAGCCGGCCAAAGGCGTTGTCAGCGGCGACATCAACGCGATGTCGGAGCGAGACAAGGAGATCCTGAAAGGAGAGATCAATCTAGAGATGAATCAACTCTCGGATGGTTTCGACGAAGCTCGCAGTTTTGAGCACTCCTTCGATGCGGCCCCCGCTACACCAGCTTCGCTCGTTCTTCTCGAGATCGGAGACTGCGTCGCGCGCGTCTCGGTGCATGCGAGACGGGGACACGAGGGCTCGACCGATGGATCGGCAACCATCGCCTGGTATCTCAGGAACAAGACCCCGTTTAGCACCGGCGACACCGCCGCGCTCGAGCGGATGTGGAAAGCGGCAGAGATGCTACAGCGCAACTCTGAGGGCTCGATATACGAAGGACTCGAGGCGTTGTCTCGTATAGCTATCCCCAAATGCCGAGGCATGGGCGATCTTCAAGCCGTTCTAGACTTTGACCTAGATAGTATTCGAGGAGTCGATCTCACCCCAGTCACTCCTATACTATTGGGACAGATGGCTCGCGTTGTGGAAGGGATCGAGGAAATTGATGCGGCCGTTCTCGCTCCGCAACTCGCCGTGACCTATCCCGGAAACTTTCAAAAGATGCGCTTTTCTTTGCACAATGACGGGGCGCTTTCAATTCAAGCCGTCAACTCATTAAAAGGGCGCCTAAGCGCTTTCATTCCCGCATCGGGATTCGAAGAAATGCGGCGGTCTCGAAGTGAGGCGATAGAACTCCTTTGTAAATTACTGGTATGGCGGCCCGAGGGCGCGCGTCAACACATTCAAGGGGCCATAAAGTCCCTAGCCGACCGCACGGACGGATGGTACGCGAGCACTGCGAACCACATCGATACACTAGGACTAGCGCATGACATCCCACCGATAGACGCAGTCCAAGGAAATCTGGCATACGATCACGCCATTCGCATCGCGAAGAACTTTGCTCGAATCGCTAAAGTTGATGTCGCTTCAATCCCGCTCGCTCTGCTAGCCAAGGATAGCTTGTATCCACATGCGAGCTCCGTAATTCTCACAGAGGAGGCAAGCCGCTCTCAGCTGCTCATCGTGGTAGATGAGATAGGTATCAAAACGGCGACGCTACGCTTTCGCACTCAAGATAGGAATCGCCGCATTAGCAGCATAACCTTCGCTCGCCCCTCGGGTTCTGAGTCCCCTTTTGGCACTCGAGAGCAGCTACAACAACTCATCACCGACTTCTATCAACTGGGCGATGATGTTCGACAGCGCAGACGCGAAACAAACCATCACACGAACCGGGCAAAAGAACACCCGCTTAAACCACGGCGCAAAAACGGGAAGCCTCCCTCGCCCGAAACCTCCAAATCCTTCGTAGATGTAATTCGAGTAGTATCTCGGTTATCCGACCAGATGAAGCAAATAAGGGGCTCGTAAGCGCCGCCTTGAGACGATAAGACACACTTCGTCCACGCTTCAGCCCGTTAATTGTGAAACAACTCGACATCCGATGCGGAGGATTCAGCTTGCGTACGTAGGTATGCCTCGTATTGCTCTCCCGACAGCACAGGCTTCAACTGTTCGTTACGAAACTCGGTCCGTTTGCGATTCTCGGCTACCATCGCCTTCACACGCTCCCCAGGCGAGCGTGCGACATTCTGCTCGTCGACTGCGCCCTCTTCATCAATCTGTCTTTCCACAACCTCGAAAACAGAGCGGACCGCTGCCTCCTGATCCTGTGAAAGAGCCAACTGGCGTGACAGCCACACGATCTCGCGATCGATCTCTTCCTCCTGCACCCTCTCAAAAGCCGCTTTGACCTGCTGGCGATAAAATCGCGCGTTATCCTCCCCTATGATCTCCTCGAGCGATTCGGTGCCAGGGTTCTCTCCGCTAGGAACGCCCGCTTCCCGCTCGAACTTATCCCTCAATTTTTGCCGTTGCTCGTCATTAAGCGGAACGAACTTCTCTATAGCCGAAACCTTCCATTTTACCGCGTCTGCTGCGGACGACTCGCCCGTAGAAGATGCATGCTGCGGAGCACTGAAGTCCGATACAGGATAAGGAGACGAGACCTCGGGAGCGCGCTCGTCACGAGCCGCACTCAGACGCCCTCGCAACTCCGCGAGTTCGACCCGAGCCGCTGCGAGCTCGTCCGCGCACGCCCTATCGAGGGGCTCTACGGTGGATTGAGGTACGGCGACCCGCGGTGCCTGAGTTGGCGCAAGTTTCCATACCAGCGCACCGCCTCCAATTACTCCACACAGGAAAAGGACCAAGAGTCTAATCATCGCTACCCATCAAACAGTACCGCACGGTTATGACACCTATGCCCTCGACATCTCCACGACTCCGAGGCTAGTATCCCAGGGCACACACGTCTGTACGCTTATACCATCACGCACATTCTATGAAGAGATATTTCGGAGCACACGTTTCAGCGGCCGGCGGCTTGAAGAACGCAGCGTTGGCAGCCCAAGAGCTCGGCATCAACACGATACAGATTCATCCTTCGCCTCCTCAGCGTTGGAATACAACTCCGTTCCCCGATGGCGTAGAGGATCCCTTCAACGACGCTCGCAAGGGCTCCTGCCTAGAGAAGGTGTTCTTCCACGCAATATACCTGATCAACATGGCGACTCCGGACCCAGGTAAGTTTCAGTCTGCCAAAGTGTCTCTCGTGAACTACCTAGACCTGAACTCACGCATAGACGGAGCCGGCGTCATCTTTCACGTTGGAAGCATGAAGGATCAGCCCGATGAGGCTGAGGGGTATGACAGAGTAGTGTCCGGCCTGAACTGGGTCTTGGACCGTGCCCCCAAGAACTCCAGGCTGATCCTCGAGGTAGCGGCCGGATCGGGCAGTGTCATAGGGGACAGAGTCGAAGAGCTCGCGCTGATATACTCGCAAATCGACAAGAAAGAGCTGGTTGGATTCGGGCTCGACACGCAGCACATGTGGGCGAGTGGATACAACCTCGTCGATGAAACCGAACAGGTCATTGAGACCGTCGACCGAGAGCTCTCGCTCGATAAGGTGTGGTCTATTCATCTGAATGACAGCAAGACCGAGCTCGCGAGCAGAAAAGATAGACATGAGAACATCGGAGATGGATTAATCGGGAAGGAGGCTCTCAAGCGAATCTTCTTACATCCGAAGCTCGCTCACATCCCGTTTATCCTGGAGACTCCCGCTCTCGGGAGCATGGAAGGCGCTCAGAGCGAGATTGAGAAATTACGCGCATTCATTCAGGACGGATAGCGCAAGCCAACTTTAGGAAGCGCGATATCGCCACTTACGACACATGCGGAGCAGAGACTCCTCGTCAGACAACTCTCCAACGCGCTCCAACGAAACCCAAAGGAGCGAGTTCGATTCGCTATTTATTGAAAGCTGCTCTGCTTCATCGGCTATCACGGCGAAGCGAACGTCGTAGTGCAGGTGTTCGGGCTCATCTCCGCGAGCCGGAATACAGTGAATATCGAGATCAAAGATCGACGAGGACCACGGAGCCAGCGACTCAAGCCCTGTCTCTTCGCGCGCTTCCCTCAAAGCCACGGCTAGTAGGTTCATCTCTCCGTCCGCATGCCCTCCAGGCTGGAGCCACTTCCGAAGCTTTCGGTGGTGGAGCAACAACACCTCGCTACCGTTTCGATTCACCACCCACGCTGAACCCGTCAGATGCCCATGCGTTAATCTGCGATCAGCACATCCAGGCTCTCGCTCGACGAACTCCAGGATACGCCGTGCGTTCTCCGCATCTGCAGCATCGATAGGTCGGTAATTCCGGAGGCTTTCGATTAAGCTCTGACGGACAGCATCTTCGTAGCAACTTTGTGGTGGAATCATACGCAGACCTGAGATTCTGAATGAGGTTGGTCTGAAGTGCAATCAAGAAAGTTCGAAAGAGAAGCCTACGTTTTGACGACAGATCGCGCTATAGTATCGCAAGTCTTCGTCGAACTTATATGACAACCCCCTCGCCTGACATGACCGCTAGAACGGTCGTTCTCGAACGCTACCGCGCGATCGCGATGGGCATGTACGAGAGTGCCCCCTCTACATTCCTGCTGCTCATACTGGTTCGCTGGTTTCATGGAAATGCCGCCGACAAGTCGCTCATAGCTGCAGCCAGCAATGCTGGGCTGCTTCTGGCGCCTGCGACCATTTTTCTGGCTCGAAAGCTCAGGTGGTCTGCGCCAGCGGGGGTTGCGGCGCTGACGCTCGTCGCATCTCTCGCACTCGGATTAGCGGCCCTCATTCCGGGCAAACAAGCTTTCGTTTCGCTCGCTTTCCTGGGTGCGCTCATCCCGTCGGCAGCCACTCCTCTCCTCACAACGCTTTATCAGAGCAACTATCCAATCGCGACGCGAGGAAGGATCTTCGCCCAGAACAACGGCATTCGTATCGCGACGAGTATCGCATTCAGCAGCCTAGCTGGTTGGTTCATCTCCGACCGCATCCATCTCTACCCTTTCCTGCTACTTCTGTTCTCTCTTGCCCTTGCAGGATCTGCTCTCGCTGCGGCGCGAATTCCAACAGCGCAAGAACACCCGACCGCGACACCTCCGCTATTGTCGTGTTTCCAATACGTGAAGAGCGATCCGATTTTTCGCGGAACGCTGATATCGTGGATGCTGCTCGGTTTGGGGTACCTGATGATGGTTCCGATCAGAGTCGAATATCTTGCGAATACGGATTACGGCCTCAACTTATCCGAGTTCGAGATTGCTCTCTTCATCGCTACTATCCCCAACATCGCTCGCCTGGTCGGCAGTACGATCTGGGGGCGAATCTTCGATGTAGCGAACTTCTTCTCCTTGCGAATCGTACTCAACTTTTCCTTCTTGATCGGCACGCTGGCATTCTTTGCGAGCGATTCCTGGATCGGCTTGGGGTTCTCTGCTCTGGTTCTCGGCTTCACGACCTCGGGCGGGGATGTGGCCTGGAGTCTTTGGGTAACGAAGTTTGCTCCCGCAGAAAGAGTGCCGGACTATATGGCCGTCCACGTGTTTTTCACTGGCGTACGAGGGGTGATTGCTCCCGCATTAGCGTTCCTACTTCTTCAGCACATCTCTCCGCTGCAGCTCAGCTGGATAAGCGCGGGGCTAATGTCTCTCTCTATTGTGCAGCTACTACCGGTGTGGCGCGGGTCGATCATTCCAAAGAGCGCTGAAAATTCAATAGGTTAGCCGATCTGGACACAGCCTAAGTTTATGATACTATTCACAGCTCACCATTGGGGTGTGTTGTAACGTAAGTAACTGGATATTATGGCAAAGAAAAGCTCAGTCCTTCGT
>JBIIOE010000080.1:0-16756 GCA_044337105.1 Bdellovibrionota bacterium | reverse complement strand
GGAAGAGTATCAAGCCGGGAAGCTTTTGCTGACAAGGATCGGAGCCATGCTTTCCTAGCTATGCCTTCAGCCAGTGTGACTCCTCCTCCGGGTACGTTCACGTTTACGTGCACGAGCACGGTCACGTCGCGATAATACCGAGTCCTACCCACTCGATTCCGCGATGACCCATTTTAGTTCGCTCGCATCAGTATCGAGCCCCAGCTGAGTCCTGCTCCTACCACAGCAACAACGACATGCTGCCCAGGGGTTATCTTCTCCCAATGAGCACATAACGTAGCTGCGGAGCCTGCGCCGGCCTGATTCCCAAGATAGGTCACGTTGTGCCAATGGTTACTCGGCGGTATCTCACGATTGTTCGTGACCTGCTCGAGCATGGTGCGATTTGCTTGGTGCCCGATGAATACGTCACGATTCCAGTCGATGGAATGACTCTCCTCGATCGCCTTGATTAAACGCACCGTCTGACGCACAGAGAAGTCTCGTACCGCGCGTCCATCCTGTTTGAAGAACCCGAACGTGTCGACCACGACCGCGCCACAGCGAGTCGGATCCGCGGTGAAAAATGAGGTAAGAACCTCCAGCTTTCCTTTGTGCACAGGCGAAACGATCCATGCGGCGGCGGCGTCACCCCAAATCGCTCCGTCGGATCTGTCGTTGTAATCGACATGCTGCGTCAAAGCAGCCGTCGAGATACACAATATGAACTCAGGCAGCTTGCTCTCCTGGTAATTGCGAAGAAAGTCTATGTGCAGGGCGAATGCAGGGCAGGCTGTCACGACATCAAATGCAACCGCCGAGGCACCCAAGCGCTCACCTATCCGAACGGCCTCGCCCGGAATAGTTTGGGACGGCGCACAGCTATTAACGATAATCATCCCGATATCGCTAGCGGAGATGCCCACCTGTTTGAGTGCCGCCTCTGCTGCTTTGACACCCATATCGGTAGGGGTCATCGAGGCAAGCTCAAGAGCTATACGAGGATCTTGGTTGCGCGTTGTTTTAATGTAGTCGAGCGGAAGCGTACTGACACGCTCGAGGATACCTATCTTCTCCTCAATCCATTGGGCATTTGTACCCACATCGAGGTCTTCGAGGAACTTGTTGGTTATCACCGTCTCTGCGTGGCATGTTCCCATGCCTAAAATGTGAAGCATGTCTCCAACCCCGCCTATTCGGATGCCAATAAGATACTACCACTCCACAGTCCGTCGCCTACGTGGAGAACCACCACCTGCTGACCTACCGTAATCCGATCCCATCGAGATGCGAGCGCAACTCCAGTCGACGCGCCGAGAGCATAGCCCTTGTCCACCGTCTCCAGAGTCACCCTATCAGAAGGGATCCCGAGTCGCGATGCGCACCCGGAAAGGTCGCCACAGAACAACTGAGGACCAACGAATACGAGATCATCCGTCTTCAAACCAAACTTCTCTGACAATCGCGTGAGCCCCTGCTCAATCAGGGTCAAAACCTCCTCCTGTGGAAGAAGATGCTCGGCAGCAAAAGAGATATGATGTTTCACCGAGACCACCGGCTTGTAGGCACTCTGCTTGCGAAGGTAGGAATCAACCACGCGCAGCTTGCCCGTGTGGCGCGTGGACAACACCACCGCAGCGGCAGCATCACCGAATACATACGCGGAAAGCGAAGGGTCGGCAAACGACACCTGTTGCGACGGCGTGTTCGTCGAAACGCACAAGACGTACTCAGGAATGCGCTCGGGTTTCCAGGTAGACAGCATTTCGAGATAGAGCGGAATAGCTCCCGAACCACCGACGATGTCGTAGGAAGCTACCTTTACTCCGAAAGCTCCGGCAATACGGTGGGCCTCTGCAGGGCAGGTTTGATACGGAGTGGCTGAATCTGCGATAACCAAACCGACCTGCTCAATCGTGATTCCAGCGCGCTCCAATGCTTGTCGGGCAGCTCGAACGCCAAGCTCGGTCGGCGAAAGAGTCGCCTGCGTGCGGGCCCCTACTACATCGAGGTTTTTGGTCGAGGCGATGTATTCGAGAGGCAGCGTTGTGCGGCGCGAGTGAATACCGAGCCTCGAAAGCACACATCGCTCGTCTTCGGTTAGACCAAGGCCAAGCGACTGCAAGAACTCGTTAGTGAGTTCGGTGTCCGGATATGCAGCGCCCGCTCCTATTATGTACATGCCTGAGCTCTCCACAGGTAAATGCCTTTACCGTTTCATCATGAAACCCTAGGGAAGCGCGGCAAAACCCCTCCCTGCTACGAAAGCGGATCCTGGATTGCTCCCCCACGGGGCACAACAACTCGAAGTTTCGAGAGCAAACCCAGCTATTGTTCTACCTGAAAACTTCGAAAACTTCGAAAGGAACGCCACGAGCCAGTGTTTTTAAGTAGTTAGCTGACTTTACAACCAGGCGATCGACCTAGTAATTGCCGATACGAGCATCA
The DNA here is from genome assembly GCA_044337105.1 of Bdellovibrionota bacterium. Taxonomy (GTDB): domain Bacteria; phylum Bdellovibrionota_C; class UBA2361; order UBA2361; family OMII01; genus OMII01. Next base: position 14,329 of record JBIIOE010000080.1, on the reverse strand, counting down.
TCAACGGCAAAGCAAAGACCCCCTAATGCTATACCTTTTTATTGGCTTATGGAACTGCACCACCTGGTCAGGACCTGCTGCGACCGCAGCCTCGCTATCAGAGGAAAACGAGGCAACCCCCCTTTTCGTGACCGTATTCCGAGACCTCTCTCTGGTTCGCCGAGCCCCAGACAGGTTACCATAGGGACGTGAACTTTCGCTTCTCTGCAAAAACAACCGCCACTACTCTGATCCTTGCCGCCGGCATGCTGTGGGCATCTTTCTGGCAATGGGGAAGACACCTCGAAAAACAGCAGCTCATCCAGAGATTGGACGAGACCCTTCTTTTAGAACCGATTGAACTCTCTCGCCTACTGGATACTTCCCCTGACTGGAGCATGCTCACCTTTCGACGCGTAAAGGTTTCTGGGCAGTACGATTTCGAGCACGAGTTTTTACTTCGCAATCGGAACCTTGAGGGACGAGCAGGCTTCCACGTGATCACCCCACTCCTTATCGACGGTCGTAAAGAGCGGGTTTTGATCGATCGCGGCTTTATACCCTGGGGGCGCGAAGCTCGCGAGAACCGCGCAAAATACCAGACGCCGACTCACGTCGAACTGTTCGGATTGGTAAAGGAACCGGTGTCCCCGAAACTTTTTGCGCCTAACGACGCAGAGGCCAGTCTCGACAAACCCTGGGTAGATCAGTGGTTACGCGTAGCGATCCCCGATATTCAAAAGCAGCTTCCCTACTCTGTGCTGCCCGTCTACCTCGAAGTCATGCAGGACCCAAACGATCCCCTGCTTCCTTCGAAGATCGTACGTGAAGGTGCGGGAAGTCGAAACGACGTGCTCGCATACACCGGCCAAAAGAACATCGAGAATTTCGGCATGGATTCTCCCGACCTGGCGTATCCCATACCAACATACGACACGACCCCCCCTCCTGATATTCACCTTGGGTACGTATACGAATGGGCGTTCATGGCCCTGCTCACCATCGGAATCGGAACTGTCATGCAGTTCAGACGGCGCTGCAACGTGTAGAAAAGCGAGGCAAGATCCATCTCTGCGGCCAAAGCGGGCGTGAGTGGCTATTTAATTTTACGAATAAAAGAAGCCCAATCGGAGTAAAGTTTCAACCGCCTCGCGCGCCGTGCCAGGCGCAGCCTTCTCCACCTGCGCTATGACCTGCTCGAAACTTTTCGTCCCATCGCTGATCAAGAGAATCAAGCGCTCCGGCGACGACAATGCGTGGTGTCGATGACGCAGAGAAGTTGCTGCTTCACTCGACTCAATCTGCAAACGCACCAACGCTGTCGTCTTCGCTGCACCTACAGGACCTTGCGCTGTCGGAAAAGGGGAGAGCGATACCTCTATAAATCCCGCTCTCCACAAACCGACCACGTGCGCGAATATCTCTGCCTCACTTCCACATTTCAAGTTAAGCTCTGCGGCACGCTGTCCAAGCCGAGAAAAGTCACATCCTGCCGGGCTCATGCTTCCGACTACACTCAAGAGAGTAGCGGCGCCACTCTCAGGCATGGAGACATCGCGACCCGACGACAGCTCTCGAAAGTTCATACCGGCTGCGCTGGAATGCTCGACAAGGCGATACTCGGTCGAAAAGGCCAACGATCGGAGCACAGAGGCGCGCAGATCGCGCTTCAAAACGTGGTCGCCGTGACACAGCAACGTTTCCCTCAACATCCGGTTACGGAAGATATCGAGGGATTGCTCTCGCTTAATCACGTCGCCACGAAGAGACTCGAGGAAAGATGCGGCCTCTTCCTCGAGATCGTCAGCAGCCATGAAAGCAGGTCGTGCCTCAGAGAGAAACTGCAAGCCCACCGACTGAGCTCTCTCCATAAATTCAGTAAACAAGCACGGGGAGTTGTTCTCTTCGAGAAACTCATGGAAAACATACGAGGGATCCGATGTCTGCAAACGAGAGATCGCCTCTTCGAGATACCGTCCGTACAGATCGTCCTTTTTCTTCCGGCTGGCAGCTACGATCTCCAGAAATTCAGCACCACCTTTGAGCTTCTGCTCTGGAGCGGAGCCGCCCTGTAGCGTGGCCCCAAACATCATGATATCCCGTATCGCCCCGCGCTGACGCCAGCCTGGCAGCACGTTGTAGCTAACGAACGCTACTCCATTCCGAGAGAGCGCGGTCTTGCATACATCAAGGATGCGCTGCTGCACATGCTCGGTGACCCAGGAATACACGCCATGGCACACGATGTAGTCGTATGCTCCGCCCTCTACCTCACAGCTCGACACATCCCCAACGCGAAATTCGATATTCTCAAGTCCAAGCTTTTGCACGATTTTGCGGGCGCTCTCGATATGGGTGCCAGCAACGTCAATTCCGACAAAACGACTACGTGGATACCTCTCTGCCCAAGGAATTATATTCCCGCCCGTTCCACATCCTATCTCCAGGACCGAGCAAGATTCCGGACTCGGGGCCGGCAGATCCATGAGCCGAGCCAGCGCTGCAATGCGCTCCGGATGACTCTCGGGCCGAGCCACTGTCACGTACGGTTTCTGATCGTAACTTGTCACTACCACGAATAATCCTCGAAGAAAGTATTTCGACTAGCGCATTCTTTATACTACGAAAGAACCGGCCTCGAACAACGCCGTATCGGGTTGCGCTCGATTGCCGCTCGGGAGCTATGTCAAAACAACCCCCTCTCTGTAAGAAGGATACTTGAGGGCGATACCGAGCACAGCCTTCATTCGGTCGTTACGTACCCGCTGGTTGGAGAGCATGGTGTATGCCCCCATACGCAGTGCCTCATCCTCGGTAATCGACGGAGGCCACGGCAGCCCCTCGCGCGAACACACATATTCCACTACCTCTTTAGCTTGTGCGGGGCGATCGTCAGAGATGCACAGCACCTCCGGCAGGTGCGGCGTGTGAAGCGCTCGTTCTATCGCCGAGGCCAGATCCTCAACGTGAATTCTATTGGTCCAGATCTCTCCACTACCGATTAGACGATACGTCCCGTTCCTCAACGATACCGCAACACCACGATCAGGGCCGTAGATCGCCGGCAAGCGAAAGGCCGTTACCTCGCAAGCGCTCTCACGATACGCACATTCCGATCTCCACCTCGCTTCTCCCTGTGCATTCCAGGGGGCTGGAGCTGTATCTTCATCTACTATCGAACCGTCACGCCGTCCGAAAACTCCTGTGGTACTGAGATACACGATACGTCTGACATGATGGCCACTGAGCGATCTCACCACATTGCGCACGCCCTTACTCGGATCGTCCACGCCGCGAAACGGTGGAACGCTATCCACGATAGTCTCTATATGCAGGTAGGTATCGAGCAGTCTGGTTAGCGATTCCGGGTCATCGAGAGACACTTGGCAGGCATTCCATCCATAGGTTCGCCATTCATCACATCGAGCTTTTTCCCGAGATGTCATCACGAAAGTTTCCGCGGGTAGAAGCCGTGCCACACGCTGAAGCGTGTAGCCACCCCCCAAAAGAACCGTTCGTACACTTGATGCGGAGCTATCCATTACGGCCACAACCTCTCGATACGCCACCCCTGTCCCTCTCGTACATAGCGCACTCGATCGTGGAGCCTGTTCTCACGTCCTTGCCAAAATTCGAAGCTGCGGGGAACAATTCGATAGCCTCCCCAGTAAGCCGGTCGCTGCAATGCTTCTTCGGAGCGATCCCTCGTAAAATTTTCAACAGCCTCGGTAATTACGGCTCGTGAGGCGACGACGGTGCTTTGCTTAGATACTATAGCTCCGATCTGCGCATCGCGTGGGCGAGACGTGAAGTAGACATTCGACGCCTCCTCATCCAGCTTCTCCACGTCGCCCTCGATACGAACCTGCCGCTCGAACTGTGCCCAATAAAAGAGCATCGAAGCATGAGGATTAGAGGCTATCTGGAGCCCCTTGGCACTAGAATAGTTCGAGAAGAATATCATTCCACGCTCGTCAATTCCCTTCAGCAGGACCATGCGTAGCGAGGGGTATGCGTCGGCACCTGTGGTTGCAAGAGCACATGCGTTCGGCTCAACGACATCGGATGACATGACTACATCGAACCAGACCTTGAACTGCGTCAATGGATCCGGCTCCACTGACGACTCGTCGAGTTGGCCTGACCTGTACTCTTTCCTGACCGCTTTGAATGGATCGTCTTTATTCATAGAAGCGCATACCTCAGTCGGATTTCGTTAGTCGTAGCTTTTTCGTATTAGTCCACATGCGATAAGTGGCTTCACCGGAGAAAATCCATAGTTCTTCTGAAACACCCGATCGGCCTTGAGGAGAGCCATATCTCCGACTAAGGCGATGCTGTTGATAGCGGTACAAAACAAAATTATCGAGAGGAGATGAGCCAAAATTATCCCTTTGTGACTCTCCCAATCCGAGCTGAGGAACCGAAGGCGCCAGATACGGAGAAAGGTCCGGTAGAGCATAGGAGGAAATACCAAAACTATGAGACCCTGAATCGTATCGAACACCATCAGACTCAACCAGGATAACAACAGCGTTGCGAAGAAGAGAGCTGCCGATGTTATCAGGGTGGATATGACCAAACTGACACCTATCGATATTCCTACTTCCGTTCCAAGAAGCACCAGGACGAAGGTAAGCAGGTACCACACCAGCACAAGCGCGTTCGCCTGGAATCTCGAGTTCGAGAAAAGCTTGTGTGTAAAGCTGTCGGCGGAGGCGTCGGTATTTACTCGCAGTCTATTTTTGAGAGCATCCCGCTTTGCGTCATTCGCGCGACTACAATTGGGACAGAGCTGTAGATCGGTTCCCTCGGAATCACCGCACTTGTAGCATCCACTCATGAACATTCCTCTCGATACACTAACGGACGATTACCTCACGAGGTCTCGTCTTGTCTCGAACAGTACATGCAACTGACGAAACAGCTCCTGCGCTTCTTGAAAGCTCAAGGTCTGTGCTCCGTCAGACATCGCCTTCTCCGGCACCTCGTGCACTTCCACGAGGGTTCCGTCAGCTCCTGCCATCAAGCCAGCAAGCGCCATTGCTGGCACCCACCTCCTCACTCCGATTCCGTGGGACGGGTCAACGACCACCGGGAGATGAGACTTCTCTTTTAGGAAGGGTACAGCATTAAGATCGAGGGTGTTACGATAAGCTTTCTCGAACGTTCTGATACCTCGCTCACACAAGACGATACGCTCGTTTCCCCTCGAAAACACGTATTCAGCCGACTGCAAGAGCTCCTCGAGTGTGCCCGACATTCCGCGCTTGATGAGAACTGGTTTATCAACTCGCCCCAACTCATCCAAGAGGGTAAAATTTTGTGAGTTGCGCGCTCCTACCTGGTACACGTCCACAAACTCGTACATCTCAGCGATCTGCGATGCATCGAGAACCTCTGTGACGACCTTGACACCTTTCGCACGAGCGATAGACGCGAACATCTTAAGTCCATCGAGACCTAATCCGCGGAAGGAATATGGACTACTTCGGGGCTTGAATGCGCCACCTCGCATGACACGCACACCGTTCTTCACGAGAAAATCAACGGTCTTGGCCACTTGCTCCTCACTTTCTATCGAGCATGGACCTGCCATGATGGTGTGCGTTCCCTCCCCTATCATGACGCTACTTCCCAGATCGATCACGGTCGGATGCACCTTCCATGCGCGCGAAACGAGCTTGTACGAATCACTTACTCGGTGCACATCGCACACCCCAGGCATCTGACCAACAAGACGAATGTCAAAGTCCCGAGATCCTATCGCCACTAGGTACAATGCTGTTTGGGTTTTTACCTTGGTATTGACCAATCCAAGACCCGTCAAGAACTGCTCGATCTCTCGAATCTGCGACTCGGAGATATCCGGGTTCAATGTAACTATCATGTTTTCCTAACGATACTGTGCAACAAATTCCAGGACTCGGTGTTCGAGAGCTTCAGGGGCACTAGGTCCTCCGCCCGACACCGACGCCAGCTCCGCAAGCGCTCTCACGAATGCACTTCCCACAATTGCACCGTGCGTGTGCTGAGTGACATTCTCAAAGCTCTCCTTGTCGGTTACTCCGAATCCGACGATGAGCTTACTCTTGAGGTTCAATTCACGCAGCCATCTGAAAAAAGCACCCTGTTGCTCGCTAATATGAGCCCTACTCCCGGTTATCGCGTCCGATGAAACTACGTAAAGGAAGGCTGGCTCTTCAGCATCGAGCTCCCTGATACGCGACTCCTCTGTGCGAGAGGTAACGAGAAAAACCGGCTTGAGCCCATACTTGTGAAACAACGATCTGTAACGTACGCGATACTCGTCAAATGGCATATCGGGAACGATGAGCGCGTCGATCCCGCACTCGCTGGCCCGCGCCAAAAATCGCTCGACACCGAACTGCTCTACGGGGTTTAGGTATCCCATGAGAAGCACCGGTATGGAGACGTGCTCGCGTAGGGTCTCGAGCTGCCGAAACAACACATCGACGCTCATCCCGTGCCCGAGCGACACCATGTTACTAGCCTGAATCGTTGGCCCATCCGCAACGGGATCCGAGAACGGGAATCCAACTTCTACCATATCGACTTGAGCCCTCTGCAAGGCCCGAAGAATAGTCATAGTATCTGCAAGCTTTGGGTATCCGGCTGTAAAAAATATCGAGAGCACTCGTTCGGCTGGCAATGTTTCGAATCTATTCGCCATGATTGCTATTCCTCTCCTCCGAAGGCCTCGGCATACGTGCCCATGTCTTTGTCTCCTCGACCAGATACAATTACGACTACTCGATCCGTGGATACCATTCTCATTTTTTTAAGATATGCGACCGCATGCGCGCTCTCGAGCGCTGGAATGATGCCCTCGTATCGAGCGAGAAGCTCAGCGCCTTCGAGAGACTCTCGGTCCGTGACACTGACGTACTGCACACGTCCAATGGTGTGGAGATGCGCATGCTGTGGCCCGATACCAGGGTAATCCAGGCCAGCGGAGATCGAATGAGCTTCTTCCACCTGCCCATCGCCAGTCTGCATGAAGAGAGTGCGGCTTCCGTGCAAGATGCCGCTCCGTCCCAACGCTGTCGTTGCTGCCGATCTGCCACTAGTCAATCCGCAGCCAGCAGCTTCAACTCCAACGAGAGCAACATCCGCATCATCAATGAAGTGGTAGAAGGCTCCCATGGCGTTACTTCCCCCTCCTACACACGCCACGATGTGAGTCGGTTTCTTACCGCCTAGATTTTCACATTGAGAGCGAATCTCGTCGCTCATAACCGATTGAAAGCGCGCGACCATGTCGGGAAAGGGATGAGGGCCGACAACAGACCCGATAATGTAGTGCGTATCCCTCGGATGTGCGATCCAGTCTCGCATTGCCTCGTTGGTGGCGTCTTTGAGGGTCTTGCTACCGCTCGTTACCGAACGAACCTCTGCTCCGAGCATGCGCATGCGCGCCACATTGAGCGCCTGACGCTGCATGTCTACTTCACCCATGTATACGATGCATGACATGCCCATCAGGGCACATACAGTGGCAGTTGCCACCCCGTGCTGACCTGCGCCGGTCTCCGCGATGATACGCTGCTTCCCCAGTCTACGTGCGAGGAGAATCTGGCCGAGCGTGTTGTTGATCTTGTGTGAGCCAGTGTGGAGGAGATCTTCACGCTTCAGAAGAATTTCACAGCTATAGAGCTCCGAGAGTCTTCTTGCTCGAAAGAGAGGAGTTGCGCGCCCTGCATAATCGCGCAGCAATGCACCCAACTCTTCTTTAAATTCCGGCGACTCCGTTATCTCTCGATAGCGCTCCTGAAGCTCCCGTACATTTGGGTACAGCATCTCCGGCACATATGCGCCGCCGAAGTCACCGAAAAATCCGCTCGCTGAAACGTTCATACCCAATTCCTTACCTTATCAAGTACACCCTTTACCTTCTCGACATCTTTGATGGCGGGCCCTACTTCGACTCGAGAATTGATGTCAAAGCCTACAAGTCCCTCCACCTGTCGAGAAATATCTAATGCAATGTCGATATTAGTCACCCCTATTCCACCCGCCAACATAAACGGGATCGGGGCTCGATAGTTCATGAGCCACTGCCAATCAAACGCGCGACCTGTTCCTCCCATACCACTGTCGAGCACAAATCGATCGACCCCCTCGGCTTCATCTTCCAGCTTCGATACGTCCTCGCGAGTCGAGATACTGACCGCTCTCCAGATCTGCACTGATGGAAGCGCCGTCTTGAGGCTTCGCATGAAGTCGCGGCTCTCTGCTCCGTGCAATTGCACAATCCGCAGGCCCAAGCCTTCCACTGCACCTTCGACAAAGGTGCTGGTTTGATTACGAAAGACTCCAACTGTCGATATCGTGGTCGGCAGAAGATCGAGAACCTCTTTACCGATAGCATGACCCACGTAGCGGGGCGACTCGGGTACGAAGACAAAACCCAGGTAGTCCGGCGAAAGCGCCGCCACGCGAGCGATGTTCTCCGCCGTGCGCATGCCACATACCTTGACCTCGTACGAGGCGACTCGGTTCATACAGAAGCCCCGATAGCATCTACGAGCTTTCTACATGCCATTTGCGGATTGCTGTCTGCCATGAATGCTTCGCCTATCAGGAAGCCACTATATCCAGCCTCTCTCAAACGCCGAAGCGCGTCGGCGCTCGATATACCGCTTTCCGAGATCTTCACGAAGATGTTCGGAATTCTCGAAGCCAGCCGGAAAGAGGTCTCTATATCTACCTTGAAGCTTTTCAAATCACGGTTATTGACCCCCACCAACTGAACCTCTGGACAGAGGTGTGTTTCGACTTCGTCCCCGGAATGAACCTCGAGGATGCTCTGCATGCCGAGTGAATCAGCCAGAGTCGCTAGCTGTTTGACCTCGGCGGGTGAGAGGACCGCAGCTATCAGAAGTACAGCATCCGCTCCAAGCGACTTTGCTTCCAAAATCTGATACTCGTCTACCGTAAAATCCTTGCGAAGGATCGGACAAAAATTGAATCGGCGCGCAGTAACAAGATCCTCGTTGGCACCCCCAAAGTACTTTGTATCTGTCAGCACGGAGAGCGCCGAAGCACCGGCCTGCATGTATCCGATTGATAGCTCCTCAACGGAAAGTGCGTGCTTAAATATCCCTTTTGACGGAGAGCGCCTCTTTATCTCCGCTATGATGCTCACCTTGTCAGAGCGTCGCAGGTACGTCGTCAGAGACACACACGGAGTCGCAAAGTAGACGCTCTTCTCCAAGAGCTTTGCTGGATAAAGCTCTTTCCGCTCCGCAACCTCTCTGCGCTTGTGAGCCACGATCTCATCTAACATTGCTTATCCTTACTCCTGTACACTTAACTCGAGTGCGCGCTTTGCCGCACCGCTTCTGATACTCTCCCGCGCCTTTTCTACGTATTCCTCGAGCGAGAGTGCTGTATCTCGACACCACATAGCCAAAGCGGAATTAGCTACCACGACAGCCTCATGTGCCGCGGTTCCTCGGCCACTCAACACCGAAACGAGCACCGCTCCCGCCTCAACCGCCGACGAGCCTGCAAGCAGGTCCCCAGCACGAACCTCTTTCATGCCAAAGTCCCGCGGCAAAAGATCGCGCGTACCGGCGTTCCATGTAACTCGAGCGTCTCCTGTGAGCGAAAGCTCGTCGTATCCATCAAGACTATGAACCACTCCGAACCGACCACCGCGCCGCGCGAGCACATAAGAGTACACTCGCAAGAGCTCGAGGTCATATACACCGCTCATCTGAAACGCAGGATTAGCTGGATTGACGAGTGGGCCCAGCACGTTGAACACGGTACGCACACCGAGTTCTCGTCGGATAGGCGCGACTCGCTTCAAAGCTGGGTGAAAAAGGGGCGCATGGAGGAAGCACACACCGGCTCTTTCCAGTGTCCTACGCAAAGTGTCGCGGTCGTTCGTAAAACGTACTCCGAGCTGCTCCAGCACATTCGAGGAGCCACACGTAGAGCTCACTGCGTAGTTTCCGTGCTTGGCAACCTTGTAGCCCGCTCCGGCGAGAACGAACGCGACACTCGTCGAAATATTGAAGGTTCCTTTGTTGTCACCCCCGGTTCCGCACACGTCCATTGCATCGAAGTCAGAGAGATCGACGCTCAAAGCAAGCTCTCTTAGTGCTTGCGAAAAACCGTCGAGTTCATCGACGGTCAGACCGCGCATCCGAAGAGCTATAAGAAGCGCGGCTATCTGCGTTGGGTTCGCAGACTCGCTGAGCACCTCGTGCATCAATGCACAGCTCTCCTCGATGGAGAGGCGCTTGCCCTGTATCAATTCCTCAAGCTGCTTTTTCATGCACAACCCAATTTTCCAACATCTGCCGACCTGTCTCGGTAAGTATCGACTCCGGATGAAACTGCACACCTCGCACATCAAAGACACGGTGACGGAGAGCCATGACTTCTCCATCGCCATCTACCGCGGTAACTTGTAAATCAGCAGGAAAGGAATCTTTTTTGACGACCCATGAGTGATATCTACCAACTGTAATCACTTCTGGTAGCCCTTTGAAGAGAACTTCGTCGGGCTCCACGATTCGAACTGGAGTGGCCTTGCCGTGAAGCGGCGTGGAAAGATTGAACAGCTCTCCTCCAAATATCTCACCGATACATTGATGTCCCAGGCATACTCCAAGAATACTTCGGCTCGAGGCGCACGCTCTGACGATCTCCGGCATAGCACCTGCCTCTGCAGGTAGGCCTGGACCGGGCGACAGCACTATCTTTTGGAAACCCAAAGCTTCTTCCACCGAAACCGCATCGTTACGTCTCACAACCACCTCGACACCGTCGAACGACTCGAGCATATGCACGACGTTGTAGGTGAATGAATCGTAGTTATCGACCATCAAGATCTTCATGGCTTTAAATCTCCTGTGCCTTTCGAATTGCTGCTCGAAGTGCTCCGAGTTTGGCGTGAGCCTCGCTCAATTCGCTCTCCAGTATCGAATCGTGCACGACTCCCATACCTGCCTGATACACGAGGGTGTCTCTGATGCTCAGGAACGAGCGAATCATTATCCCTAGAACAACATCACCGTTAAAACCCAACAAGCCGAGGCATCCGCCGTAATGCCCTCTGCGAACAGGCTCGTTTTGGTCGAGGATCTGCATCGCCCTATGCTTGGGAGCGCCGGACAGAGTTCCCGCTGGAAACGTGTCGTTGACTATCTGGCATGCGGATTTTGGATTGGTCAGAGTTCCCATGACTTGCGAGACTAAGTGAATGACGTGCGAAAAGAACTGCGTCTCACGATACTTCGTGACTCGCACATTCCTACAGTGCCGGCTCAGATCGTTACGAGCCAAATCGACCAACATGCAATGCTCTGCGTTCTCCTTCGGATCTTCGAGTAGCTGCTGGGCGCGAATTCGATCCTGCTCGTCATCTCCGGTTCGAGGATAGGTGCCCGCTATTGGAAATATTGCCGCCTCCCCATCTCGAATGACGATCTGCGCCTCAGGAGATGACCCCAAGAGTTTGTATCCGCCGAAGTCACAATAGAAGAGATACGGAGAGGGATTTATCGAGCGAAGTGCCCGATAGACCTGAAAATCATCGCCTTCGAAGCGTTGGAGATACCGGCGAGAAGGAACGATCTCGAACACATCTCCTCGTGCTATGTGCCTCTTACATGTCGACAGCAAGTTCAAGAAATTCTCGTCCGAGAGCACCGAGACTTCGTCATCGAGTACACGGAAAGGATACGTATGAACAGGCGTCTCGAACGCTGCACGGACAAAGTCCTCTGCGCTCTGGCTAGCCTGATCACCCTCTATGCGATTTTCTAGAATGTGAACTTCGTTACGAAAGTGATTAAACGCCATCACATATCGAAAAACCATGAACCGAGCCTTGGGTATCGACAGGTTCGGATTCGGCGGGCAACGAAACTCGATATTCTCCATGTATTCAATGGCATCCCACGAAATGTAGCCAAACGCGCCGTTCACTACACCTTTGGGAAGAGGCGTTGGCTGCAACTCAAATGAAGCGAGAAACTCCGACAGCGCTCGACTGAGACCAGTAACTCTTTCGAGCGGCTGCGACTCCGTGTGCCGTCCCTGATAGGAAACCGAATATCGCTCTCCTTCCAGAGCAAACTCTGCGATGGGGTCACAGCAGATAAAGGAGCGACAATCATCTGCCCCATGAAAATCTGCACTCTCCAACAAAAATGTGTGGCAATAGCGGTCCCGGAGACGTGCATAGACAGCAACTGGCGACGTAAGATCAGCGATGACCGTACGGCATAACGCATTGATTTTCATAAACAAACCCTTACAGGAGGAGGGCTAAAAACGGCAAATTATTCGTGGAACGGTCAGAAAGGTATATCGGGGCCTAAGCCCACCAGGAAGAGAGAATAGATGAGGATATACCAGTAACCATGATTTGAAGTTACTCGTTCTGGCACTTCGAGGTCAAGAAAATTTCTGTTACTCGCGTTTCGTTGCCGACTTTCTACTTCGATCCTGGCCTTACGCCGAAACTATCGAGGGGTCACAGAGACAACTGCCTGCGTGGGTGTACCACCTACTGCCACCTCGACTCCGACCGCAATCCCCTCTCTCCCGGCAAGTGACCCGGATGATGACCATGATGCAGCGACTCGCCTTGGAGTGTGGTGGCGATACGTACAGATGTCCCGAAAATCTCTGCTTCACAGCTCGCACAATGGGCGGAAAGCGTGACATCAACAAACTTATTGCTAGGCTCACGAATCAAGCCGTCTTCGCAAAGAAGCAGGCGATCGTCAGCTGCAAAACACCTGCGCATCCCCCAGGATTCAAAGACAACCGTATGCGAACAGAAGATTACCGCCTGCAAGCCGCTAAAGCATTACGCGATTTACCGAACGCCACGACTCGATGTTCGTGATGGTGAGCTTCCCCACTTTCCGAGAGCGGCTAGGGCCGCTCTCGGGTTAGGCCGACGGGCGTCTGTGCCCCGGTAATCGGATGTGCTTCGCGATTACTCGCATCACGGTCTGCTCTCGGGACAAAACAAAGATCCAGCCGCCGTGAATCTTGAAGGAATCTCCCGTCACACCAAACCTCTCGAGAGCACCCGAGATCTTACGTTTCTCTATCGGCTGTGCGAGTTGGTAAGATGACGAGAATCTTTCGAAGCACTCTGCCGAGGTGAACCATCCAGCAAATCGCTCTCGCGGCTCTCGAGCGCGCCTAATGAGTTCCGTAAACTCACCATAAGCCCTTGCATGGACCGAGCTGCGACGGCCTCGAAACTCATAGACCCCCATCAGATCACGGTGCTTAGGGGTAAGCTTGAAAGAGCCGAGCTTTTCTCTCGGCGATCGCACTAATTCTTCTCTTAGAAAGTTGCTCAAATTTCTGCCGTTGAGCTCGATAACTCGCAGCAAGGCGCCCTTTTCCTCGATGAAGAGAAATTTACCCGCCGCGCGAATACTCTTTGTCTTCGAGCTCCGGGCATCGAACGGAACAACGATAGGAAATGCTCGAGGAACCGTCCGTGCGCGACGCACTAAACCGATCAAAACGCGCAAACAGACCGAGAGATTCCCCTCTATTCCAGGATAGCGTCTTTGAAGAAACCGAGAGGTGCCAGCTAGATTGAGAAAGCTCTTCAATACTCCATCCGACACGGCAACAGTACCACCTCTGCGATTGACAAGAGCCTCCAAACCACCCTTGCCATGCCTGAACTCGACCCCTTTGAGGCTCTTCAACAGAGGATCTGCAGGATGAAGGTAATTCTGCGTCGAGAGTAGTGAGCCTAGATAGTACGGTAAACCGAATTGATGTGGGTCGGAGACGGGTGCAGGGATGAGAAAACCTGCCAAGACATTTTTTCCCTCTATCAGATACTGCCGAGTTGGCTGTTGCTCTTCGAACAACCGTTGCCGACACTTTTCGTGGGTCTTTTGAGCGACTCCCTTACTCTCCTCGAGAATCCAAGCACGGTACAACTCGACTACCGCCTCGATTCCGCGCTCATCCACGAACAAACCTTTGGACATGACACGTACGAGATCTCGCACCGGCTCAAAGGTCTTCGTGTGGCGGAGGCTGCCGAAAAACTTCAGCAGGGCAGTTCGATCGTCGTTTTGAGATTGATTCGTCACAGCGCTTTAGTACCACAGCCAAAGGAACCGGCAAGAGGTGAGCGAGAAGCAGGACTACTCACCTTCACTTTTTCTGGGGGGGATAAAAATGCGTAGCCAATGAGATATCGCTGATATAACTTGTTCCTATGGAACTTCTCTTGTTCACCGCCGTGATCCTTGCCGGGGCGGGCACAGTGGTACAAACAGCCATGAACGCCCAACTCCGGTCGTCACTGGGGCATGCTTTC
>JBIIOE010000171.1:0-5254 GCA_044337105.1 Bdellovibrionota bacterium | reverse complement strand
CTGTTTGTCTGCCTGTTTGTCTGCCTGTTTGAGCCTGCCGGCACCTTCGGCAATGTTGAGCACTATCGAGAAAGATGCGCGCTTGAACTGATCCACGAGTTCCCCGCTTCCTCTAGGAAGACGATCGCGAATCTCAATCGTAGTGATGACGAACTCAAGCGCCGTTCGATAGACGTCTAGTTTTTCATAGTCGAGCATACTGCTCTAGTTCGGGAGCGAAGAGATAAAGCTGCTCGTTCGGGTACGTTCACGTTTACGTGCACGAGCACGTTCACGTGGAAAGGTGCTATTTATAGTCAAAACAACGACTTGCGCCCTCCCTGACCTCGGTACTCCCCACTCGATTCCGCGATGAGCCCAAACATCTTTATCGCGGACCTGGGCAATTTTTAGCCTCAAAAGAGACTAGAAGAGACAGGATGTTGCCGAATGCTACATCCTCGGCGCTATGCGCCATAACTCTCGAAGAGCAGCAGTTTACCGGGCAATGGTTAGGCTCTCAGGAGGTTTCGCAACGTTATGGCTGAAGACGATATCAACTCCCACGGGCACGAAGATGCATCGACTAGCGATGGTGGAAGGAAATTCACTTTTCGCAACGGCAAGCAGATCGACGACGCTATGCCGAAAACCGATGGAAGCGAGCTGGGTGTCGTTAACCCGAATTTTCACTCGGAATACGAGCCGGAGCACGTAGGCTTTGCACACGTTGGTAGTCCGGAAGAGCTCGAGCTGAAGCTCGCCGACGTAGGATACCACTGCCTACCGTTCTATGCAGTTCAGCTCTCCTTGTTGCTCAATACGAAAGTGAACAGTATCAAATGTATTTTGCTTGAAGGGCCTTCCGGGTGCGGAAAAAGCTTCATGGCCAAGTCGCTCGCAAAGATTACAGGCGCGGAGCTCATGTGTCTTTCCTGTTACAAGGGTATGAACCTGCAGCACCTGATCGAGACCCCTTCGACGCTCGGGATGGTAAATGCTATGGCGGGCCAAGGTGCGAAGAGCGCCGAAGACCTTATGAATCTCGGGGTGATCTCCCGAGCCTTTCGCACGTCGCAAGAAAAGCCTGTAATTCTTTTGATCGATGAAATTGACAAGGTAGATGTCGCTATCGACACCTTCTTCCTCGGCCCGATTCAGGACGCACGAGTGTGGTTGGAATCGAGACCTCCGATCGATGCTAATCTCGACAATTTAGTTATTATCTTCACGAAGAACTTCGAACGAGCGATAAGCGAGGCGCTGCTGCGTCGTGTTCATCCCCTGAGGATGAGATTCATGGACTCTGCGCTCGAGCGGCGGGTCCTGGCCCCATACTGCTCGCCGAAGTTGGCAGATAACCTGATTCGAGTCGCTGATATCATGCGCGCGTCGGATGGATCGTATCCGTTCGAACGGCCGCCAGCACCAGAGGAATTGCTCAAAGCCGCTCACTACCTCTCGCACTTGCTGAAGTGGGATTTGATCGATTTTGCTTTTGTAGGGCGGAATTTATTCTACATGCTTGCGAAGTCCGAGCACGACCGCACCGTGTTTGAACAGATGATGCGGTATCATCCGGACTTTGCGGATCCCCTGGTACCGGATAATCGAAACGCAACCATTGAGCAGATTCATGCGCGACTCGGTCGCTGGCTATTGGAGAGTATCGTCAACGATCCCGATGCTAAGCGCAGAGGAAAAGCGTACAAGCCCGAGAAGGTGGGTCTTACCAAATTCGACGACCCCGAAGAGATGGCTCGACGACTCGCCGAGGTAGGCTACCAGTGCGCCCGCTTCACGGCCACCCAGATGTCGCTCTTGCTCACGTCACCGACGGAGAGAACGAGGGCTATGCTGCTCGAGGGGCCTTCCGGATGCGGTAAGAGCTTCCTAGCCAAGTGCTTGGCGAAAGCCACTGGAGCGGACTTCATGTGCTTGAGTTGTTACCACGGCATGAATACTGCGCATCTTATCGAGGTGCCCTCGGCCCTTGCGATCGCTTCGTCTATGGCAGGGCAAGAGATGGCCGCCAAAGATAAACTCATGAACCTCGGTATTCTGTCCAAGGCCTTTCTAAAGTCTCAAAACCAACCGGTCATTTTGCTGATTGACGAGATCGACAAGGTCGAGGGCCACATCGACACGTTCTTCCTCGGTCCGATTCAGGATGCGCGGATATATCTGGAGTCCCGTCCACCAATTGACTGCAACGTAGATAACCTTCTGGTCATCTTTACGAAGAACTTCAACAGAAGGCTCGACGATGCGTTTTTGCGGCGACTTCATCCAATGAAGATGGCTTATCTGGACTCGACGCTCGAAAGGCGAGTCCTCTCGAAGCATTGCATGCCTCAACTGGTCAATAACCTCGTGTGGATAGCGGAGCGGATGCGCAACAGCGAAGGGACATATCAGTTCGAACGACCGCCGGCTCCGGAAGAGCTTCTTTCGATCGGTCACTACGTTCAAAAAATGCTGGATTGGGGGACGGCTGACTTCGGGTGGGTCGGAAAGAACGTCTGGGCCATGATAGCTAAGTCCGATCACGATAGAGCGGTTCTCGACCACATGTTGCGGTTTCACCCTGACTTTCTCGATCCGCTGCACATGGACGGTAAAAATGCGAAAATTGAGGTCATACAGGCGCGTCTAGGTCGCATCATTCTTCAAGATATCGTCGAGGATCCGGAGCGCGATCGTCGAGAGCGGGCATGGATGGAGATGGAGTACTCCTAGTTTTACGCAGGCCAAGAGGTTGTTTCATGGATAGCTCGAACTCCGGCGGTAAGAAGATCGTTTTCAAGAAGAGGATGCTGGCCTCGCAGCCAGCGCCGGAAGAGGTTGATGCTCAAACTGACGCTTCCGTGGTCGACGACGAAGACGTTCAGACCAATGACCGATCCGTATATTACTACCAAGGAGAAATATTCGACCAATTCAATCGCCCGTTGGCTGTGGCTGGTGGGGAAAGTCGTCTTACGGAGCTCGCCTCAGAGATACTCGCGCCACCTGCTCCAGCACCACGACTGAAAGCCGAGGAACGCGACGCGCGGTCCAAGGAATTTCAAGAAATCTCCGAGACACTCGCCGATCAGATCTATGATTTGGCTCAGAAAGTCCGGGAAACAGATCTCGATGTGTACTTAAGCGCTTTCAACGTGGTGTTGGCGGATCGAACTTGCCCCGATAGTAAAGAGATACTCGATAGAGCTAACGAATACTTCACCGAGCGGTATTATGCCGCGATTCGTGAGCGAGGGGAGCGGCCGGAGATATTTCACCAGATTGTGAAGCGGGTAGGGCATGAGTCGGCGGACCGCATCGCCAAAATCGTTCGAGGGCTCGACGTGCCCGCCACAGCCAAGGCTCTGTGGGATCTCTACCATGGGGCTCACGCAGACAAAGTGGCTCGCATGACCGACATCTTGCTCGATTGCACCGAGCGACAGGTTCGAGCGCTCCGAGAGGAGTTCTTACTCATTCCGTACAAGGACGTTGCTCGGCAGCTTCATGAGATTTTGCAGAGTCCGGTCGCGGAACCACAGGGTGAAACTCGTCGGACGATCGGAAAATCCGAGTTATATGAACAGAAGAAGCAAGCTGCGTTTAAGTCTCGCGAGAAGTCCCGCGCCCTTAGGTATCTTTTGCTGGGGCGTAGCCGCGCAGAGATGGCCCTCATCAAGAAGTTCTATCTAGAGCTAGGAGAACCAGATGCAGCCGAGAGTGAGGTCAGCCTTGAGGCTCATATCAAGCGGAACTTGTTGCAGAGTGACGTGGACCGAATAGGCGAACTCATTTCCGGTTGGAGTGCGCGTGCAGAGGCCGAGGAGATACACAATTTGCTCTATCCTCCGTCCATTGCCGGTGAATTAGATGATTGGTTGAGTGATCCACGCGACGCCGCGGATCGCGATCATACGCAAGGTATAGGACCCTTTTTGAGGCGTTTCAAGAAGCGTCGAATGCTCAACGGGCGAGCCGAAGTGACTCACCGGATAATGAACGTCTACGAAATGCTAGCTGAAAGAATAGCGGCACTGTCTCCCGAGAGATTCTTAAAAACCAACGAGGCACTGATCGAGCATTTCGGCTACGATCTTGATCCCACCCTTTTCCCAAGCCTTGCAGTTTTTGACGCGCGTCGTATGGCGATGCTCGTCAGCGAGCGAATCAACCACTCGTTCGATCTATTCGAGATGTTCAAACCTATGGAGTTTCTCGCGCCTCGGCAATGCTTGGCAACGCAACGCGCCTATGAGTGCCTCTATGGCGTTGCTTTGCGACAGGCGATGGAGGACCGATTGTCGAGTGTCAGGGCTCGAATTCCGGCGAAGGAATTTGAGGAGCTGTTCGAGCGCTACATACACGGACAAGGGCGCTGGCCTCTGAACATAGATTTGCTAGCTCGATATCGAGGTGAGGAGCCGGAGCCAGGAGTGTGGGATTATGACTTTCGCGCTTCACCGGAGGACGAAGAGCGCGCCATTTCTCTTGCGGAGCTAATTGACCAGGATACCGACAAAGGGGAGTTAGACCATGCTCTTCGTGAGGCTCTCTGGAGGGAATCATACGACGAACTTAATCGTATCGAGCGCGCATTTTACGATCTGACCGATCCTCATTTGCCACTAAGGGCAGCTTTGTCAGAGTGTCTTTCCGAGGAGGCAATGACGGCAGTCGAGGCGCTCTTGGCAGGGTTGGACGTTAATGATGTGGTCCATCGAGTGCATGATGACCCTGTTCTCTTGAAGACCTACGGAGATCTGCCTCCATCGTTCATCAAGTTGATTCGTGCGTCTTTTGAGCGGACATTCTTTGTGCCGTTGTCAGAGTATGTCGTGGGGTATTTTGAGGATCCCGCTTTTGAGGATAGTTTGATCGATGCTCTGGCGGTCGTCATGATGCCAGAGGCTTACCAGTTTAGGACTCTGCTGCATGGCCTACGAAAAGATTCACCCGTAGAGAGCGAGTACCTCAAGGAGCTTTGGATGGGGCCGATTGGCAGGGTGCTAGCGTTCGAGCGAGCGTACGATCTTGCGTTCCCGCGTCTGAGAGTTCATCTGAAATATGCAGCAGCTCGTTTGGCGATTAGCGTACATGTGTTTGCAGACATCATTTTGAGTCTTGAAGGAATCGACCCGGACATTACGACCCGCATTCAGGAGTGCTTCGACTCAGTCGATATCACCGGACTTCAGGGCATTCTGTCACGACATCGAAGGCAGCAGGTGATACTCGAGGAATGCTTCGATCTCATCAATCCGGAGGCTCA
>JBIIOE010000079.1:0-17048 GCA_044337105.1 Bdellovibrionota bacterium | reverse complement strand
GGAGCGGAAAAAGTTGCTTTTTCGGGTACGTTCACGTTTACGTGCACGAGCACGTTCACGTGGAAAGGCGCGATTTATAGGTCAAACAAGGGCTTACGCTGTCTCCAAGCTCGCTATCACCCACTCTGAAACGCGATGAGCCCGTTTTTGGAGGATGTGCTGCTCAAGACATGCGCGAATGACAAATTCAGCATCATGTTCTTGGTATGATTAACGGTCCGCGTTCTACCAGAACTACCTCCCCCGAGGGTGGGCCTGCCGTTCCTTGGAGAGCCTGAGGCTCAGACGGCAGCCTGAGAGGAGTTCAAGGAATCGATCGGCCCACTCTTTGTTGAGTATGAGTCGGTTCTGAAAGGAAGGGCGCAAGTAAAGGAGAGTATCTCGGGAGAGCCGCTTAGCCCCGAGGAGATAGCGAGGAGTGGAGCTTTGGTCGACTACCCGCTACGGGTAGGTTTTGCCTCGCTTCCCTGCGCGATTTTGCTGGTTAAGAGGAAAGTAGTTCACTTTGTAGCAGTCGGTAAAGTGATAGTGCGAGAAGGAACGGACAGCGCTCGGGAATCGTGTGCGGACTTTTTCGACATACTCAAAGAGAGCTTCATATGTTGGTACGACGATCTCGATGTCGATATCCCCGGGGTTGCCGACGCCGTGTATGACATACAGCAACTCCGGTGTTGTGGTTACATAGTTTAGAACCTTCTCTCGAAGCCCAGCTCTCGATGAGTCGAGCTGAAGGAGTATCTTAAAGAAGAAGCGCCCGAGGGCGCTCCAGTTGATGATAGGCCTGAATCCGCACAGGATGCCGCTCTCTTCCATTCTCTGTATCCTGTAGGCAACGACTTTGTCGCTCGTCCCACACGAATGAGCTATCCGAGAGTACGGCTGTCGTGCGTTGCCCCCAAGAGAGCTGAGGATAAGCTGGTCTAAGGAATCGACGGAGGCCGTCTCCTCCGTTTCCTGGATGGTGACCTTGTCTCTGATGTTACCCTTCAGAGCTCTCGATACATGATACTGGTCGAGCTGAAACACCTGGTTTTGATTGAAGGTAACCGACTGTAACCCGGGTAGGGTAAGAAATTGTAAACTCAGAGCATCGAACTCTCGCAGGGACCGGGTCCAAAAGACCACCACAATATTGTGGTCCCCGTGCATCCGATAGCACCACAACACTGACGGTGTCTTTCGAACAAAGGTGGTGATGCTACGAACAACCTTTGGGGTAAAATCCGCGAGCTTTACAAACAGACGACAGTATCGAAATCCAAGCTTGAAGGCATCCACTATCGGATAGAATCCTCCAACGATACCGCGCTTCTCGAGAGACTTGAGTCGATACTCGATCACTTGGGGGCTTCTGCCTACGCGTTCAGCGATAGCCTTGCTCCCGGTTCGCGGGACAAGATCGATGGTCGCTAGGATCTCTCTGTCAAGGGAATCGAATGTCATATCAAGAGTTTAAGGTCTGTGGAGAAAAGTGTCATATAAGTACCCAGTATATTTGTGTAAGCGTAATAAAACTAGGATAATCTTCAGAAAACCAAAAATACAAGTATGGTGATTGAATGAGTATAAGACTGTACACGAGTGTTGGGGCAGTCTCAGTGGCGCTTTGGGGAGCGGTACTTCCCTTAGTGCGGATGGCGTGTGAAGACGTTGGTATGTTTTCAGCGCTGGTAGTAGCCCAGGGTTTGGCGGGCTTGCTCGGAGCGCTTGTTATGCTGGTCCAGGGGAAACTACCACGCAAAGCTTCGGTGTATTGTTCGTATGCCTTCGTCGTACGTTTGGTGCT
The DNA here is from genome assembly GCA_044337105.1 of Bdellovibrionota bacterium. Classification (GTDB taxonomy): domain Bacteria; phylum Bdellovibrionota_C; class UBA2361; order UBA2361; family OMII01; genus OMII01. The sequence goes on along the minus strand of JBIIOE010000079.1, from coordinate 15,259 downwards.
GTTCGTGTCGCACGTACTCTTACTGTACGTGGCGGTGCAACTCGTAGACAGGGCAGCGTTACCAGGGGTGGTCTTTTGTAACTATCTCTGGCCGACCCTCGTGATGCTGTATTCGCTCTTCCTTACGAACCTCCGTATCGCCCGCCGCGCTGTGTTTGCAGCGGGGATCGCAGTAGTGCTGGTGGCGATCTTCGTCGAATTCGGTAGTGCTCTATTTGACGTATCGCTATCCCGGTCGAGCGCGATCGCTTTCCTCTTCGCGTTTCTGGCAGCCAATTCTTGGGGAGCGTACTCAGCGTTCACGCGACGATGCGGTGATGTAGGGGGCGGTAGCGCCGTAACTCCGCTGTTCTTACTCACCTGTGGAGGCGTTGGGTTTGTTCTCTCAGGGTTTACTGCTGCCACGCCGATGGCTGCAAGTCACTTCAGTGTGTCGGGAATTGCGATTGTTATCGGAGTGTGCAACTTCATGGCGTACCTATGTTGGGATGTCGGCATGAGAAAAGGCAACGTCGTAACACTCACACTCCTGGCCGATTTTATCCCGTGGCTCTCTCTGGTGGCGATGAATGTGCTTCTGGGAGTGGGCATAGCGGACCGAACTTTCGCGAGTGCGTTCCTGCTGGTGTGTGGAGGTGTTATCGCTCGGATAGGCGCTCAAGGCAGATGGCGCTCGTGAGCGGTAGAGCATCAGAGCACTTCGTCGACACCAGACAGCAGGAGGGTATTTTAGGCCTGCTAGCGTAGTAGCCTGACTACACATCACTGGTAGTCAGGCTACAGGGAGGGGGGGAGAGCTCTTTCCGTAGCCCTTGCCCGTTTTACTAGAAATCATACCAGGACCGGTCGCCCTCCTTGTCATCAAGCATGAGGGGATCTGACGAGGGAGGCAATGTGTCTATTTCGCCACCGCGTCCTAGATACCTTGTAGTCCCTTTCGGCGAGCTCTGCTCTCCCGCCATGCCTGAAATCGAGGTGAAAGCTGGAGCAGTGAGAGAGCTCCAATCATCACTGGGAGCACCTGATGGCTTAGGGCTCATTAAATGAATTGCTCCGTGCCCCCTTGGGCCTGATATCTCGTCCGGTATGGTAGCTGTGCTGGCAGCTGCGGGGTTGTCTTGACGGGGTATGTGAATTGCGCCACGGCCGCGAGCTATTGAATCTCCGCGCATGAAATCACCTCATGTCGTATACGTTCAAATGATTCGGCAGAGAAAGCGCCGGAGTATGAGAAAAGAGAAGATAAGTCGGACCCAGCTCATCGGGCTAGATCCCCGCTACTATACCGGGAACCGCACATTAATAAAAGGGCTTGGAGTAATCAGCCCTGATTCAGGCTATATCGAACTAAAGGGAACAACCAGGTGTTAGGCTTCACAAAGCTCCTGAAGACGAGCATAGAGAAGTAGGATGTCGTTATATATTTGCACTGGGGCGAGTATGTCTGGAATTGAAAAGCAGATGTGCTGAGGTCACCTTCGATGGACAACCTTGAAGACAACCTCAGCGCATCTGCTTTATTCATCAACTCGACCGACCTCTGGAGCTACTACGAATTGTAGTGGTTGGGGAACACGTCAAAGTCCTTATCGAATTTTGGACGGTCAATGACGTGGCAGAAGCCTTTGTTATCAACCGAAATTCGACATCCCGGGACAATTTCTTGTTCCACGCCTTCCCGATTAACCAGAGCAACCGGCCCCTCGAAATCGTCAGGAACTTCGTAGACCGGGGTGATCTCGGTCTTTCGCCAATGTCCTGGACAATCCGGGATCTCCTCGAAATTTTCGGCTACGTAGTCAGCTGCTCGCGGAGATGCGAACGACCCTTTGAGAGCGGCCCCTTGGGCGTCGATCTCCCAGCAGATGTATTGGTCGTCATCGACCTTTACCGTCCGTTCGTCCCCTTTGCCTGCTGGTGCGGTGCGCACCGTGTGGCGTGGCCCAGTGTGGGCTATCTTCGCGAAAGCGAAGCGCATCCTGTTCCTCGCCCCGATCTGGTTGAATCCCAGCGCCGCGACTTGAGCTGCAACGGTCAAATTAGATTCCATTCGGATAATCATCTCTTCCATTCTCCCTAAACTTTTTTTTGGGGCGCCACCCCCGAAACACTGGCCTTCTGTCTCCCGCAGGAGTCACAAGGCCAGCCTCTCGGATAGCGCGTCCTCGGGATTGGCAAACGATGATCTCTTCAGTGCGCACTCGGTAGCACAGGTAGCTACCTAAACCTTATGTATCCTCAGCACATCAAACTGCCTTGAACGACCGCCGCTCCTCAAGAGTTGCCCGCCCTACAAAGCGTTTGATGTAGTTCATCTACCCAAACCACGTTATAAAAGTAATTCTAGGGGCAATCTAAATGCTATGCAAAAAAATCTTTATGAGGTGGTGGGACAGCTAAGTAGCTGCAAACTCTGAGGTATAAAAGGGCGTAATATACCAAATCGAATTTGGTGGATATAAAAGTAGTGCGGTAGGCGATCTAAGCGATCCGGTTGCAAATCTATTAGTGGCGCAGTCAGCCCTCTGCATCGCTTGGGATGAGACGGGGATTACCTCGCTGCCAGCCAGCTCATGGGTGACCAGTCGGTGGAAAGTGACCACTGAGGAGCGCTCAAAGGTACGAGATTCTCGTGGTCAAAGCTCAGGAGGCTCGGTCTAGATTCAACTAATGACGCTCCTAAAAGGCTTTAAGAGGCCACAGCCTTAGGTCTGCACCTCATAACTAAGAGAGGTCTAAAGACTACAGGTAACACGTGACGTTTCAGGAACTGTATCGGGCGCGCGGCGGCGATCCACCGCCATCGCAGCAACAGCAAAGCTCCACACAGCAAAGCTCTGCAGAGGGCGCTGCAAGGCTCTGCCTGGAGCCACACCAAGCTATCGGTACAACACGTTGCTTCGGGCCTTCTACGCACAATGGCGTCGCCACACACCTCGCACGTTTTAATGATGTTGTTCGCGTTGTCGGAGGAATTCCGGAGCGCCACATCATGCATCAAGCTTCGAAGTGCTTAGTGCCCTTCCTCGCAGCACAAGCGCAGCACACAGCGTACTTGATCGGATGCACTCTTACACTCGCTCCTAACGGCACAGAGATCAGTTCAGTGCCGAACGAAGGTATCAAACTACAGAAAGTGCTTGAGGTGTTGGATCCATCCTCTATGGTCTTTGGAACTCTACCGGGTGACGGCTCCATGGTCGATGACGGAAAATTGCTGTTGCGCTGCTCCAATCCGAGTCGAAACTCGACGTTCATGCACCCGGAACTTGGATACGGCCTCCTCTTCGACGGCCGCGAACCCTATACGTGGAACAATGAGGCCATCGGAGTAGCTAGCCTGCTCGACAAGACGCTGAGCTTGAATCCTCAGCTACGGTATAGGGCCATCTTCATCGGTGGAGGCGAGGCTACAAAGCGCGAGCTTTTGGAAACTATGCGCTTGTCACGAAAGTTCCCCGGCCAGATTCAGGCTCTTGTGTTGTGGGACACGGGTGGAGTTTCTCGAATTGCCGCGGGACGATTGGCTGGCACGAATGTATTTCGTGCGACTCTGACTGAACAGGGGCTCAGTGCTGCGTGGCGTACGATGGATGATTTAGGACATCATGCTGCACTCGGCTCACACACAGAGAGGATGATCCGCGGACGAGTGTTTCAGATCCTGGGAGGGCGAGCGGATCCAGTCGCTATCACGGCGATGCCTATTGTTGCACCTCAAAGCACCTCGCTTTGTCATATGATTGGTGAATCTTGTGCGGTTACTGGCCAGGCTCAGCTTGGAGGCCCGAGTGAAGTACCGTATCGGATCAAACAAGGCACAAAAACTTTGACAGATCATGCGGCTAGGCTGGCGTTGGCCGCGAGCGCAGCGCGACGCGAGAGTGGTACCTCAAATTGGGACAATCTATCTCGTTACGCAGCCTTGGAGTTAGCCTCTCAGGTGGTGCAGTCTGCAGCGGGAAGGCTGAGTGTGGGGCCGTGTTCACATATCCAAATAGATGAGAGTATCGTTGATCCCACGAACAAATTTAGCCCCAGCAGTGTGCTCGATGTTGAAGGGGTAAGGTACGCAGTTGCGCTTGACCTCGATGGGATGCGAACTCTCGTTCACACTGGTCGTTTCGGGGTACACTTGGTATCTCCTCAGTCCCTCATGGGATGCCGCATGACAAAGGTAGCGGATCTGAGGTTTGAGTCGCTCAGCACAGTCTCTTTGTCGAATGTCCCCAACGAGTCGCCGCGCTGGAACACCATTAGAGCGGGGACGAAGATTCACTACCTGGGAATCAGCTCTAGCGAGCCGGTATGCACGGAAGAGATACTTTCGATCCAGGCAAGCGATCGCGGCTCTCACTATCGCATCGTCACATCGCTTAGAACTACAGCGGACGGAGAATCTACTCAACTTATCACAGGCGAGCGAACTGAATTTTCGCTGGTCAATCCTCCCCGTGAAATAGTCGGTGCGGTTGAGTCGCGAGTGTACTGCCCAATCGATACAGCCCGCGGAGGCGAGCAGGCGAACCACGTGCCGGTAGAAAGGCGCGAGCCGATGAGAACTGCAGATCTCGAGCAGACCGTGAAGTCAGTGCTCGCTCAAACGGTCATTATGCTTGCCGATGAGTACGCAACCCAGCTCCTACGCTCTGATGAGAAAGCTCATGTGGTACGCGATGTCCTCCTTAATGCAGTTCAACAAGGAGAGTTTGACGTACGCGCTCGAGTCGAAAGAATTGAGGTGTTGGTGCGCAGCTGGTGCTGTGCACTTGAATTCTCTGGGAGTACAGCGGGGCACGCGTATGCACACAAAGCAACTCAAACACTCCGAAGGTCTTTTGAAGCCTCGGTGCATAACCGCACTTCGGTGGAGCAATCAATACCTTTACGGGAGCTTTATCAGCTCATTCAGAATACCCCTGATTCGATAACGATCCGAGCGGAGATCCTAGAGCAGCTACGTCAGGACCTCGTAGGACTTCTTGATTCTTTACATGAATACAGCGGCCAAATAGGAAGAGGCTTCTCGTTTAAGACGTACAGGGGCGAGGTTGTGCCGCTAGCGATCCTCATTGACTGTCATGCCATAGCTGAATCTCGTCGGATCAAGCTAACTGAACACACCACAGATGGCGACATCAAAGAAGCCTACCAACAGGGAGGTTTACTCTACAACGACTACACCCCTGAGTACCTTCAGCACGCCATTGATCGGGGTGCGATGCTTGTCACTCTTCAGTCTGTAGACGGAGCGACGATTACCGCCAGTGCATTTTGTCTGATATTCCCTGAAGGGACGAGTCCAGCCCACACTCAGCAACTACTTCCGCTTGTGAGGGCCGAGAGCGATGGCTACTTGGACGTCGTACTCGGTGATACAGGTAAAACGCGCGGGCGAAGTCTCACGCTAGCGCATGCTTTGCTGCAGACGAGCAACACCAAAACCGGTAGTTTGCTGGCGATAGTTCATGAGAGCAATTTCATGGCTCTCAACCTCGGAGGAACCCACGGTTTTTTACTTCGACCGAATGGACTCCGTCTTATCAACCCAGCAGGTGGAGAAGAGCAGTGTTATCGCGTCCTCGAGCGACCAATACGCTCGTCAGTAGCGGAGGCGTCTTCTAAGCTAACAGTTGAGAGCGCACTAGTAGCCTCGAGTAATACGCATGGGTATCTCCACGCACAGCCAGCTGAGTTTCAGCAGATGTCGAGGCTTGTAGCGTCGACTTCTGGACAACCGGCCACCACACTCTCTCTTGGAGTGGAGTCTCTTTCGGGAGAGGCTCTTGATTCCTTCAACGCCTTCATCAATGCCGGTGCTCTCCGAGGGCTCGATGGCATTATCTGTCAAACTTTAACAGGGACGATTGAGCGTTCGGACCCAATGAGCGATGGGCCAGCGCAGGATAGTCATAAGCGTAGCGTGATGTGGAGAATGATTGAGCATGGCGCCAGTAGCGCTATCCGTCGAGTGTATGCCGAACGTGCGGAGACTTCGCTGACGGTCAGCGTCTGCCCGCTGGACCCACGAGACCCCCTAGCGGGTCAGGCCGCTACCGTAACGGCACTCTCCGGAAGTGACCAGGCCGTCATGCTAATGAGAGGAAACGATACAAAGCGGACAGTTGTACAATCAGGAGCGGACCACACCATATTGTGTAGAGTTCGCTTCCCAACATCAGAAACGCCACTGAGTATATGGAATATTGCTGCGCGCAGAAGGCTAGAGTTGAGCGCTCTAACAGACAACCGAATGATCGTGTTCGCTGGCGGGGGTCTGACACTCAAAGAGGAATTTCTTCTTGCGGTGGAGCATGCTCGCCAGGCGCGCTGGGGAATTACCCACATTGCTCTGATCCAAGGGGCCGGTGGGATGACCGACCAGATCGTTGCGGATCTGCCGCACTTACGACGCGAGCTCGGCTTGGAAGATGAATATCTGTCGATTCACATCATTCCGTGCCTAGGGGGTGCCCGAGAGATGCAGGAGCTGCTTCGCAAGACCGGTCGATTACGGGACGATAAGCATAATCCCTAGAGCGTTCTTACTGGCGAGATATTCCTGTGTGCCAGAAGGTAGGTCATCACGTGAGACTACGAGTGTTTGGTCCGCGTGTCCGTCACGAAAAACTCTCCGCGTGAGCGCTATAAGCAGGTCTCCAATGAGAGTTGGATCGCTAGCCGTCTCGGAATGCACGAGATCGACTACTAAACCTTCTCCAGAGGATTTGTCCAAGTTGGCATCTCTAACTTGGATGACCGCAATCACCTGCTGGGCGGATTTCACGACAAACGCTGTGCTCGATGCTGCAATAAGACTTTCGGGCACTCGAAGGTATCGACCAAGTCTCGCGAGGTGAAAGACGAAGAAGCCCCGAGCCGCTCGTCTCTCTTCATCTCCTGCGATCTCTGTCATTGATATTTGTGGACGGATTACACCCTCGTTACGAATGAGTTCTCCGTGCAGATATTTTTCGAGGAGTGTGCAGAATCGTGGGCCCGCTTTTCCAGCGTCGTCCCCGAACGCACGCAGGAGTATCGAGGCTCCTGCTTCTTCGATAGTTGACAGCGCTAACTGCCCGACAGGAGTAATCGCCAGAACCTTTTGGCGTCGATCGCCTGTATCCTGGATTCGTGAGAGCCAACCCTCCTTTTCGTATCTCATACAGATCTGCGAGAGGGTGCTAGGCGGGATCTTCAGCTCAATTTGCAGTGAACCGGGTGTCACTGGGCTATTGGAATACTTTAATTCCGAGAGTATCTGCCAGACCGTGCTTGAATAATTGCTGCCAAACAACGAGCTGCCTACAAAACCGAGAGAGCGTGTAACTCTTCTGAGGCCTCGGTCAAACGGATGGTCATCGCTTCGAAGGGATACAGGCGGGCCGCTTACACTGTCACACAAGTGGTCAAAAAAACATTGAAGTTCCGAGATCTCCTCAATTGAGAGCGCCGCTAGGCGCGGCTCCAGGAATCTTTTCGAGGCCTCGACGCCTGACCGTAAGTGATCTAGTGCCCGCGGCGTAACTTGATTCGAACGTCGTCGTTTGTCGTGTTGAACGGTGCTCTCTTTAAGGAGATGGTCTCGGCGCAAACGACGAATCGCCCGAGCAACTGACGGTTCGTCTACACAGATAGTCTGAGCAAGTTGCTCGATGGTGGTGTCTGGCGCCGTACTCAGCTCGATAAGCACGTAGTTCTCTAGGAGAGTCAGAGGTAGTTGGTATACGTATTCAACGAAATTCGTGGCACGTTGATGCTGACGAAAGAGCCTAAGCAGCTCCGGTATATATGTGACAAAGGTCATAATTATTCAAGCGACGGATCGACATGCGGACGAGAGCAGGGCACGCCTCGTCTTATGCAGATATAGTCGAAGATTTTCTTGCTCTACGGTAGTATAGATCTATTTCGGCAGTAATTAGATCGTTCTTTAGCGAAGCGCGGCAAAACCTACCCCATAGTCTCACTTTTGAAATAACCACGTGAACGTGCTCGTGCTCGTAAACGTACCCGAAAAACTTGAGGTTTTTGTTTCGGGTACGTTTACGTTCACGTTCACGAGCACGTTCACGTGCGAGGAAACATACGTCCTGCCTCGCTTCCTTAGGGAAGTGAGGCGAAACAACGCGTCAGCGTGGTTTCGCCGCTACCGCCTATCTCCTCGCCACGCCACGATCTCTTTGTTGTCGTTTATATAGAAAGTTGTTGCAAGAATATCTCCCTCACCCAAGGGGCGGTCCTTCACCTCGTAGCTCAGTGGCATAGTGCTTATCTCTGGAATAAAGAACTCCTGTCGATAGTAGGGGCCCTGGGAGGTTTTCATCTTGCCCCCTACAAGCTTGTAATATGAGTCACTGGTGCTGACTACCCTCGATACCTGTGTCAAACCCTCGACTGTTCTGTAGGTTGTAAATGGTGCGCTGGCAGTGTACGACGCCACTCCACCTAAAACTGCACATATCAGATGACGACTGGATAATTGCTCGGCAGAAATCCTCCGTTCTCCCTTTCGAAACGCCCCAGCTGCCCACAGTCCTGTCAGAGTTGCTCCTGCTATGCCAAAGATGAGGGGCAGGGAATTTCCAAACGCGCTCTGAGGGATGTCGCTGGCCGTCGGCTGTAGCTTGTAGCCATGCAGGAATCCGCTTGGCTGACCAAAAACTATCCGGTTAGGCATCCTCGCATCACTCAGCTTATTAGCGGTCGGCGACGCGTTTGATGACTGTGCATGCCCTTCCTTCGAAGGGAGAATTGCTACGCTTGCAAGAGAAATTGCCGCACCTGCTATATACTCGTGAAGCTGCTTGCCAAACATATTAATCGGGCATTTGGTCCCGTAGTCCTCAAAAAAGTCGATGTTTGCGTACCACCACGCCTGCCGGAAGCTCCGTAAGCTTGACGCTCTTGAGATCGACACCACCAGCGACTTCCCAGATCTCCGAGGGCAGGTCGGGATTCCGGACGAAGCTTTTCTCAATCTTCCGTTTAGAGTCGAGCAATTGGACTGTCATGATCATATCAGGATCGAGGCCGCCAACCGCCATAATTTCCTGCTGACGACCGAACTTATACGAGAAGCGTGGATCGATCATTTTGAATCTTCGAACGTCGACGTCCTTGATTCCTTGCAGCGCCCCGATTAAGACCCGTGACTTAATCAGGGGCTGCGCGTCTTTTACCTCTTTGGCGTCGTATCCGAAGGCGCCTAGTCCCCAAGCAAAACCAGCTGCTATACACCACTTACGAGACGTTGAGAGTCCGTAGCTGCAGTCGTACCTTTCTCCCTCGCCGACGTGGTCCTGCACCATCTTGTAAAGGTCGCCAGTGACAAGCTCGCGGTTGTATTCGTCGAAATCGCTTTGAACTGCTTTGAGAACCTTCTGAGCACTTTTGCCTACGAGCGAGCTCGAATTGTTAGAAAGCGATATCCAACTCAGCGAACGGAAGATGTCGAGCATCTCCTTAGTTGAAAGCTCTTTGTCCTCACGACACATGCCCCGCCATATATATTCGTTGAGATACCAGCGCTCTCGCTTATACTGCCACTGCGTTTTATTAGCTGCGAGTGGTACTCCAAATGTTGCTCGTTGATCGAAGTCGACAAGATAGAGCCCAAACTCCTCAGTGCCCTTCTTCGGAACGTGCGCTAAGATAATGTTCTTCTTTGCGAAGGCTTTGTAGTCATCTCTAAGAGCGGTGAGTGTAGTGACGGGATCTCGCTGAAACGTACTCTTGAGCGACGGCTCGAGCATCATCGTGGTGTCAACGAAAGCTCCGAACTGCCCGCCGTCGATAGCGTGTAATTTCACATTTTTGAGCGTCTGTTTCTTTCCACGACTACGAAGTTCTATTCCGACCTGTCTGATGATATTAGGGAAGACGAGCTCAGGGCAGCTTTCCACTCGAAGGCCGAGCTCAATTCTCTTGGTAATGTCTTGGTACACCTGGTCTGTACTGAGAATACCCCGCTCGACCTCTGTCCCCCACGCACTTGGTGAGTAGAGAAGATCTGCATCGACGTCCATCAAGCGAGGCCGCGAAATGCCGACGGCATCGAGTGGTGCATAGAGCGATTCATAGCGAAGTGTGCGACCATTTCCATCCCCCAGTGGATGAATCGAGATGAGGTCGCGATAGTGCAAGGCAACGCACTTGATGTATTTGAGAACTTTCTGGGGCGAATCAAGAGACCCGAGCTCGAGAACCTGCTCGTGGAAGGCTTGATAGCGTTCCTGCACAAGGGCGGTAACAAACTCTCGCGTTAGTTGCGCAAATTCTGCGGTCGGGTGCTCACGAAGAGACGTTCGCTCGGCGTCGGTTTTGCTCTTTAGCTCGACTACCGAGTGGTAAATATCCGGAGCACTTTCTTTAATTCGATCAAGCGCTTCCGCCTTGATTACTATAGGATCAGGGTAGTTGATACTCCCGGGAATGAGAGCCTGACTGCGTAGATTCAGTGTGGTCGGGGCCTTCGGGTCATACGAGAGGTAGGGATTACGATTGATGCGCTGGATATGCAGGGCATTCAGGCCCGTCTCCTCACACCCAATAACCGAATAGTCTCTGACTCTCCCAAGTTCCGACTTCCTGATGCCATCGACCTGCCCCTTCATCGCGAGGCGGTGCACAGCACACAATCGCTTCAGACCCGCAGGCTCCCTTGTGTTTTTGAGAAACTGATTGACCCCTTGCATGTTTTGGAATTGAGGATCGTTCGCTGATCCAGTTGCGTTGTAGAGGTATTGCAGCTTGTGCTCTAGAACTGAAAGGCGCCCTCGACTTCGAAATACCTCAAGTAGGGCTGCCGCCATGTGTGGCCAATCGATAAATCTTGTTGCTTCGAGCGTATCTTTGAGTTGCTGTGCATCACGTGGTAGCCACTTGATACTAAGCGCCTCTTCAAACGCCGCTTTCTCTTCTCGGTAAGCGTTCAGGCGCGCCTCGGTAGATGCAGATGCGATTCGCTTAGCATACGCAAAAGCAGCGGTCGTCCACGCGTACGAGTGCTGAGATTGGGGCCCTTGCGAATCAGACAGGGCTGGTAGCGGACTCGCAAACGTAGGCGTATCTTGGGCCAGACTTAGTTTCGAAACTTGGGGTGGCATAATTTCTTCACTCGTAGGGAAGCCAGGCGCCCCAAGATCCGCTTTTGCAGCAGGGGGGGCTGGCCTCGCCTCTTTATACACCTGCGCTCGAAAGGCTATATCCCGTCCCTCTACAAGTCAAAGCTCTGTGTCTGCCGCCTGGCGGTATCTGTCGAATAAGGCATCAAATTGGTGATTTTGAAGAGCAGCCCAAGATCGTCTTTCGCGCTAGGGGGCGGTTTTGCCTTGCTTCCCTACGCTATAAAGTGCACCCAGACGGCTTCCAACGCGACGTGTTGAGCAGCGCCTTTGATACATCAGATAACGTGTGGCTACGACGTCTTCTCGAGCTTTTTAATGTGTGGCAGTTCGTAGACGAGACTCTTCTGACTTACTTGCTCGCGTAGCTGAGCTACAACGTCGCGCCTCTATGAAGCACTTCCCGAGGGCTGTGCTGCTGGAATGTCACTCCCTCCACAGAAGCTGTTTCTCGCAAACTGCGCGCGGTATTGGCGTGACCAGCCGAGCGGAAGCCTGGGTGCTCAGTATAGATGTGGATCCAGAGCATCGCGGAAAGGGGATCGGTAAGGTGCTCCTCGACGGGCTCATAGCTTCCTTTGATCGGCTGGTGGTGAGTCAGATAACAGCTATCATCGCGCACTCGAATGGCGCATCTCAGGATCTCTTTCAGAAAGCTTCCTTCGAGCTACAAAGCCAGGAAGAGGAATATTTCTGCCCAGGAGATCGTCAACAGCGCTAGGTCTTACAGCTCTCAAATCCCGAGCAGCCGCGCTGACACAGGCTAGGAGTAAGTGACATGAAAGCCTTCTCGTTGCGTGGCGGTTCTCTCTGCCTCGATTTCGTAAATACTGTGGAGGAGCGCCCGGGTTTCCCAGAGGGGCTCGCTGCTCCAGCGCATGCGGAACTCCTCTTAACCTGGAGCGACCTCGTTGATTGGGCTGATCAGGCAGAGACTGCCCACATCAAGAAGAGCTGGGCGATTGCACCCGACAGCGCGAGGAAGAAGCTCTTGCGGGTAAGACAGCTCCGAGAGCAGATCTTCCGGCTGCTCCTGTCCGTTATCATGGACAAGGCACCTCCTGCGCGAGAGGTTGCTGCGATTAACTGTGAGTTGGCGCAGCTTTCACCGATACAGCTCAGGGTCCAGGCTCGAGAGCTGCGAGTATCGAGAGCCCTACCGGTGACGTTCGAAGATATCGTGCTGATGGCAATTCACGAGGATCTTGTAATTCTCCTTGAGATAGCTGAGCTATCGCGTCGTTTGCGGGCCTGTTCTGCCGCCCAATGCGGCGGGCTGTTTTTGGATACTTCGAAAAGTGGCCGACGCCGGAGGTGTGATATGAGCGATTGCGGCAATCGTGAAAAGGCGCGCCGCTTTGCCCGACGAGAGGGTTCTTGATAGGCGGCGTACAAATACTCTTCTCTTGCGAAATCCGATCTTTTGGCGCTGGCTGAAGACAAGGGCGGTCAAAAATCCTGGATGTATCGGGGTGAAACCACCTGCGGTTTTTCGTAGTCTCGTCTTTACCTACTACTAAAACTTCGGAGTTGGGTACGAAGCAATTGTTCCGCAGCCTAGGCTGCAAGCCCGGACACGATGAAGATTGGGAAGACTAGTTTCTATTTCGTCCGCTCGCCTCCGTCACCATATCGGAGAACCAGGTAGCCTCTGGGTTTCTCGGCCTACCGGCGACAGAACCCGAAGGGGGCTCAGAATCAGGCAATCGATCGGTGCCCTTATGGTCCATCAGTTCATCACGGCGAACACTCATGGCATCCAGATACCATGAGCACCTGTCGTACATCTCGGGGACGGCTTTCGTGTATTCGCAGATACGTGTTCCCATCCGCTCGAGTAGTTCGATGTCATTGATCGTAGTAATAGTATGGTGCAGCACCGCAAGTATCGCGTCACCACGTACCGCAGGATCGAGAGCCTCGCAGTCCATCCAATTGAGCGCGCCTTGGATCGCCCGGTTGCTTACGTCCTTCGCCACATGAGAGACCCGTAAGGAGCGCCATAGGAGCTCCGCGACTGCTGGGCACCGGGTGTCGTCACACGGCACATTAGCGGCGCACAGACCAAGGATGAGGTTCGATAGCGTCTGGCCAGTCAGAGCATAGCACAGGTCTGGGCGAACGCCTTGGTGACCGTCATCGACCTCCATGAAACACGATTGCGCGATGTTTACGGCGGCCAGCAGAAGCCACTCTGAAACGGCGCGGAGCGTGCCCAGATCCTCCTGTTTCCAGTCGGGACCCGCCCATGCACGACCCAGCTCGAGCCGCCGGCTTTGCTCCTGAATGGCTTGCCGCGTGAGCGATCCGTCTCTCAATCCACACTCGAGACCTAAAGCTGTCCCCACCGACGCTATGCCTCGAATTGACATGTCGATGCGTTTAGCAGTTGTGTTTGTTGAGAAGTTCACTCCTGCCCGCACAGCGGCATCGGCGACTTGTGCACCGAGCTGAATCCGCCAAGCCACGTCGGAAATCGAAACCTCGTGCGGATATGAGTTTCCGATCCGTTCATGAGCTGGTCTGGGGTCGCAGGTGCAAGCCAAGAACACGTTCAAGCGTTCTCTAGTTGCTGGATCCGCCAAGTCCAACCCTCCCATATCGAGGAGTGCTACCGATAGGTCGCCGACGATCTTGAGTTCTTCCCATGAACGAGCGACACGCTGAGCAGCCGTCAGTGTGAAAACGTTCGTCCTTGGCGTTGGACTCCACCCCAATTGGACTGCCTCGAGCGTTATGCTCGCGGCACCCACCGGATCAGCCTTTTGCATCTCGAATACCAAACGCTCCGCAGAGAACCCAAGACGCTTCTCACCAGGTAGCGCACGCAAGAGAAGTAGTGCCACTTCCCAAACTGCCTGCAGCTTGGTGGAACTTCTCGTCTCGCTCGCGGCGTCCACCTGCCGTTTCAGGGCTGCACACAGGCGTGCGACTGCCGGATCACTCTTCTTTAGCGCTTCGGTACACCCATCAATCGCCAGGAGCTCTCTCAATTCGCCGGGATTGAGTCGATCGACAGCTCCTATGATTTGTTGCGAAAGCCACTGATTCCGGTGCCTGCGGCTAGATACGCTCCGAAGGTTTCCTTCACCGTGATGTGATGTGATTGTGCTAGTATCCGGTTGCATATATCCGATGCGCTCCCTATCTTGGGCCATTTTCAGATTTTCACGATGTGGAAACACCCCCGGTGTATTCCAGACTTCGCCGAGCTGAGTCGAGGATACACGCGCGGGTTATCCAGCTTACGAAAATTGATTGTCAATTCAACCTCCACATTCTCGCTTCGGGTAGCTTTCGCCCCGCTTCCCTAGGTTCCCGTCATTAGAAACCCGATCTCGGCTCTTTCTCAAGGATTTATGACTAGGCTACCGTTAAAAATGAATGAGGATGAGGAGTTCGATGTCGGGAGCGACGGTCGGATCGTGTAGTTCATTCTGAGGCACAGGCTACAGTGTGCAAAGCGATAGCATCGGTTCTTCCGCAGCCCGCCGGGAATTTCGCTCGAACTCGCTATTGAATTGGGTCGTTTGAGGGATGATCTCTACAATGGAGCGGCCGTAGCGTCAGTATAGCTTAGCGACTGAGTTCGTTATACTCTCGATGGCGAAGCAGAAGGTGTATTGGTTTCACCTTCAGATGGTTTTCTCGATAAGAAAGTAGGTTGTATATGAGCCAGCCCGTGATTTCAGAACAGGCTCTAACGGCGTTCAAGGAACGCCTCAAGGGACTAATTGTAATTCATGCGGGATGGGCGCCCGGGGGTGCCCCAGGCCAGTCGAGTGCATCCAAGATAGCGAAGGTTGCTATCCTGTCGTCCGATTTCCAACCGCACCATATCTTTTGGTTGTGGCGAGAAAACGGAGCGACCGCGTGGAACCTGGTGCAATGGAACCATTGGGCGGTGATGAATGCCCAAAACGCAAGCTGGATGGGGATGGCACTGACTGGAGAGCTGGCAGATTTATGCCTGCGGGCTCTGCCGGTCGACTTCGTGAACAGTTACGCCAACCACTAATGTTGGCAGGTTCAATAACTAAACGCACCACCCATCATCAAAGGGTATGGGGTAGTTTGAGTCATCAGTGACATTTCGACGGTAGGAACCAAGGCAGACTTATCCATAGGGGGAG
>JBIIOE010000170.1:0-5393 GCA_044337105.1 Bdellovibrionota bacterium | reverse complement strand
TTAAGCCGCTAAAGAACCCTATTTAGGCACTTTGAGATGCTGCAATTTATGTTACAATGTATTTATGAAATACGACTCGGCGATGGCTCGACTGGAGATCTTCGTCGGAAGCGGCATCCTGGCAGCCCATGCCAGCCATTCCGACAAGGGGTTCCGACAGCGGGACGCTCGATTCTTCATCGAGCTGTTCATGAATTGGGCTGACGATCTTGGACCAGCGGGTCGCAGCATTCAAAACACACAGTTGCTGCGGTACATCGAGGCTCTTGTGCAGGAAGGGTATGCTCGACAGCTGCGCACGCAACGTGCGCCGACGTATCGATTGACGCGCATTGGGCTGCTGGAGATCCTTACACGTATCGCATCTCCGAGCCCCTCAATAGCCCCATCCCACTTTCTCTTTCTCGTGTGCTTCATCCGCTCCTACAAACACCGCTTGGAGGCGTTAATCGCCGCAGAAGGCCATCAATTTCCGATTGCACTAAAGCTCGAGCTCTCCACGCTCCTCGATGTGGATGAGCTGATAAGGTCTGAAAAGACACGGGTGAAACATGCCATCCTGCGTATCGAGGAGCGAGCTCACGATGCCGTCAAGACAAGCGAGCTAACCAGGCAGAGGCTCGCGTCTCGAGTGCCGTTCGACGACATAGTCCGGGAAGCCGAACAGAAGTACCCCTATGAGCTCAACACTATGAAGCCGCTCAGTGAGTTAATCTCAAGCCTCGTACCGGACCAAAGAAGGTGGGAGCTCGAAGAGGGCAATACGATACGGGCCAACACAATCTGGAAGCCCCAACGCGCAATGCTTGAGGAATACTTGAGGCAGCTAAAGGGCTTATGAGCTCACGGCCAACATGTTCCGACCTATGCTGTAGGGACCAGTCTCATTTGAGCCATACGGGCTTGGCATTAGTATGAGCTCTTCATAAAGGGCTGTATTAGCAACCTGACTCGCATTATAATGAGGAACACAGTTGTTTGTTCCGTAATTGGAGGTTGTCATTTTACCCAATCCTACTGTCGGGTCTTCCAGGAAGGCTCAAATCCCAGTTCCGACACTCCTGCGTCATTGTGCCAATAATCGGCAGCACAAGCGCCTGCGGGACAGGCTGGTAGCAGGGTTCGAGGGAAAGTCGCTATGATCTGGGAACCCGGTCACGGCAACTCAAGCTCAGAGAAGAGCAAACCACTCGACCCCGGGGCGCTGAATGAGATAGTCCAAGGCCAAAAGATCGCCCGCACAAGCGAGACGCCCTATAGTGAGGAGACGGCACTCATCGCTCTTGAAGCAAAGGACCAGCTTCAAGATATAGGCCGAAAGCTTCTTGGACATGCACACGAGCTACAAGATCACTGCACTATGCTGGCTGGCTTGGCAGCAGCTTTAGAGGTAGGAGCCTACGATAGGATCTCGAAAAGTCTGCAACTAGAGACCGCCAACACCCATGAGAGCCTCGGAGTTGACGACAGCTGTTCGTTCACCCGCTCTCTTCCAGGGGTTGCCGACATGCTTCAGCAGCTGCTCTCTGACTGCGATAACCTAACGGGCTTTGCTCGGATATATGCAGAGGGAACCCTTGAGCTGTCCGACTCCGTCTGCGCAGATAAGCTCAGCTTGGCGATGGACAAAGCTCACGACTATATAGCACAGAACCAGAGCCGCCCCATCAGAGAGGTAGAGGAGCACATCCGTTGGGTCGTCGAGCATTTTGATGACATTATGGAGAAGCTCAACCGATGCCTCGATGGAATCGTCGAGCTGCTCGAAGAGGTCAAGTCAGACGAGCCAGACTACGGCATCCAACTTCAGCGCTGCCAGCCCGAGCCGGACGCTCCCACAACCACGAAACTCCTCGCCGCTGACCGAAGCGCACGAGAGATCCTGCTCCAAAACACGCGGGCTCTGCAAAGCAGGCTTCGAGACGACCAGCCTGATTCTTTTAACGGCCCTATAAATGAGCTACGCGCGGCTCTCTTGGCGGAGGCGCAGGGGTAACCACCCTCGCTTCCTTAGGGAAGCGAGGCAAAACCTACCCCATAGTCTCACTTTTGAAATAACCACGTGAACGTGCTCGTGCTCGTAAACGTGAACGTACCCGAAAAACTTGAGGTTTTTGTTTCGGGTACGTTTACGTTCACGTTCACGAGCACGTTCACGTGCGAGGAAACATAGGTTTCGCCTCGCTTCCTTAGCGGTCTGGATAAAGTATCCGAGCAATACGCTCTGCCAGCAGGATATAGCGGGGGCCAGGAATACTCGCGAAATCCTCGGTGAGTATGCCGACACGACCTCGAACTACCGCTGGCATCCGGGGATACTGCGTCCACAAACTCTTAAGCTTCTCCACATCAACTGGCCCATCGTCTTGATTCGAGATCTCGACCACTGCCTCTGCACCAAGCGATAGCAGACCTTCTGGTGAGAGCGTAGGCAGCGCGATAGTTCGCTGTCGATTGACATTCGTGGAGCCTATCAGCGCGAGCACATCTGAGTAGAAACCGTCACTTCCAGAGACATAGACACCGGAAAGGCGACTTCCTTCGTGCGTTCTTCCAACTACGACCAAGGTCTTGAGAGAAGGAGCCCCTTCTAACTTCTTTAGAAGAGCCTTCTCACGCTGGCGAAGGTCGTGAAGAATGGCTGCCGCACGCGCCTGCACATCGCACTTTTCACCAATCGTGGAGAAGCTCTGTTTAATCCCCTCTACAGTGCGATGATCGACCTGCACGATGCTAATTCCAAATCGAAGGAGTGGTTGCAATGCATCGATGTTCTCGTGAAGCGCAAAAACGTGCGTTGGCTTCAGGGTCAGTATCTGTTCGAGATTGAGGTCGAATAGTCCGCCAACTTTTTGTACCGTTTGAGCCTGCTCAGGGTAGCGACAGAAACGAGTAACGCCTACGAGACGATCTCCAAGACCAAGTTCGTAGAGAGTTTCAGTAATACTCGGCGCCAAGGAAACGATACGAGCACAACCACGAGCTTCTGCCGCTGCGCCAGGCGAAAGAACCGATACTATCAGGACCACTAAGGCAGCGAAGTACCGCATCTGGATTTAATACAAAGTAAGTTTTATTCCACCGTATGCCGCTGCACCGAGCGTACCGAACCCCAAAACATCTTCGTACTCCTTGTCGAAAAGATTGTCGATTCGTGAGAAGAGCTCTACCTTTTCGGAAAGCTGGTACGAGACGGTAAAATTCACAGTTCCATACCCACCAAGGGTCGTACGTCGGGGCTCGCTTTGAGAGAAGTCCGTATCGAAACGGCTGCTGTAAACTCTCCACTGCAGTTGCGTTTTGAGGCGCGAGGTGGGTCGATATGCCGCGGTGAAAGTAGCCTTGTTCTTCGGTCGTCGGAGAAGTGCTTCCCCGGTGTCTTCGTCCTGTGAATCGGTGTATGTGTAGGCGGCACCAAGGTTGAACGTCTCGGAAACCTTCAAGTCGGTCGCTACTTCACACCCACTCGTCTCCGCGTTACGAACATTATTCAAGATAAAAGTGCTAGGATCGAACGCTATCAGGTTGTCGAAGTAGTTGTGGTAATAGCTCGCCGATACCGACAACTTGTTCGGTAGTATCTCCCGGTCCACCCCGACATCCCACCCGACATTCTCCTCGGGGCGCAGCTCTGAATTCCCGTAACTCGAATACAACTGCACGAGCGATGGAGCCTTGAAGCCCGTGCCCACGGACCCGCGGAGCTTCGTTTTATCATCAAGGAGATAGGCTGGGGCCACGCGCCACGTCTTGTATGTGCCGAATCGGGAGTGGTCATCCAATCGTCCGCCAAGGTCGAGATACAAACTCTTGTCATGAGAGAGTC
This sequence comes from Bdellovibrionota bacterium, assembly GCA_044337105.1. Lineage (GTDB taxonomy): Bacteria > Bdellovibrionota_C > UBA2361 > UBA2361 > OMII01 > OMII01. The sequence continues at coordinate 1,567 of JBIIOE010000170.1, read as the reverse complement.
GCGCCTCGGTGAAGAGTGCGTTGGTTCGAGCATCTTGCCAACCGAGCGCGTCTTCGTAGGGGCCAAACGATCCCTCCGAGCGGTAGTAGGAATCAGCACGTTCTCGCTCAGTCTCTGCCCCAAGCACCGCAGAGAAATACTGAGCGGGGCTCCACTTCGTTACTCCCTGCAGCTTGAGAAGATCGCCTCGGTAATTCGACCGAAGCAACTCGACTGAGCCCGCATCCGGATCGTTGGTGTCGTCCAACTCATGATGCGAGTACGAGAGCGAGAGCGTAGGCGTCAGAGTTTTATCGAGCAGATGCCCCGTGATTTCACCGCGCGTGAAGAACTCCTCATTATTAAAACGGCGATTAGGATCATCCCCACCAACTCCTCCGCTGTTATCGAGCGCGGCGTTTGAGCGATCGTATCGAGTGGTCAACGTGGCATCCAACAGCTCCGATGGGAGAAGCTTTATCCTGTTCGAGAGTGATGTGTTTTCGTACCTATCGTGTTCGAAGTTTCCGTCGCGACTATTTGCCGAGGAGATGCTTCCGACATCTTGCCGAGTGACTCCGTTAGAGACCTCCAACCAATCACTACCGTACGAAAGATTACCGACCTGCGTGAACGATTTGTACGAGCCGGCCTCAGAACGCACATTCATCCGCAGCCCGTCTCCGGCTTTCTTGGAGATGATGTTGATGACGCCACCCATAGCATCCGATCCGTAGAGAGAGCTTTGGGGGCCGCGCAAAACCTCGACACGCTCGATATTCTCCAACGTTAAATTGGTGAGGTTGAACGCACGGTTCGGCGACGCTGGATTATTGAGCTCTATTCCATCGAAAAGCACCAATGTGTGTTCGCTGTTTGCGCCGCGGATGAATGCGACAGCTACGCCGCCTGGGCCACCACTTTGAACGACGTCTAAGCCGGGCACCGGCTCGATTGCATTCGTCACATTCCGGTACTGTCCATCTTCGATATCATCCTCAGTTACGGTGGAGACGGAACTCGCTACATGTGCTTGATTCGTCTCTATGCGACTCGCACTGACGATGATTGGGCTTGTGGTAACGGGTTCGTTCTCTCTGTCTTGCGCATACCCGTGGTGGAATACGAGCAGCGAGAAGAGCATAGGCAGGGCTATCCTGGAATTGCAGGCAGGGGATGCTAGTCGTGAATGCACACGCGCTCCGTTCGAGAGTAAACGATGATGTCGTATGGTCGCACTCTACCCCAATCCACGAGGGTACAATCCGGATGACTGCCGAACAACTCGGACTCATCCTTGCGAGAAGGTCTTCTGGCTCCTGGACAACTCAATCCCTCCCCTTCCCATTCCACTCGAAAAACAGAACAGTGGGTTTGTGTGAGGGACCTCTCCCAGTTACAGCGGCGGGACCGCGACGGAATTGCACCGTTCTTCCCTGGCGCTCGCAAGCAATAGTGTCGTATCTGAGTTGGCCGGTATAAGTCAATCACTAAGAGCGCGTAACAAAAATCTCCTCTGCTGCGGCCAGCTGCAAGCTCGCGGGGCTGCGTCTTCGGCTCAAAATGTGCTCAACGTGCCACAGAGGGC
>JBIIOE010000077.1:0-17256 GCA_044337105.1 Bdellovibrionota bacterium | reverse complement strand
CGGGTCGATCATTCCAAAGAGCGCCGAAAATTCAATAGGTTAGCCGATCTGGACACAGCCTAAGTTTATGATACTATTCACAGCTCACCATTGGGGTGTGTTGTAACGTAAGTAACTGGATATTATGGCAAAGAAAAGCTCAGTCCTTCGTAACGAGAAGCGCAAGAAGATGGCGGCAAAGCAATTCGCTCTCCGTGCAGAGCTGCGCAAGAAGGCTATCGACATGAAGTTGTCCGATGAGGAGCGCGAGGCTGCACGTCTCAAGCTTCATTCCCTTCCTCGCAACGGAGCAAAGGAGCGCATTCGCAACCGCTGCCAGCTCACTGGCAGATCGCGTGGTGTATACAGGAAGTTCATGATCTCCCGTATCGTGTTCCGCGAGATGGCTCACAAGGGACTCCTTCCAGGCGTTACCAAGTCGAGCTGGTAATCTCCGGCAATTGTTCGCGTAGACGGGAGCTCGGGACCCGCCTACGCGAGTATTCCTCACAAAACAATCGACCTACTCTTCCCCTCTGATCCTCTGAGTCATGACTCTCCGTGTCGTGACGCTCTATGTCAGTGCAGCATCTTGCGCGTAATGCGCGCCCCCTCTACCACTTTTCGTTCTCACCACTCTCTCGGCGAAGCTATCACCTACATGAGAACTCTTGCGGGACGAACGACAGTCCCATCGACGCGCTTGTTTTCTCAGGAGTCCCCCTGCTCACGTAACTAAGCAACGATCAGAGGAGACTGCCGATCCTGGACTCTATAAAGACACACGCAGATTTCAGCGAGCGCAGAGAGGGGCATGAAGACCCGCTTACTCGGGCAGTCGTCGGCTGCGCTATCGAGGGATACCGTACTCTGCGGCCAGGCATCCTTGAGTCCACGTATCAGCAGTGTCTTGCCCGCGCATTACGCCTCGTAGGTATCTCTTACTGCTGACCAGATGGGACGACCTCTACCACTACGAGCTCATTCTTCCAGTTGCCGATATTTGGAGCAAAGCGGGAAAGTTCTCTCGTTTTGACACTGAATTCACTTTGTAGCTCTTCGAGATGTCGAGCCTCGAGCACAACCACCGACTGCTCGGGAATGCTCGTTCCGATCGCCCGCGAAAAAGGCTTCTTAAGATAAAAGCTCGTCGCGTACATCTCCGATCCGAAGGAATAAAATCCCTGCCTCGTGTTCGGCTGTACAGATTGGTCAAATTCAGACGCTGAGATCCATCGCTTTGGAGAGATCTGGTACATCACACCGTCCAGGATAAAGAGATTCGCACTTACTACGAACGCCAACACCGACAGCGCTAGCCGACCAACCTGCGAGCTCACTACCAGCCTGACCGCTGCGCCAAGCGGCCCCCACGGCAGTAGAAGCAGTCCACACACAATCACGAGCTTCCACCACGACAGGGCTGCCACAAAGGAGGATCGCAGATCGGGAATCCCAAGCAGCCATGGAGCCACGCACACAACGACGGCGAAGAGAACAGGCACAGCGCACAGCGCGGTGACGCACTTGGTCAACACCCGCATGACACGTTCGGTTGATACCGCCCATCTCTGTACACATTCAGCGGCAAGAAGCGCGATAAAGGGATAGGCCGGTAGTAGATATACACTCCGTTTACTTGACGGAATGCAGAAGAACAACACGACCACTCCGGCCGCTAACACCGCAAAGCGCTGCAACTCTCCCGCCTGGGCCCACGCCTGCCGAGGAGATCTCACCCAATTCCAGCAAGCTCGCCACTTCGAAGCAGCGGCGACAACCCACAGCAGACTCCACGGCAAAAACCCTAGAAACAGCATGCCGAACAGGTAAAACACCGAATGCTTGTGCGGCTCGTCCTGCATGGTACTGGTGAAGCGCTCGAAATTTTCGTAACGGATCTTTGCGAGAAACTCCTCGCCGCGTTCGTAATATCCAGCCAGATACCACAACGAAACTACGCACACGACAGGAATCGCAATCATCACTCCGTCTCGAAGCAGTGTGACAAAATCCCTGGGTGTGTTCGACTGTCGACAAAGACGAAACAACCCCCAAATACCGAGCGGTAGAACGACACCGACCGGACCTTTGGTGAGCGCCGCGATAGCAATCAGGGTCGCTGCCAGGAATGGAAAGCCCCGTCGTCCGCGCTCCTCCCATCCATAGAGCGCCATGAGCGCTCCTGTCATACTGGTGGCTAAAATCGTGTCTACCCGACAAGAGGATGCAGACTTCAACCACTCGAAACTGGTCAAAAGGATCAACGATGCAATCGTAGCTGTCTCGGTCGATCTCCGCCGGGCTACGAAAACGAAAAATCCGCACATGAAGATGACAAAGGCGAGAGCCGATGGCAGTCGGCAGGTAGCCTCTGTCACCTCGCCTCCGGGAATCGACGCGATAGACATCAGCCAATGACAAAATGGGGGCTTAGAAGGAACGGCCCCGTCGTATGCCGATGGAGAGATCCAATTTCCCGTCGTGAGCATCGCTTGAGCTACGAGCGCCTCGCGCGGCTCACCGCGCGACGAAAAGGGCCTGTCTAGCCATGGCAGACAGAGCATACAAGCTGCAATTATTATAAGAAGAGATACGCGAGACATGAGACTATCCGAAACATCTACGGCCGCTAGCAAAACCTACCCGTAGCGAGAACGTGGAGGTTGGGTGTTGCCTTGGATACGATAGTGCGTTACCGGGACCTTCTACAAGCCGAAAGCGTTATACTCCAACATCTCTGTGGCGACCGAAGAGACGCGCCCATGTGGATACAGGCGCACTCTGCTCAACGGGCTTACGTGATTGAGGGGCTAATATCTCGGCCAGGCGTTCGAATGCGGCCCTCACGCGACCTTCGCACAAGGTATACATCGAAGTTCCGGTGGCTCCCCACTGTCTCCCTTTTTCTGTGTAGGGGATCGTGACGATGGGAGTACTTTTCGGAAATAGCTCGGCTTGCTCCAGAGCGATCGCGATGTCGCGCTCCGACAACCTATGACCCGTCACTTTGTTTAGAGCCACCACCCACTTGTTGAGGTTGAACTCATCGGGATCTCCGGACTCCTGCTTTAAGCGGCTCAAGGAATCGAGTGAACGACGGACACTGATACCATCGTCGTCCATCACAAAGAGAACCTTCTCGCACCACGGAAGAGCTGCGAAGGTCGAGACTCCCCAAGACCGACCGAGATCGATCAAGACGATGTCGTACTCAGTCGAGAGCAGTGAAAGCACACTCGATACAAACTCACTTGCGCTGGGAGCGCCCTCCATGACATACGCGCGAAAGTGGAACGCCTCCGAGTACTCGAGCGGTTGCCCTATGGCAACCAAGCGTCCATCGAATCCCTCGATCGGATGGACGAAGTCCCTCAGTCGATCAATCGTGACCTCGCCGGACCTCAAGAGCTCTCCGGTGAGTGTTCGTTGAGCATGCGGAATACAAGCCCACTCGGTTAGCTGAGGGGATACATCGTCGAAATCAAGCAACGCCACAGTTTTTCCCGCCATCGACCAGCACACACCGAGAGCGGCCGTAAGGGAGGTACCTCCCACCCCACCCTTGAGCTGCGCAACGCCTATGATATGTCGAGTCCGAACACCTGAAGGCCTACCGCATGCATCTCGTTCGCAATCGACGATGAAGTTAGCCATCTGCGTCAGGTCGGTTTCGGCGATTACCTCTCTACCGAGAATCTTGTGAATCGCCACTGCGTCGCTAGCATACGTCTCAACATCGAGCACGAGTGCCACCGGGCATATACCGTGGACCGTTTGCAACTTGGCCAAAAGATCCTTGAGCATGGTGCCACAACCACTTCCGATGAAGCACCCGATAGTGGCGGACCAATTGACACTGTCCAAATTCAAAGGATCAACCTCAATCACGGCGATCCGTTGGAGCCCGGCCTGGCGCGATGCCTCTTGGACTCTTCCCAGAAGAGCCGCTCGCATGGCAGGTGATGTATCGACGACGACTAGCTGCATATAAAATCCCTCATTTTCCCATCGCCGCTAGGGCTTCCTTCATGACCCCCAGGAGGTCCTCTACTGCAAAGGGTTTCTGCAGGAACGCATCCGCTCCTTGCATAATAGCCCACTCTGCCGAGGCATCGTCCTCTTTGGCCGAGACTACCACCACCGCTACAGCTCCCTTTGTCAGGCGCTTGATCTCTTTGCAGATCTGAAATCCGTCACCTACAGGCGTTCCGTCGGGCCCGAGCAACGTCAGATCGAGCAATACCAAATCAGGATTCGTAGGCTGCAACATCGGAAGAACACCCTTCGTGAACTCCTTACATACGAAAGCGTCGTGCCCGGCATCTTTCACGAGCTCCGAGATTATCGCCGCTTGAGCCGGAGAATCTTCAATGATCAAAATCTTCGCCACTTAACCTCTTTTTCTGCCTTAGCTTACGAAAGGCACCTGCAGACAAATAACGAACCCGACCACAATTACGCATGCGGCCGCTGCCAATCCCACCGACATCGCAGACGAGCGTCGCTCTAACTCCATCGTGTACTCGTGGTACGCCTCCCTACTCAGAGCCGCTATCCTGTCGAGCCCTCCAGTCGGATCCGCTTTCAACGAGTCGGCGAGAGCCTCCATCTTCCTCACACTTCCTTTGTGCTTGACCCTCGTCGGAATCGCGCGCAATCCCTCTTCGAACGTGCCTCCCATCCGAGCACGCCATTGAGCACGTCGGAGCTCTATTGCGATAGGGCTGCCCGTTCTATCCTCCTCTAGTACATCGGCAAGTTCGTGCAAAATCCGAATACTCGCCCAGCCCTGTGATGCGCCTACATGCATCATTTCAAGGAGAAACAGTTGCTCTGTATCCAAACGCCGTTGCCAGTTGAGCCACCTCAAATAGAGCCATAAGCGCGGCCCCCATACCGCAAAGATAGCGATGGGGGGCATCAAAAATGCCGCCACATACGCCCCGTACGAAGCGAAGAAATAGGCCGACGCTACCAGAGCGCCCGCGAGTAACACCTCGCGAACGAGAAAATATCGAGATCTCATCAGGCCATTGCTCATCCCGGCTTCCTCGAGCCGTCGAGTGTCTCGATCGACCAGAGCCATTTGAACAGTGGCGAGAGTTCGAATAGTGGCGCGATGCGCTAAGTAACGCCGAAGGTCGTGAACGAAGAAACTCCACCAGTGAATCTGTCTACCGTGGAAGCGTCCGAGCTCGCGCTGTCGCCTCGAGATGTCGAGTGTCATTCGGACGGCCAAAGCTCCGCACACCACTGCCAAACATCCTAGTGCGATCTCAAATCTGTTCATGGCCCTCGAAAGAGAAAGCTGATGTCATTCGCATCGCTATCAGCACCATCAACAACACAGCACACGCTCCCAACTCGCGAACAAGTCCCAAGGCAACAGATGCGGGAGGCGCGAACACGCCCGGCACCACGACAGCGTAAAGAGCCGCGCATACTGCCAGTAACCCGACAAAGAGCAGAAAGTATGCCCGCTGTACCTGCGCCCTTCTCTGTAGCTGCGAAAGGCTCTCTCGGTACTTGCGGAGAAAGAGCGCCAGCTCTACGAAAGCTTCACCATTGAGCACTCCTCCTCGGCCAAACAGCTTTGCAACCTGGGTAAAAAGACGAAAATCCGGGAGCCGACATAAATCGCTGAGCTCTTCGAGGCCATCGTGCAAATTTCCGCCTCTCTCTACTTTGTGCACCAACGTCCCCACCTGTTCGGCGAGGGCTCCGGCAGGAACCTGCGCGAGCGACCTGGCTAGTGCGCTTTCGAAGGAGAGCCCGGTCTGCACCTGATGCCCCAAAGTCTCCAAGAGGAGAGGAAGCTGTCGCGCGGCGCTTTGTGCACGATAGAATGCGCGCGCCCTTGGGAAGGCGAACATCAACTCGTAGCTGACGGTCAACCCGATGAACACGGCGAAGAAAGGCCCTACGAACAACCCTGCCACGAAGAGCGCAAAGCCGACGGTAACGCACATAGCAACGTAAAGGATCGGCGAAAACACGATGTGGGCTCGCACAAGTTGCTGCGCATACGGCGACAAGTTTGACAAATTCTGCTGAGGGCTTCTGCGAGGTATCAGTGATTCAGATGCTTGCCGAAAGGGCGCTCGTAGCTGACGAGTAAATGTGATCTCTCTCATGTCGATTCTCCCTGCGGATAGACCTGAGGGAGTTCGACTGGGCGCAAAGCCATACCCGTCATCAACTCCACCCCTCTCTCCGACATGAAACGCAGGAGCGGAGAATCCTCTACGCTCTTTCTCCAAAATCTTTTCCCTTTCGCCTCTCCTTCGTACCTAACTAGCTGTAGCACCTCAAAATCCTTGAAGGGCTCCCGTCTTACTTCGGAGATGTCGACCAGGCACGGCCTTCCGTCAACGAGGTTCATGACGATGACGAGGTTAATCACCCTTGATATGCGTCGCTTGATTACCTCGACAGGCGCATGCTCCACGGCGGCGACCACGTCCAAGAGACGCCACAAACCTTCGTACGGGTTTTCGGCGTGCATCGTCGCAAGAGAGCCGGCATGGCCAGTTTCAAGGGCTTCGAGAAAGAGCGCTCCTTCGTGTCCGCGTACCTCTCCAATCACGAGACGGTGAGGAGCTCGATGCAGCGCAGCCTTGAGTAGCATGTCGCTGGTGACCGCTCCATTGCCTCTCGCATCCGGCGCTCGCGTGACCAACTTCTCCAATAGACACGTAGACGCGAATATCTCGGGGACATCTTCGATGGTGCACACCCGCTCGTCCGATCCCACGCAACTTACGAGCCCGGCGGCCAGGGTCGTCTTTCCGGAGCCGGTTGGACCCACTACCAAGATGTTCGTTTCACCGAAGCTTACGACCTCGGATAACCACGCCGCTATCTGCGCTGGCATCGTCTGAGAACGAAGCAGATCGTACAGCGTCGCGGAACGAAGCCTGGGCACTCGGATGACCAGAGAGGATTGACCGTTCTCGCGCAAAGATCCGTGCACTGCGTTCACTCGACTGCGCCAATCATCGTCGAGCACGCAATCGATGATCGGACAGCTCACGGAGAGAGCACGCTCCACTGATTGCAGCATCGACGTATAGAACGCTTCATACTCGCGTGGGGTACGGAACGTGAATGGCGTCTCTAGAGCTTGCCCAAGTCTCCTGCATCTGATTTTGTCATAGGCATCAATGAAGATATCCGTCACGAACGGATCCTCGTAGAGTGTCTGCAACGGTCCCTTGCCCGCTATCAAACCACTCAACTCCCAGATCGCATCCTGGGTATCCCTGCTCGAGAAGCGATGGCCTGCCGAAAGCCTGTGTGCCGCGATCCCTACGGCTCGTTTGACCGCAGCCGATATCTCTTTAATCGGAATCTTCTCGTCAAAGAGCTCGTACAATACGAGCCGAGCAGCAGGAACGAGAATATCGAGTTGTGGGTTGGTAACCACACCACGCGTCAACCAGGCCGGCCCTTGTCTCTGGTCGGTAATTTTTGGATCGAGTGCCCCACGCACTCCTCCCTTCTCTACCTCGTTGCTCAATCCGGTCAGTTCCGCCAAGAGACCCTCAGGCGACGGCTCGCGAGTCGTCAAAAGAATGCTCGTCTGCGCTCGCTTGCGCCCCTTGTTCTGCGTCTTGGTCTCAGACGCTTTTCGAACGACGATGTCCTCCGCTTGAAGCGACCGCCCTGCGCCACGCCGGCGTTGCAATTTCTCGAGAAAACTTGCCATAGCGTGCCTCCTAGCGAGCCCTCCCCTGCACGGCATCCGGCCAGATGACGTGCTCAATTGCCGGGAGCGCCAAGACTGCTACGAGAGCTCCGACCCCCATGGCGATCACCAATGAAAGGGTGACATACCTCCGACGTGAACGCCGCACCTGGTCGTCCGGTAGAGCCACTTTCGTCATACATCCATCTCCACATCGGCCGAGACCGACCGTTTACCATCGTCCATTTCAAACTCTTTGAGAACTTCACTCCAGACGATCTGAGTACCTCTGGCTGCCCCATCGCATTCGACTGTGTCAGTGAGACCGTAGTCGGTCTGAATCGCACGTATGGCATCCACGACGTCTGCCGCTTGGGGAAAACGCTGAATAGCCTGCACTGCGAGACAGCGCTCAACCAACGCGATGATAGTTTGCGGCAGCTCGGGCACACGCTCTCCGAGATCGAGCCCATGCGGCTCTAGTCGCTCTTTGAGCAACGACGTACTCGTGACAGCGTGAAACGGCAGCATTCCCGTAATCATTTCGTACGTCATAACACCGAGCGCGTAGATGTCTCCACGATGATCACTTTCGCCATTCTCTACATACTCCGGTGGTACGTACTTAGGGGTCCCAGCGAGCATTCCCTCGCAATCGACCGTAGCTGCGCCACGCACCCGTGCGATGCCGAAGTCTGTGAGCTTTGCGAGCCCTTCGCTACTCACCAAGACATTCTCCGGTTTCAGATCGCGGTGGTACGTACCGGCACGATGCAGAGCACCGAGCCCCAGAGCAATCTGCTTCATGAAACTGAGTGCGACATCCACAGGAAGAGCGCCCTCACTCATCACCTCTAGAAGCGTGCCTCCTTGCACGAATTCCATAGCGAACGCCTGGAGATCTCCAAGATCGAAGTATTCGTACATTTGAATCACGTTGGGATGGTTTGCTCTGTAGCCCGCGATGACCTCGTTACGGAAGCGCTCTCTATTTTCGACCTGCGCAGTAAGAACGGGGTCGAGAACTTTCAGGGCAACATGGAATTCCGGAATAAGGTGGTGTCGAGCATGGTACACCTCGCCCATACCCCCCTTTCCAAGGAGTTCGATGACCTCGTATTTACCCCCTATCAGGGCCCCCTCCCGTAAACTCTCCATCTTTGTCATATCGGCCGAAGGATTCGAAAACTTTGAGGCTTTTTACAGAGAGGGCTGCGCCGTACCGAAGAGCCCTGCGCTCTCGACATGCTAGCGCACTGCGCAGAATACCGCCTGAGCCCCTCACCACTGGAAGAATGCAATTTATCTATTAAATTCAGCGGTATAAGAAAGCTGCGTCTGGCGTGAATTCACCTTAATGCCACACTCAACCTGATTCGAACGGTGTGCCTATCAGAGGAGTGAAGCCAGGCGTTGCCAGGCTGCATCTATACCCCTTGCAGTAAGCGTCTGCTTGAGACGAACGACATATCGAACTTCCGAACGAGAACCCACGATGACGGCGCTTCTCGGAATTGATCGGCAGGTTTTGTATTGAACTAGCGCTTGCGGTAAGACTTATAGCCCTTGGGGAGGAACTAACGCCCATGATGACGGGTAAAGAGGCACGAGCCGACCAAAAAACAACTGTTGAGCGATTGCTTGATGACGAGCAAGTGCTAGTCCATATCAATCCTTCGTTTCCTGGTGTTGTGATCCCTGATCACCTCGCTGAGAACAAAACGGTCACGCTGAGGCTGAGCCGCTATTTCAAAGGAGAGCTCATGACCGACGAGGGGCAGATTACAGCTGAACTCCTCTTCGGATCTGCATACATCACCTGCGTCATTCCGTGGGGAAGTATCTGGGGAGCCTCGTCGTTACAAGGAGACGAGTACGTCTGGAGAGAGGCTGCTCCTGAAGAGATAGTACATCTCCTCAAAGAGCACAGCGATCACGAAAGCCCGAAGAAGCTACGGCACCCCGCAAGTGGAAGCCAACGCGCTTCGCGACCGAATCCTGGCCACCTGCGTCGCGTAAAATAAGCTGAAGAGCCTGTAACACGCTGCTGAGAAAAGGCACTTCTGCCGCGAAAGCGGCTGTTGGGCTACTCTCCAGACTCGTGTACTTCTGTTGGCATTGCGGCGTTTAGCTGGACTTGGGGTGAAACTGTTTCGATCGGAGCAGCAGGCGCCAACTTCGACGGATCAAAGTCGTCGAGCATACGCCCGGCCACGAACGCATCGCATGTCTCGACCGCTATTGGCACGAGAACAGAGCGCCCACCATCGATCGTAGAGAAGAGGATTTCACCCGCCCAGGTTGGCCGGTAGACTCCACTGCCGATCGTACTCCCGAGAACTCCCATTACAAAACGACGAGATCTTCCGTCGCTCTCCCACACTGAACGATAGATAGGCTGATACGTGAGCGCGTCGACGTACAGGGTCTGTCGTGCGTCGAGCGAAAATGGGTCTTTGGCTACAAGCTCAATCTTCCACACCGATCGAACCACGAATCGTACGTTCGTCGGGATCCACGCAGGTCCATTTCGAAAGCGTTGCGGGTGTGCATTGAGAACAAGCGGGCTCCCTCCAAAATCGATTGCACTACACGACTCACTCTTTACCCCAGCGGTTCCCATCGGAGTTTCCAGCACAGGCACCAGCATAGGCATCAAGGAGAGAGATGACGGCTCAACATGCTCGACCTTTCCCGACCATACGAAGAGGTCGTCAGGTGTAAAGGCCCCCACAAAGAGGAGGTCGGACCTATTACTGCCGGTAAGCTGCCTCACCTTTGCAGTGATAGGAGAAGACACCCACACGTAATCCTCGACACCTCCGACGAATCTCAGAGTCAGCCATTTCAGCGGCGAGATAACGCGCGGAGCTGTCGCCGAGATCTTTTCGCGAAACAGAGGCTCGAGCTTTCCCGGCTTTACTCCAAAGCTTTGCGGATACACCCTTTCCGCCAGAAAATTCACCGTGTGCCCTTTACTCTCGGGCTCTTTAAAAATGGTGAGCATCAGTTTGTGTGCGCTCGAACGCAGAGCCCAGAGGGAGCTGTGAACATTCCAGAGCACCTCGTATGCTCGCCTCTTCTGACCAGCCTCATCGGTTGCCTCGGAGATGGCCGGGAAGATAGCTCCCGTTATCTTCTGAGGAACGGGCGACAACGAGCCCTCTGCCGTGAGCGTTGGCGGAGCAGCTTCGTTTTTTGCGACACGCTCAAAGAGCTCCGGACGCTGCGGATTACGCGCTACCTCACACACGAATTCATTACGCCCGATCAGCTCGACAAGCTCTCGGGGCAACAGCGCACGATACATGTCGACGTGCTCGCGTGTAACGAAAACACCCGATTTCGCACCATTACTGAAATCAGGAAGCGGCCCTACCCCTTCAGGAATCGATGGCTGTGGAACCTCAGCGCTCGACGAGCAACACAGTCCACCCGTAAGCACGGTCGCAGTGGAGAAGAGGACCAAAACCACGACCCGAAGAGAGCGCCGGAACCTCGAGCGTACACACACCTAGAGAACAACCTTTTCCAGCTCTTGCATCTTTTGCATGTGCATCTCGTACAAGGTCTGCGGACCGAGATCTTCGAGAATACGAGAGCGATTCATCAGCACCTCTTTATCCTCGATAAAGAGTCGCGGGTCTGCAGGGTACACCTCTGGGTGTATCCCGGTATCCATACGTATTGCGTCCACCGGACACGCCTCTACGCAGTAACCGCAATAAATACACAGCAAGGTGTCGATCTCGTATCGAGCTGGAAACTTCTCAATGTTCGGATCCTCGTGCTCGCACGCCTCGATATATATGCAGCGGGCTGGACAAGCCGTCGCGCAGAGGAAGCACGCCGTACACTTGACGTCGCCGTTTGGCTCGAGAGTAAGCCGGTGCCTTCCACGATACCGTGCGGGATACGGACGACGGACATTGGGATACTGAATCGCTACCCCTGCTGCCACATCGGTCTTCTTTCCCAAGGCATGCAGTGTGTGCAACCAAAGATTTCGAAACAACTTCCCGAAAGTTATCCGCAGGCCTTTGGCTATCTCGACTACGTATATCCTTTCGAGGAAAGACATCTCCTCACGACGTTTCATACTCGGTACCTACCTATCCTATGTTTCAATCCAAGAGACTAATCGCTCGCACAGGGTAAGGGCAAGTAGTGGAGCCCCTCCACTGACCACATGGAACCCACGCACGAACGGACGAACCTGCTCGGCGACTTCGAGCGCCAAAGAAAGGGAGAGTTCCGCAACCTCTGCATCAGCCAAACCTCCGACGCGTCGCACCAAGTCGTCACCGATCTTGATGCCCGGAACCTTCGCTATCCCCTCAAAGGCTTTGGCAGACCTGAACGGCATGAGTCCGATTAATATGTCGAGCCCCACCGAAGCAGCCGCCTCAAAGAATGCTCGAGCCTGTTCGGGGTCGAATACGGGCTGACTCAACGCGTACTGTGCGCCCGCATCCCGCTTTCTCGCCAGCCGTCGAAGCTCCGCATCTCGATTACGGGCGTTGGGGTTCACGACCACCCCCGAAACGAATTCCGGACGGCCCTTGAGTTCAACTCCTGCTAAGTCCTTTCCACTGTTGAGGGTCGCTACGATGTTGAGAAGGCCGATAGAATTGACCTCGAAAACCCCCTTGGCATCGGGAAGATCCCCAACGGTCACGGCATCCCCTGTGAGAGCGATCACCGACCGCACTCCCATGGCCCAGGCACCCAAGAGCTCTGACTGGAGCGCTATGATGTTCCGATCCCGACACGACACGTTCACCAACGGCTCGATCCCCAAACGCTGCTTAAAAATAGCCGCAAAGGTGAGCGCAGAGAGTCGCATCTTCGCCAAGGCTGAATCGGTGATGTTGACGAAATCGATTCCCTTGAGCTCCGCGCAGCGCGTCAAAACCGCATCGACATCCGTTCCCCGCGGAGGATTTACTTCTAAACACAGCAGCGGACGCGTCTCGCTAGCGCCTCCGTTTACCAGTCGATTTATCCCCCTGGACATGAATCACCCACTCCCGTCTCGCTGTCAGCGATGCCTCATCAGTCTCGAACAGAGCGAGCATATCAAAGAAAACCAGTTACTTACCAGGCACTACCGTACTGCGCCTCGATAAAAAGACACCCACCAACGTCCGGCACCCGGAATTGAACCAGCGTTGCTCACAAAATCGCCGACCAAGCAGGACTTTTTAGCCTGTTGCTCAACTTATCCTTGCAAACCGGTCCGATTCCGACTACCTTTCGTGAACATTCGTTGGTTTATAACCACACCTAGGGCAGCCAGCCGTGCCGATGCGCCTTGAAGGGTGGGCATCGCTTAGGCGGTCCCCATTTCCTCTCTAACGTACTCCACAGTCAAGCTTCTCTTAGTAGGTTGTAGGCCGCATAGTCGGAGTCCCGCGCTTCGTACATACAGCCAGAGATGCAGTCACACGATTTCGTTATCCTTCCTCTGTGACTCACAACATGGCGTATCGAGGTCAGCGCGCGGAGCTGAGAACAGGTATTTCTATAGTTAAGTGAGCATATGACGGTGAATGTTGAGGTCTTCTATTCGTTTCAGAGCCCGTACTCGTATCTTGCAATGGATGCAATTTACGACATCCAGGAGAAGTACAATGTAGAGCTTCTGTGGCAGCCTTATTCTGCCAAGGCCTCTGGTCAACCTGTTCCGCAGACCGGCATCCTTCCCGACAAGTTGTCGTATCTCTTTGAGGACACCAAGCGACTTGCAGAGGAGCGCGGACTCGCCTTGGTCTATCCGGAGAACTGGCCTGAAGCCGAGTACGACCCAGGTCGTATCACTCGTGGAGCCCTCATCGCCAACGACATCGGCGTGTTGATGGAATACAACATCAAAGTGTTCAATAAGTGGTGGGGTCTTGGCGAGAACCCTAACGACGACAGCTTTATGAACGAGCTGTGCGACGACCTCGACATCGACCTTGGAGATTTCCTGAGTAAGGTTTCTTCTTCAGACACTCGTGAGCGTGTCAAAGGGATTTACAAGCGCGGTCGCAAGTTGGGTGTATTCGATACCCCGACCTTCGTCTTCGAGAGTGGTGAGCGCATCGTAGGGTATGACAAGTGCGCATACCTCGCTTCGCGCCTCGACAAGATGGGGCTCCGCAAGAAGTAGTCCCGTACCTTGAGCGTCTGGTGATCTGTGACACGTGAGCAGCGAGGGCCCCGAATTTTCGTTTCCGGCCTCGATGAGCATCTGAAAACCACACCAGACGCCCCCCTTATCCTCCCACCTGAATCATCCCACCACATCAAAGACGTGCTGCGCCTACGAGAGGGCGAGCGCCTCGAGGTCGCCGACCCCATACGTGGGTCTGTATATGAAGGAGCGATAGACTCCTTGGCCGAAGGAGTGCATGTACGAATCCTCGCTTCATGCGCATCGTCGACTGCAAAGATACCCCAGATAACCCTCCTGTGTGCGTTGTGTAAGGGCCAAAAGAACGACCTTATCTGCGACTGGGCAACAGAGCTCGGCGTCGCTCGAATCGTTTATTGGCAAGCAACACGAAGCGTAGTGCGGCTACACGACGCGAAGGATCTTCGATCAAAAGAGTCACGCTTCGCCAAGATAGCCCTTGCGGCTGCCCAGCAGAGTAGGCAAGCAAAAACCCCTACAGTACTCGTTACCAGCAGCCTTTCTGATGCACTCGCTGTTAGCGAAGAAACCGGCTCTGACTCTCCATCGCGAATGTCGTGCTCCCTCTCCGAAGATACGATTCCCATCCGGTCCGCACTTTCTACACGGAGCGACCATTCCCCTATTCATATCGTAATTGGGCCTGAAGGAGATCTCACCCACGAAGAGGAAGGAATCCTCTCCGAGAAGGGATTTGTGCGTGTCTCGCTCGGGGACTCCGTACTAAGGTCTGAACTGGCAGCAGTCGCGGCGATACTGGCAGCCAAAGAAAGCGCTAGTTGAAGGCGAGCGCGCGCTTATTGTGTTGTCCACACAAGCCCTTTGCGTGTACACCAACACCGTGAAGACGATAACTTTCGACCACCCCCTTTCTCCCCTGCCCGAACAAAAACGGATCGCTTTGGTGGCGCACGACAGTAAAAAGCCCGAAATGTGCGCGTGGGTGCGCGCCAACCGAGAGCGGCTCACGCAACACCAATTGATAGCCACTGGCACGACCGGTGCTCTTGTGGAGAAAGAGCTATCTCGTCCCGTTACCAAGTGTGTCTCGGGACCTCTCGGTGGAGATCAGCAGATCGGAGCGCTGATCGTCGACGAAAAGTTGGATATCTTGATCTTCTTCTGGGACCCATTAGCAGCACAACCGCACGACCCCGATGTAAAAGCGCTACTGCGCATCGCTGCACTCTACGAGATTCCTGTAGCGTGCAATCGAGCAACTGCGGACTTTCTTTTGAGCAGCTACTTATTCACCCATTCGTACGATCGCAGAAAGGTTTCGACGGCACCCGATGCTAGCGGTGAAGCAGGTCGGTAAAGTGCACGTCAACCAGCGGGTACGACCCCGTAACGAGAGCACTCGAGGGCGCTGAAATGAGTTTCTACAAAGAGTTCAGCGAGTACAACGAGAAGGGGCGGACTCAACACCTCCCCTCTCTCGTTGCTCTCAACCCTCTCTTTGTGAATACCCTTCCTGAACTACTTCGTGACGTATCTGCTATCGTCGCGGATCGGGTTAGCCTCTCTTCGTAAAGAATACCGGTATCCAGCCGATCTTCCCGGTAACACAGGAAGAGAGGCGCCATGCCTGGCTCTTTCTTACGCCAAACAGGAGGTTGTATGAGCGATCAAGGAATAGGACCAATCGGGGGCGCTTCTTTAGCTCCAGCCACATCGGACCTACAGATAAACACGAAGCAAGCCGAGCAAAAGAGCAGCAAAGAGAAACAGAACGCCGCGATCACCGAAAACGCCGATGCAGCTCCGCGAGAGTTGTACGGCACCGGTGAGCAGGTAAACGTTTCGGCATAACAGAACCCCTGCTCTAGGAACATCCATCCCTGCCCGCCATCCATCGTACAAGGGGTGGATGTTCGTCACTCACGATCAGAATCGACGTAGACACGCGGAATGCGCTCATTGAGGGAGACTAAGATCTGGTGCGGCGTGGTTTCGATCAGCGCAGAGAGCTCCTCTACGGTGACGACGGCATCACCCTGCCGACCGATGAGAACCACTTCATCGGCGTTATACGCTTCGCCCTCTCCGATGTTCACCATGAGCTGATCCATGCAGATCACTCCAACGATCGGACAACGACGCCCCCGCACTATCACAGACGCCTTATTGGAAAGCTGGCGGAGATACCCATCTCCGTAGCCAATCGGCACCGTGATTACTCGCGTGTCTTCGGGGGCGTGCCACGTATGTCCGTAGCTTACCCCTGCGCCCTTCCTGACGACCTTGAAATAGACGACTTGGCTTTTCAAAGAGAGCGCCGGCTTGAGGGCCACGATTCCTTCATACCCTCGGCCTGGATAGACGCCATACAGGGCCAATCCCGGCCGGACCATGTCGAGATGAGTAGTCTGCGACACCATCAATCCAGCAGAGCTTGCAATGTGTCGCACGAAAGGTTGCGCCGCGCGTGCTTCGTAATACGAAAGAGCCTCTAGGAAGCGTTCGAGCTGAAGATTGGTGAGGGTCATGTCATCCGCATTCACGTCGGCGAAGTGTGAGTAGACCCCTACAATGTCAACGTGCTCTGCCCTCAGCGCTGCGTCGAAGAGAGTCTGTGCGGAGTAGTAGTGGACCCCGATGCGCTCGAAGCCTGTGTCTATTTTGAGGTGCGCGCGGGCTCGTACACCCATGCGCTTTGCCGTCTGCTCAATCTGCTCGAGCTTGGTAACGGACGAGGCGGTGATATCCACATTGTGAGCCAGATACAGCTCTATTTGCTCGTGGGGCAACCCTCCGAACACGAGGATCGGGCGAGAGACCCCGTGCCGACGCAGCTCCATGGCTTCCTCGATATAGGCAACTCCGAAAGCATCGATCCCTTCCGACTCCATCAATCGAGCTACTTCCACTAGCCCATGTCCGTATCCATTGGCCTTGATTGAGGCCATCATCTGGGCCGATCCTACGAGCCCTTTAAGCGCGCGCAGGTTAAAACGCAAGGCTGCAAGGTCTACCTCCGCTACAGTCGGTCGATGAGAGAAAGCGCGAGATTCCCCTTTAATCATTTGAGACATCGTTTATCTCACGGGACATAGCTATACATTGAGCGCACATTCGGTGATCTTACCCTAATAAAGTCGCACATGGAGCACCGAAAGGACAATCCGACGAAAGTATTTTATCCTGGAGACTTCGCTCATAATCTTGGGTCATCGCGGACTCGAGTGGGTAGGACTCGGTATTATCGCGACGTGAACGTGCTCGTGCACGTAAACGTGAACGTACCCGGAGGAGGAGTCACACTGGCTGCGGGCATAGCTTGGAAAGCATGGCTCCAATCCTTGTCAGCAAAAGCTTCCCGGCACCTTCGGCAATGTTGAGCACTATCGAGAAAGATGCGCGCTTGAACTGGTCCACGAGTTCCCCGTTTCCTCTAGGAAGCGAGGCA
>JBIIOE010000078.1:0-17256 GCA_044337105.1 Bdellovibrionota bacterium | reverse complement strand
GTGAACGTGCTCGTGCTCGTAAACGTGAACGTACCCGAAAAACTTGAGGTTTTTGTTTCGGGTACGTTTACGTTCACGTTCACGAGCACGTTCACGTGCGAGGAAACATAGGTTTTGCCTCGCTTCCCTAGGGAAGCAACCCAAGAGCAGCTTTAGTAGCAGAAAGAGATTTCGCCTTGCTTCCCTAGAAATGCATACATAACCGCCGTAATCAGCACGTAGTCTTCAGCGATCCGCTGTTTGTGTCGAACCCAACCTTTGAAGTTTGAAAGCTAGGTTTGGATTGAATGAACGACCTCGGACCCTCTCAAAGTTTGGGTAACACCTTCAGTTCCGAGTCGTGGGAATATGCCAACGCGTTTGCGGACTCGTTGGGGAGGCCTCCGACATCCATTACCTACCTTGTGCGAACTCTGCTAGCCAGCGAAGGGCAAGCGCCCGATGTGATCAGTAGGGACTGTGCGATGTCACTCACGCGGTTTCTCAAGAGTGGGGCGTTTCGGGCGCCGTACTTTCATGCGGTGTCGATGCTCAGGCCTGAACGGTTACGAGAGGAGCGGCGACCCTTTCTTACCAATCATTTCATCGAGGCGTTTTCTCCTACCGAGCACGCCATTCTTGCAGCCTTGATGTTCATGCATCGCATGGCCGCTCGCAAGGCGGATGCGTCGCTGATAAAGGCGACTACCGAACGTCTTCAGAGAACGCTCAACCTGGGCTGGTTCGTCGGTCTAGCTCTAGAGCCGGTCGGACGAGAGGTCGGTATGCTCGTCGGTGGCGTCCGGTGGCTGGGATTACTCCCCTTGGTCCGGCATGACAGAGACGGACTACGCACGTATTTAAAGCGGCTCAAGCGCTCTGACGATGCCATTGCGGACGCGTGTTACGAGACAGAGATGTGGGGGTGCGCTTCGGTACAGATTGCGCTGCTTCTGCTCCAGAGATTCGGATTTAGTACGCAGCGCATCAACCCGCTCATGCGCGCTCTCACTACGACAACGACTTTGCTCGACTCCGTGGAGCCGATCGAAAGGGCTTATCGAGTAGCAGAGATATGGATCCGCTATATGCTCGAGTCGCGAAGTTCCCCGAGTGTGCCGATGCAAGCTGCATACTATCTCGGTGTGGACCGCATTAATGAGATCGCCGAGTGTGTCCTCAGGGGGGTGGGCTCCCCAGTGTTCAATTGGCTTTCCGCTGTTCCTGGCGATTTGACGCCAGAGTCCGCTCCACAACTTGTTAGTGGAGACACATGCGAGGACCCTTCGTTGACACCTCCCACTCACGACGGAGAATCTCTCTGAGGTTTGCTCCGGCGAGTAGCCAAGGACTTCACTGTTGCTTCTCGATCCACAACGGGTCCCGGGTCATTCCTCGGGCAGGGCGGCGCACGTAACGCTCGACGGTCACGGTTGAGTGGTGTACTTTCCTCGAATACGATCCCCGGGCGCACCGCTGAGTCTGGTGACGGGGATGAATGCGAAATGCTGGAGCTTGTAGAGGCGAACACTATGATTAAACGGCGATTGTTATTGGCATCAGCTCTTTGTGCGTTCGTTGCATGCAGCGCGTCCGTGACACCACCGCGCGAGTTCGAGTCACCGGAGCAGGCGCTCAGAGCTCTCGAGGGGGTCGTCGCGAGCAAGAGTCGTGAGGAGGCTAAGGCTCTACTGGGCTCCGCAGGGGATTTCTTACTCGACAGTGGTGACCCGGCTCTCGATGATAATCGTGTGCGGAGATTTGCGGCCCTATTTGATCAGAAACACGAGCTGCAGCCGAGAGGCGACGGGGCCTACGTCGTCGTACTCGGAGAGAAGCATTGGCCCTTTGCCGTACCGCTTGTGCGCCAGCACGACCGTTGGGTGTTCGATGCCGAGGCTGGAAAAGAGGAGGTCTTGGCGAGGCGGATCGGTGAGAACGAGTTTTCGGCTCTGGATGTGGCGCGAACGGTCTATCTTGCTCAGCGACAGTATGCTTCGCGAGACTGGGATGAAGATGGAGTATATCGGTATGCGGGCAGGTTGGTGAGCACGCCAGGTCACAAGGACGGGCTCTACTGGCCGACATCCGATAGTGATAAAGAGACGAGCCCTCTCGGGCCTGCCGTCGCACAAGCTGCGGATGAAAGCTACGTAGTGACGCAGGACGGCCAACCGCAGCCGTACCACGGGTACTACCACAGGATTCTGTATACTCCCGTGGAGCCAGGAGCACCGGTAGATGCGCTCTCAAAGCCTGGTCGCTACTGGTTGGTATCGATCCCCGCGCAGTGGGACGAAAGTGGCGTCATGACATTCGCATCCAACGAGCGCGGATGGATCTACGAAAAAGATCTCGGAACGGATTTTGATTACGATGAAATCGCCGGTATAAAGATCGATGAAACCTGGATGCGCGTCGAGTAGGAGGGGAACCATGAGATTGATAGTTATTTTAGTATCGTTCGCACTCTCGCTGAGCGCGCTTGTCCCAGGGGTAACTGTGGTTGCTCAGTCGAAGGGTTCGCCAAAAGGGGCGCCGGCAAGCTTGTCTCGCGGGGAGCTGGAGAAATTGGTACAGCCTATCGCTTTGTATCCAGACATTCTGTTGCAGCAGATGCTTGCAGCATCGACATTTCCGGAGCAGGTGCTCGATGCGGCTATGTACAATGAACAGGGTGGCGATCCAGAGGGTATTAAAAATCAACCTTGGGACGACTCAGTCAAAGGAATCGCCAACTATCCGAGTGTCTTGGTCAAGCTTGCGTCGGACCTAGACTGGACGATTACCCTCGGTTCGGCCTTCATTAATCAGAATGAAGATCTGAGAAGCGCGATCCAAACGATGCGCGCTCGGGCAAAGACAGTCGGCAATCTCAAAGATTCCGAGCAACAAAACGTCATTGAGGAGCAGGGAGCTAATAGCACCACGATCATCCGTATCGAGCCTGCGCAACCGGAGGTTGTCTATGTGCCGGCTACGACTACGGCGACGGTGTACGAGAAGCCAGTTGATAATTCCTCCACTTGGCTGGTTCCTCTGGCCTCTTTCGGTGTAGGGATGGCGCTCGGATATGCCTTGGGTGACGACCATGATGATCACTACTATTACGGCGGTGGATTCTACGGCCCCGGATTCTGGTATGGGGGACCAGCAGTCAACAACTGGGTCGATTATCGGCGCGACCGATGGGATGATGCCTACGATTTCGCGCGCGATCGAGAAGAGTGGCGTCAGGACAATCGAGACGATTGGAGGGAGTATCGGCAGGATCTCGGGCGCAAACAGCAGGAATGGCGACAGGAGCGTAGGGTAAACGGCACGACGATGACACCGGAGAAGCGCGCAGAGGCGCGTAGTCGTGCGAGTACCGCGAGAGCCTCATATCAAGGAAAATCGCCCGAGCAGCGCAGAGCTGCGTTGCAATCGAGCGAGCTGGGTGCGCGAGCGAGTAGTTCCGGGTTCGATCGTGAAGCAGCGAGCCAGCGACTCAACCAGGCGCGGAGTAATCCGGAATTTCAGAGAAGGGCTGACTCAATGCGTAGTAACCCTCAGATACAGCAACGTGCTCAATCCGCGTCATCAGCCCACGCTCAGCGACCACGCACGAGCGGGTCATCGGCCGGGGCGGGGCTTTCCGGTATGTCGAGAAGTGGAAGCTCGATTAATCGTGCGTCTGCCCGAGGTATGGCTAGCCGAGCCGGTGCTGGTGGGATGGCTCGAGGTGGTGGAGGAGGACGTCGCCGCTGAGGTGGGGTAGACCAGTCTGCTGTGTGGAGCTATTTCGTCGTTCTCAGGGCAGCGACTACACCCCCGTCAAAAGAAACTTATCGAGACGGTGTTTTGAGCGATTGAGACTGGGAATATTTTCGGCATCCTAAGACCAGCTACCAGCTTGTCTCGATTCGGCGTCGTGCCGATACTCCTTCGTATGCTCGGGTTCTCATCGCTCAGATTCTTCACGTTGTTTCTCATCTTCTTCACCGGCTTTACCGCTCTGGTCTACGAGGTAACGTGGCACTTTTACCTTGCGAATCTTCTCGGTAGTCAGGCGCGTTCTGCATCGCTGGTCCTGGCAACGTTTCTCGGTGGCTTGGCTATCGGATACAACCTCTTCGGAAGGTTTTCTCAACGGCGTAGCCCTCGAAGCCTGGTGATGCTGTGTGGAGTACTCGAGGCAGCGATCGGTGTCTGGGCGCTTGCGTTTCCGTGGCTTCACGATCTGTTCTGGCACGTTCAGTTCGTCACCTTCGGGCGAGGTGGTGGTATCGGAACTGATGTAGTCGTTGCAGCGGGCCTTGTCGGTGTACCTACCATCATGATGGGGGCCTCGCTGCCACTTCTTACGCAGGGTTTGTCGCGCGGTGTAGCTGATGCAGCTTCGTTCCACGCCAAGGTATACGTAGTCAATACGCTCGGAGCTTTCGCTGGAACGGTGTGCGCTGGCTTCGTTCTCGTACCGTGGCTTGGGCTCTCGACGACGATGTTCTTCATGGGGATTGTGAACTGTATCGTTGGAGCGCTCTTCGTTCTCTTGTCATCGAGACTCTCTGTTCTTCAAATTCCGCATGTCGAGCGCAGTGATTCCTCGGACGTCTCAGAGGGGCCGCAGGGGAATCCTCGTCGATTTGTTCTACTGGCGGCGTTCTCGTGCCTTGCTGGCTTGATCTCGATCACCTTTCAAACCGTTCTGATCCGTGTTGTTGCTCTGAGTATCGGAGCATCGGTGTACGCTTTCTCTATGGTCGTCAGCGCCTTTGTCTTGGCGCTTGCCCTAGGTGCGTGGATAATCGCCGAGCGTCGATTCGGTCGTATCTCTTTGGCCTACAATCAGGTTTTGGTGGTTGCTGGGCTTGTCGCAGTCTATGTAATCGTGCCGTTCCTACCATACTGCAGCCATGTCTTTCGTTCCCTTCTTACCACGCAGGCGCCCAATTTCTGGGTCTACTATGCGGTAGTCTTTGCGGCCATCTGTCTTTTGATCGTGATACCAGTAGGGGCTATGGGAGCAACCCTTCCGCTCTCCTTCAAAGAAGCAGCCGATCGAGCAGAACTCCTCGGGCATCGAGTGGGGTTGATTTACGGAGCCAACACAACTGGCTGTGTGGTGGGAGCCGTAGTTGGTGGGTACCTTTCATTGCACTACCTCAATTTAGACGGAGTTTTGAGAGTTTGTCTCGTCGGGGGGGCTTTGCTTGTCGTGATGGCCGCATACGTGGCCCAGTCCAACGGTCGTCGTGGTCTGTACGTCATCTCTGCCCTGTGTGCGCTCATTCCGGCTGCATTGGAGCCGTGGCCTCAGATGGCGTTAGGCCGAGGTACATTTCGCATAACGGCGGCTAACGACTCTACGTACAAAGGTTTCGTGGCTTTTTACAAGGAGTTCATGGGCGCTCAGTGGATTGAGGCCTACAAAGATGACCCAAATTCTACGGTCGCAGTCTTGCATTCATCTGCCTCGGCAAAAGCGATTTTAGTGAACGGGAAGTCGGATGGCAGTACTGAGGGTGGTGATAGGGTGACCACCACACTCATGGCACATCTGCCCGGGTTGTTGCAGGCCTCCTCTAGTCGACGCGCCGCGGTGATCGGCTTTGGAACAGGGATAACCGTTGGTTCTCTCGCGCGCTACGAAGAGTTCGATCAGGTCGATATTCTCGAGATTTCGAGTGCCGTGAAGGATTTCGCTCCGCGTTTCGACTCGTATAACTCCGATGCGTCGAGGAATCCAAAGGTGCTCTGGCAGCTTGGCGATGCCTATAGATTTCTCATGGAGACGGACAACACTTATGCGGTCATCGCATCCGAACCGAGTAATCCGTGGGTGGGTGGGGTCGAACGGCTCTACTCGCGAGAGTTCTACGATCTTGCCAAGAGTAAGCTAGCACCTGGTGGTATCTATGCGCAGTGGTTTCACACCTATTCGATCTCAGACACAACCTTGGCCTTGGTGTTGAATACCTTCAAAGCTTCCTTCCCGCATGTACACGTGTTCGAGCGAGGCGCCGACCTCGTCATGCTTGGCTCGGCTGATGTGCTCGACAAGCGGTCTCTGAAGCTGATGTACGACCGCTCGAATAGAACTTGGATAGGCACGGAGCTGACCGAGATTGGATTTCCGGCGCTTCAGAAGCTTCTTCTTGACGAGGTATGGGTGCCTTGGGGAGGAATCGTTGGAAAGGTGCCGGTTCATACCTTGGATAAACCAAAACTCTCGTACTGGGCCGGCCATGATTTTTTTCTTGATAGCTCTTCGGATATCCGGAAGCTCGCCACGCTGCCGCGCTATCGAGGATGGGCGAATCAATCCTTTAAAGATACCCTGCTAGCGCGACTCTTCGAAGACTCGCCGGAGAAGGAACGCATAAAAGCTCTCGCGATGCTTGCTTGCGATGTGGTCGACGAGAGTAATTTTTTCGACCGCTGGCAGCAGAAAGACGAACTGTGTAGACAGTCGCTCGTCGCGATGGTCGTCCAGGGGATCGTTCCTGCCAACGCTCAGGTGCCAGCTCCGATCGTGGAACTTTTCAGAGGGCTCTCATCAGAACAGGAACAGAAGGTCTTGTTTCCGCCGATTCCAAGTGAGGTTGGTCGTGGTCTCGACTGGGTAGCCAACTTTGCTGGAGTCTTCGTCAAGGTAGACCCGATCGAGCTACGTCGCTTTGCCGAGCCGTGCTTCGCCCTCAAAGGAGAGTCCGCACTCGCATGCAGAAGTCGGCTCGTATTAGCACTCTCTGCGACTGGATCTATCTCGGAAGCTAAGGAGGAGTTCGAGAGAATCCTCGAGGATAAGCTTCCCTTCAGGAATGAGGAATATGCGCAGAGCGTTGCATACGTGGCTGACGTTGACCTCACGGAAGAACAGCGCAAACGACTCGTGCTCTTAGATTAGGAGTTTGCGGCCTCTCGGCGCAAAGAGCGATCGAGTACGAACGGACCAAAGGGAAGTACTGCGGCTACGATCACTACACCGAGCCTGATTAGTGGCCAGCGGAGCTTACGAGATGCCCACACGGCGATACCTACGTACACGAGGAACAAGCCCCCGTGGGCAGACCCGATCACCTGTACTGCTGCCGGTTCCCCAAAGAGGTATTTGAGCGGCATCGCTATGAAAAGAAGCATGAGATAGGAGGTTCCCTCCAGGAGTCCCGTTGCTCGTACTATCGTGATCGCCTTGTTCATTGTGTATCTCCTTCCAGAGAAGCAACCCAAGATCCGCTTTCGCAGCAGGGATGAGGGTTGCCTCGTTTTCCTAACTTACCAACGCTCGTCATCCGCAGCGGGAGAAAGATCCCAAACCGTGCTCGGGGATCCGTTGATCATCGCCCCACCGCGGATGATGTTTTGAGCGTTCTCCAAAAAGTCGTGGGGAAAGGGGTGCGTGACGGTTGAGACCTTGTCGAGGGCTTCGACATGCGCCGGGCCTAATGTTACGTCGAGGCAAGCGAGGTTGTCCTCAAGCTGTGTAGCGGTTCGCGCTCCAATTATAACGGAGCTTACCCCTGGCTGTCGCAGGAGCCATGCAAGAGCTATCTGTGCCGCGGAAACTAACCGCCCTTTTTGTTCTGACAGCTCGTTTGCAATCCGAATGAGCTCGTCGATGATCGCGAAGTTCTTCTCGTTCAAATGTGGACTATCGACACGCACCCTCGTCGGATCTGTGGGTCGCGAATTGCGAGTGAACTTGCCACTTAAGACTCCTCCCCGTAGAGGTGACCACGGCGTGACTCCCATGCCGAAGTGCCGCGCCATCGGCAGGAGCTCCGCCTCGACAGTACGCTGTGCGAGGCTGTACTCTATCTGAAGTCCGACGATGGGGGCTGCATTCATGGTTTGGAGGATGTGCTGTGCGTCTGCGCACACCCAAGCAGGATGATCTGACAAGCCAAAGTACCGCACCTTCCCGGCGCGTCTGAGGTCCTCCATGGCGCGCAGCATCTCGTCCAGTGGTGTGAGACGGTCCCAAAAGTGCGCCCAATAGAGGTCTATGTAATCAGTTTTCAGGCGTCGCAACGATTGCTCGCACGCCGCGATCAAGCTTTTTGCGCCTGCTCCGCCTCCGTTAGGATCATTGCGATACATGCTGCCCATGAATTTCGTGGCGATTACAAGTCGATCGCGCGCAGAGTTCGAGGGGGTGCCTTTGCGTTTACCGAAGTACTCTCCGATGAACGCTTCGGAGTAGCCCTTCGTGTAGATGTTTGCGGTATCGAGAAAATTTCCGCCGGCGCCTAGGTAGCGGTCTAGCACGGCCGCGCTGGTTGCGTCGTCGCTGCCCCATCCCCACTGTGGTCCGAAGGTCATCGTGCCCAAACACAGTCGAGAAACTCGCAGGCCGGAGCGTCCAAGGGTTACGTAGTCCATCGATTGAGTCAGTTCCATGTGGTATATCTCCTCGAGGCAGAGGCTCTTTTATTTTGGCAACGCTGTCGCGTAGTGTTCTATCGCCTCTAGCCAAGGAAGGCCATGCCGGTACGCACACCAGACGACCACCTCCTAGATGATATGAACTCAGTGGTGCTCTCACAAGCAGTTTGGTGTTGTTAGGGTTGAGTTTTCGTAAATTGCGCTCGTGATGGGGAATTTCACATGACCTGGTCTGTCGCTGAACGCCAAGCCGCTGTCGCTGGGATGCGCACCTTGCTTCGTGGCTCATTTGCATTAGTAACTTGGGGGCTCGTAACTGGGGTAGCCATGTCCTCGTCGACGCTCTCTGTAGGGCAGGCGGTCGGTATGGCCTTGTTGGTGTACGGTGGCTCAGCGCAGTTGGCGGCGCTGCCGCTCATCGCCGGTAATTTTCCGATCTGGACCGTGTTGCTGACGGCCGCAGTGGTGAACTTGCGGTTTGTGATTTTCAGCGCAGCGCTACAACCCCATTTCAAGCACCACTCTTTCTGGCGCCGGGCTGTGCTGGGATATCTCAACGGTGATCTGACGTTCGTTCTGTTTATGGCCCGCTATTCCGGGCAGGAGCGTGAGCATCTACGAGAGCCATACTACCTCGGATTGGCGATCACAAATTGGGCTGTCTGGCAGGTAGGGCTCCTTTCGGGGATCTTTCTAGGGACTACGATACCTCAGGCGTGGGGGCTGTCATTCGCGGGAACGCTTGCGTTGCTTGCAATCGTCGTTCCCCTTGTCAATCGTACTCCTATGGTACTCGCCGCTTTTGCGGCTGCTCTGGTTGCCATCCTCGGTGCGCCGCTTCCCCTCAAATTGAATCTAGTCGTGGCAGTCGTGGTCGCAATGATTGTCGGTTTGGCCAGCGAATGGCTTCTCGGTTCGGATGCCTCTGGGGTGCAGCGATGATGTCGGACGCGCAGATCTGGTTGGTCGTGTTTGGACTGACCCTGGTAAGTATCCTTACGCGGAGTTTCTTCCTCCTGTTCGGAAACAAGATTTCGCTCTCGGGTAGGGTTCAGCGTGCCCTTCGATATGCACCGGTAGGGGCGCTGACCGCAATTGTAGCCCCCGAGATTCTCGTGGCCGCGGGAGGCGATGGGGGGTATGCATTCAGCATAACCCATCCGCAGTTGTGGGGTGGAATCGCGGCTACGGCAGGGATGATATGGAGCCGTAGTATGTTCGTTACGATCGTGGTTGGGATGGTTGTATACGGGGTGGCTCGCGCGCTCTTGTGACCAAATTGATTCATACCTGCCTCTAGCAGCACAGATTTTCTGTGCGAGCGCATCTTATTGTGTGATATAGACCAAGTAGGCCTTGAACAGGCCGCTTTTTGGACAAGCGCAGATGCTTATCCCGGATGGGTGAGGGTCTGTCTCTCACGTTGTTTGGCGTCACTTTTTAGACGGACTAGGTAGCGGTGTTTTTACACAAAAAGCCCGAGCACTCCGCCTGCGGTGTAGGTTTTGTAGCCAGCCGCACAAACACTCCTTCGCATGCGCTCCTTCAGCAGGCCCTACGGGCCCTTCGATGCGTCGAGCATAGAGGCGCATGTGCCGCTGACAATGTCAGCGCCGATGGGGTCGGTATCATGACCGACATTCCATTCGAGCTGTTCGGATACGAGCGCGGCTCGATCGCCGTGGCGACGCTATTCCTCCCAACCGCGCAAGACCGGCTGCGCCTCGCCTTGAAGATATTCGAGGAGACCTTTGCCTTCATGGGTATGGAGGTTTTGGAGTATCGTGATGTCCCGGTGGACCTCTCGGTCCTCGGTCCGGAAGCGCGAAGGACCCTGCCGACCATCAAGCACGTCATCATCAAGCGACCGGTGTATTGCAGAACCAACGAGTCATTCAACAAGCTCCTCTACGCGGCGAAGCAATCCACACGCACCAAAGAGAGGATGCGAGGCATAGTCAACGAGTTCTTCTTCACATCGCTTTCCACGACGACGATCGTGTACAAGGGGCTCGTCAAGTCGGACGTGCTCGATATCTTTTATAGAGATCTACAAAATCCGGTGTTCAAGACCCGCTTCGCGCTCTTCCATCGTAGATTCAGCACTAATACTCGCACAGCATGGGATAAAGCTCAGCCGTTTCGCTTGATAGGCCACAACGGCGAGATTAACACGATTGCTGGTAATCGATCGTGGTCGTACGCCCGTGAGCAGGAGCTTGGGGTGCCCGTGGACGAGCTTCTCACTCACGAGGGGATCAGTGATTCGGGCAGTTTGAACGAGATGGTCGAGGCGCTCAAGTATCGTAGTAGTATTCCACGTGTCGACGATGCGCTCGCAATCATGATGCCTCCAGCGGATCAACACAACTCCTTCTATCGCTTCTGGAGCCGTGCGATGGAGCCGTGGGATGGGCCGGCTTTTATCACGTACTCGGACGGGGAGACGATCGGTGCGCGTCTCGATCGTAACGGGTTTCGTCCGTGTCGATGGGCGATGACCGACGATCGCTTCTACCTGTGCTCGGAAGCGGGATCGTTTTCGCTCGATGAATCGACTATTACCGCCAAAGGATCTCTGCATGCCGGAACAGGGGTAACTGTCGAGCTGGAGTCAGGCGAAGTGCACTTCGAGGATCCTAGCCATTCTCGGGAAAATCGAGATGTCAGATTCGATCCGCGACTTGAAAAGATCGAGATCGTGCCGCGACCGGGAGAGTCGAGCTCTCTTGGTCGTAAGCACATCTTTCGCTACACCGAGGAGGATCTGGAGAAGCTGCTCGTTCCGATGATCGTTACTGGTAAAGAGCCGATAGGTTCTATGGGTGATACGGCGCGGCCCGCTATTTTATCCAACGAGGCACGCTCTTTCTTCGATTACTTTTATCAAGACTTCGCGCAGGTTACGAATCCACCGCTCGACTATCTACGTGAGTCGATGGTGACGGATCTCGTGACTCACATCGGAGCGCGGCCAAATATCTTCGCTCCGAAGGAGTTGATCCCGCCGGCTCCGGCGATCGAGCTTTCGAGCCCGGTTCTGTCACTTGGCCAGATGACATATCTTCGTCAGCTTCCTGAGAAGCTCACCCCGCAAGCACGTCTTGTGAGGGCAGAGC
Organism: Bdellovibrionota bacterium; assembly: GCA_044337105.1. GTDB lineage: Bacteria > Bdellovibrionota_C > UBA2361 > UBA2361 > OMII01 > OMII01. Next base: position 5,788 of record JBIIOE010000078.1, on the reverse strand, counting down.
TCGCGATGACGTTTACTCGTGATCACGGTGCCGTGGGGTTCAAGACAGCGCTGCACAAGCTTGGGGCCGCTGCTGTCAAAGCGGTCGAGGCAGGTGTATCGGTGCTGATACTGAATGACCGCTGCGCAGACCAGGACTCTGCACCGATCCCGAGCTTGTTGGCCCTCAGATCGATTGTGCAGGCGCTCACGCGCGAGGGCCTGTGCCTCAACGCTTCGATAGTGGTGGATTCAGGCGAAGTCCGTCGAACGCACGACGTAGCGGCCCTGATAAGTTTCGGCGCTACGGCTGTGTGCCCATACCTCGCTCTGGAGATCGCGCGGAGTGAACAGCTCCCTGACCTGCTAGCGCTCGATCCGGACGTAAAGGAGCGCAATTTACTCAGAGCCTTCGAGCAGGGGGTGCTCAAGGTGATGTCGAAGATGGGTATCTCAGTTGTTCGAAGTTATCAGGGATCTCAGCTTTTTACCGCCATTGGATTGGGCAGCGATCTCGTCAAAGAGTACTTTCCACGGCTCTCTTCTCCGATTGGCGGAGTAGGGCTGCAGTATATCGCAGAGGAGATCGTCTCCCGTATCGAGTCTACGGAGCCAGACAAGCTACTCAAGACGTATCAGTTCAAGGAGCACAATCGTGGGGGCGTCGGAGAAAAGCATTCGATGACGAACTCTCGATCGCGGTTGATTCATCGCATCGCAAAGGATGCCGGGATGCGCGTTTCCGATCCGGAGTTGTATCGGGAATATCTCAAGCTTGGCGAAGAGACAGAGCCGACCAACATCCGGCATCTCTTGTCGATCAAGGACGAAGGATCCCCAATTCCGTTGGAGGAGGTGCAACCGGCGAGCGACATACTTCGAACCTTTGGAGCAGGTGCTATGTCCTTCGGTGCTATCTCGGCCGAGGCGCAGCGAGATATCATCGAAGCGATGGCTCGGATCGGCGGGCGAAGTAACAGTGGAGAGGGTGGGGAGAATCCGTACTACTTCACCCACGGTGCGGCTGCCTCTATCAAGCAGGTCGCCTCGGGGCGGTTTGGTGTCACCGCCGAATACCTCGTAACTGCGAAGGAATTTCAGATAAAGATCGCGCAGGGTGCGAAGCCTGGAGAGGGCGGTCAGTTGATGGGTGTGAAGGTGACGACGGATATCGCCCGGGCCCGGCATTCGAACCCAGGCGTCGACCTCATCTCGCCGCCTCCTTTACATGACATTTACAGCATCGAAGACTTGAAACAGCTCATATACGAGTTGAAGCAGTTTAACCCCTCGGCGCTCGTGAACGTGAAGCTCGTAGCGGGTGCGAATATTGGAACTATAGCGCTAGGAGTTGCCAAGGCAGGCGCCGATGTAATCCACATATCGGGGCATGATGGAGGGACTGGCGCGGCGCCGCTGAGTTCGATGAAGCACGCGGGGCTACCGTGGGAGCTTGGGTTGGTAGAGGTGCACCAAGCGCTACTCGAGAACGGATTGCGTTCGAGCGTCACGCTGCGCACCGATGGTGGGCTCCACACCGGACGAGATATCGTCATGGCCGCCTTGCTTGGGGCAGAGGAGTTCGAGTTTGGTAAACTGCTCCTGATAGCTGAGGGATGCGTCATGGCTCGCATTTGCGAGAAGAACACCTGCCCTGCGGGTATCGCTACGCACGATGCCAAGTTCAAGGCCAAGTACAAGGGCACATCTGATGCGATAGTCACGGTGTTGACCGCTATCGCCGAGGATGTTCGAGAACGCCTCTCCAGGATGGGATTCCGCTCCTTGCAGCAGGTAGTAGGACGTGTGGATCTCCTCCACACAAACGAGCAGCACGCTCGCTTGATCGAAGAGCGTCAGCTCGATCTCGGTACGCTTCTCGACGGGGCCGTGATGTCGAGGAGCCCACGTCAGCCGATCTTTGCCGAGGAGATTAATCCGATTAATCGGGAATTGGTATCAGCATACCAGGCAGCAAAGGAGTCGGGTGGGAAGGTGTCGGCTGCATATGCGATAACGACCTACGATAGAGGCGTGTTGGCGACCGTTTCTGCCGAGATCGCCAGAGATCTGCATATTGCGCGCATGTCGAGTATCGCTCGTGGAGGGCTCGACGATCCGCATGCGTTTGACCCGGGACCACAAGCCACTCTTAGCGTGAGTTTCACGGGAAGTGCCGGCCAAGGATTCGGGGTGTTCATGACGAAAGGGCTGGATGTAGAGCTTCGGGGTGAAGCGAACGATTCCGTGTGCAAGGCGATGTCCGGCGGACGTATGGTTATTCGGCCACAGCAGGATTCGACGTTCGACCCGACGCAGAATACCATTATCGGCAATTGCGCCCTGTATGGTGCAACTGGAGGAACGGTATTCGTTCACGGGTTGGCAGGCGACAGGTTCGCCGTACGCAACAGCGGCGCATGCGCAGTGATAGAGGGTGTGGGCCTGCATGCGTGCGAATACATGACCAACGGAGTGGTGGTGATACTCGGGGCGGTGTCTTACAACGTAGGGGCGGGTATGACGGGAGGGGTTGTCTTCCTACCGCACGTTGCCGCTCGCTTTGTTAACACGGAGTATGTGCGCAGTTCAGAGCTCAATGCCGACGACGAGGAGATGCTGCGTACGCTGTTGAACGGCTACATGCAAGCTACGGGTAGTACGTCAGCGCGAAGGTTCTTAGAGCAGCCTCGACTGGGGGAGATGCTGTGCAAGTACCTCCCTGTGGGCGGTGTATCTGCAGTATCCGCAAAAGCCGGCGCGAGAGCGGCATAAGATTCAACAGATAAGGGAGCTCGAGCATGGATGTGCGCCACAGTTACGAATTCGAGAAGTGGGAGCACGATCTTGCACTTGTCATAGGTTGTCTCGAAGAAGCCCTGATCGAGTTAGACCAAAAAGATCTCGCGGCCGTCATTCCGTGGAAGAGCGATCGTGTGGTGCCCGAGATACTTTCCGAGAGAGCGGTACAGGTCTATTCGCTCGCGTTTCAACTGCTGAATATGGTCGAGGAGAATACGGCTAACCAAGCTCGTCGTCATGCCGAAGGTGCGGGAGAGAGTAGGGGATTATGGAGCCGCTTCTTGGGGGCAGTGCAGGAAACTCAGGGGTCTCTCGACGGTGTGGGAAAGCTTCTTTCCACGGTAACAGTAGAACCTACTCTTACCGCCCATCCTACGGAGGCGAAGCGGGCAACGGTGCTCGAACATCACCGCCAGCTCTACCTTCAGCTGATCAAGCTCGAAAATACGATGTACTCGCCGGCGGAACGTACGCTGATACGTAACGAGATGAAGGCATCGCTCGAGCGGCTTCTGCGCACAGGGGAGGTATACATCAACAGACCAGATGTCGCATCGGAGCTTGCTAACGTCACGCACTACTTGGGTGCTGTGTTCCCCGAAGTGGTTACCTTGGTCATGCGGCGTTTTGTCCAAGCGTGGTGCGCACACGGTCGAGCTGCGCGGGATCTCGGTTCCGGGCCCTTGTTTCCAGGGCTCTCCTTCGGTAACTGGGTAGGAGGAGACCGTGACGGACACCCTCTCGTTACGGCAGCGGTAACGAAGGAAACCCTTCTCGTCTTACGTCAGCACGCGCTCGATCTTCAGCACAGGCACGTTTCTGCACTAGCGGCTCGGCTGAGCTTGAGTGAAGCCTTGCATGTATTACCGGGTGAGTTCACCCGACGCTTCGCGGAGCTACGAGAGATAAGTGGCGAACGAGGACGAGCTGCCCTCGATCGAAACCCTGCCGAGCCGTGGCGCCAGTTTTTGAATCTTGTGCGGCTCCGAATTCCTGAGGTTGCCGCAGAGCTCCCTCCTGAGGCCTACCGAACGAGCGCCGAGCTGGTGGATGACCTGCAGATAGTATTTCGTTCGCTCGTCGAAGTGGGCGCAGAGCGTTTGGCATTTGAGGATGTGCTTCCCGCTATTCAGATAGCGCACACGTTCGGATTCCACCTGGCGAAGCTCGACGTGCGGCAGAATAGCGAGGTGTACAACACTGCCTTTGAGCAGCTCCTTGCCGCATCAGGATCCTCAGCTTGCTGGTCGGGGCTTAACCAAGAAGGCAAGATGGAGCTCCTCCAGCGGGAGTTACGCTGCCATAGACCCTTTGCGCACCGCTCGGTATCCGTGGGAGCCCAAGGTGACGAGGTGCGCGCCGTTTTTCAAGTTCTGGCGGAGCATGGAAAACGCTTCGGTTTTGCCGGTATGGGTTCACTCATCGTCAGTATGACCCGTGACGTTACAGATCTTCTGATTGTGCACCTCTTGGCGCGAGAGGGTGAGTTAGCGAGTTTCGATGGTTCGAGATTAAAGGGCCCGTTGGACGTAGTACCGCTCTTCGAGACGATAGAAGACCTCGAACACAGCGACCGCATCATGGCCGAGTATCTCACATATCCGCTCTTTCGCGAGGGCGAAGCGCAGCGCTCTACACCCCAAGATGTGATGATCGGATACAGCGACAGCAACAAAGATGGCGGTATCCTGGCGAGCTTCTGGGGGCTTCACCGAGCTCAGCAGCGTCTCTGTTCAGTAGCCAGCGAGAGCGGTGTACCGATCCGCTTTTTTCATGGGCGCGGAGGAACTATCAGCCGGGGAGCGGGTCCGACCGATCGTTTCATGGCTGCACTACCGCCGGGATCTTTAACGAACGGCTTCAAAGTCACCGAACAGGGGGAAACCGTCAGCCAGAAGTATGCGAATCTGATGACGGCCTCGTACAACGTCGAGCTGCTCTTTGCGGGAGCTCTCACTCATGCACTTCCGAGTGAGGTCGCAGCGCCAATGCATGAGCTGGCGACAATAATGACGCGCTTGGCTCAGTGGAGTCGCGAGGCATATCAAGCCCTGGTGCATGAAGAGGGATTCGTTGCGTTCTTTAGAGAGGCGACGCCTGTAGATGCGATCGAGCAGAGCAAGATAGGATCAAGACCGTCGCGTCGAACGGGTGCAGCATCGCTCGAAGATCTGCGTGCCATTCCGTGGGTGTTTTCCTGGAATCAATCACGTTTTTTTCTATCGGGCTGGTACGGGGTGGGAAAGGCGCTTGAATCTCTCGAGCGCGAGGACCCGACGGCGTGGAACCTTCTCTCGGTATGGGCTCGAAAGTGGGCGCCCGCGCACTATCTCTTCACGAACGTCGAGACGATGGTGTACAGCGCCAGTATAGAGATGATGGAGCTGTACGGGTCTTTAGTTACTGACTCAGAACGCCGCGAGCGATTCATGGAGCGTATTTTACGGGAGTACTCTCGTACGCGGGAAAATCTGGAAGCATTGATGAGCGAGCCGTTCGCAGATCGTCGTCCACGTATGCACAAGACCCTGGCGCTACGCGAGCCTCCTCTGGCAGATCTTCATCGCACACAGGTGATGCTGCTTCGTCAGTGGAGGGGTGACCGAGGTAGCGAGACGGTACTCTCACAACTCCTCCTCGTGACCAACGCCATCGCTGGCGGATTGCGTACGACCGGCTGAAACGAATTCAAGAACGCGACGGCATCCCATTTCTGCTAGGAGCGTAGTACTGCCAGCAGGCGGAGCGGAAGCTCCGTAGCCCAACCAGTCCGCCCTCTGCCAGGAGCGTGGCACTACCAGCAAGCGGAGCAGAAGCGGACCGCGGACTTTCCAGTCCGCCTTCTGCTGGGAGCGTAGTGCTGCCAGCAGGCGGAGCGGAAGCTCCGTAGCCCAACCAGTCCGCCTTCTGCTGGGAGTGTGGTGCTGCCAGCAAGCGGAGCGGAAGCTCCGCGGTCGTGCGCCTACGAGGCGCACAAATCCTGAGAGGTGGAAGACCTTTCCGCAGGA
>JBIIOE010000003.1:0-72463 GCA_044337105.1 Bdellovibrionota bacterium | reverse complement strand
GTTCGGTAGACGTCTAGTTTTTCATAGTCGAGCATACTGCTCTATTTCGGGCGGGAGCGGAAAAAGTTGCTTTTTCGGGTACGTTCACGTTTACGTGCACGAGCACGAGCACGTGGAAAGGCGCGATTTATAGGTCAAAACAAGGGCTTACGCTGTCTCCAAGCTCGCTATCACCCACTCTAAAACGCGATGAGCCTAAGAAATAAAGGCTCTAAGCCGTGGCTACGTCTCGAGAAAGAAGCGGAAGGGTTTCAGGCAGAGGAATCCCCTCCAATGTCCGACGCACACAATCCAAGGCGACATATGCAGCGTAGGTGCGAACATTTCCTCGCTCGCTCAGATAGAGACATCGCAGGCTCGTTACCCCCTCGGGAGAGGCGAATCCGATATAGAATGTGCCAACCGGCTTTTCCTGACTGCCCCCATCTGGACCTGCAACACCACTCACTGAGAGCCCGAACGTCGCGCCGTACTGATTTCGCACCGCACTCGCCATCGCCTCGACAGTTTGAGCGCTGACGGCGCCATAGGTATCGAGAACCTCTCGCGTTACACCCAGAGCCTGCTCCTTTATGTCGTTGTGATAGGCCACAATCCCACCGCGATACACCGCCGACGAGCCTGGGGTTCGGGTCAAAAGTTCACCGAGCATTCCTCCGGTACACGACTCGGCCGTAGCAACCGTTGCTTTATGTTCGAGCAACAGGCTCTGAACACGCTCGACGAACAACTGCTCGCGATCCTGCGAAAAGATAAAGCTATCCTCGATAGCAGCACGCACCCTCTCTGCGCTCTCTGCAAGTGCTAGAAAGCTCTCAGGTGCCTTCAACACCACATGTACCTCAGGAAAAGCCGCCCGATAGGACACCACTATCTCCGCCGGCAACTTCAATCCCGATACGAGCTTGCCGACCAAGGATTCGGGAAGTCCAAACGTCTTGAAGGTAATTCGTTTAAGCTTGGGCAATCCCACGCTGCGCTCACGCACCAACGGAGCGACAGAGGCTGCGTACATACTTTTAAACTCGCGAGGCACACCAGATAGGGAGCACACCGTCACTCCCTCTTTGGTGGTCATCATGAATCCTGGGGCTGTCCCGACTGCGTTCGGAATCATCGTCGAACCGATCGGAAGCAGCGCTTGCTTCAGATTCGTAGAATCCACTTTTCGACCGCGCTTGGCGTAGAATTCCTCCAGGTGCCTCCGTGCATCGGGATGCTCTGCAACTCCAACGCCGAAAAAGCGCGCGAACATCTCTCGCGTCAGATCGTCGTCAGTTGGCCCGAGCCCTCCAGAGGTAATGACGATATCGCTCACTGCGCTCAGCTGTTGCAAACCACTCAACAGCTCCGGCATGTCGTCATCGACGAGCAGCACTCGTTTCAATTTGAGCCCCAACTCCGAGAGCTCTCGGGCGACAAAATTCGAATTTGTGTCGACTACGCGACCATCGAGGAGTTCAGAGCCTGTAGCGAGTATGGATACCGAGAAACTCATGCCTTCGGCTTACCAGCAGCAACCGAAGCCACCGACATCGAATCATGCAGCTTCTTCAGATCGGCTATCATAGCAAGCACGGCCGCCGGCGGCTTAATCGCATCTGGCGACTGCATAATCTTGGCCTTGAGCGGATCGATGTACTTACCGTTGTCGAAAAGTCCGAAATGAAGGTGAGGACCCGTAGCCAAGCCGGTCTTACCAAGACTTCCAATTACAGAGCCACGTGCCACTCGCGCGCCCTTCCTGATCCCCGGAGCGATCTTGTGAAGATGCATGTACTCAGTCGTGTAGCGTGAATCGTGCGCAATTTTGACCATATTGCCCATCGACGACGAGTACCCGGAAGCTACAACCACTCCATCACCAACTGTACGAATAGGCGTGCCTATCGGAGCGGAGAAGTCGACACCGTTGTGTGGGCGGTTTACGTGGAGAATAGGGTGAAAACGGGAGGTCGAGAAGACCGAGGCGATGCGGGTATACTGAACCGGGTAACGCAAAAACGCCTTGGTCGGCATTTGACCGTTCTCGTCGAAGTATCGAACCGTTCCGTCAGCCGCTACATCACGCACCACGGCCATCAACTTGCCTCCAAGCTTGAGAGACGCAGCACGGATAGCTCCCGGCTGAAGCGCTTCCCCATCTTCGGTAAACGACTCATCGAAGACGACCGAAAAGGTATCTCCAGGTTGAAGATCCTTACGGAACTCGACCCGATTACTGAATAGGTCTACGAAATCGTCAACGACAGAGTAGGGGATATCAGCTCCATTTGCCGAATCAACCAACGAGGAGAATATGGTGCCCGTTACCTTGCGCTCCTTGCGGACGACCCGAGCCTGATCGATGCGTGGGATGTAACCCTCGCCTGGGCCTCCAGTGAGTATGAGCGAAGCTCCTCCCGACAACTTGCGACGAAGCTGAACTATCTCACCCGCTTGGCGTGTGAATTCGATTGACTCTCCAACCTTCAGGTCGTGAGCAGATACGCGTGCATCCTTGAATGCATCGATTACGGCCTGCGCCCCTTCCGGCGCTCCACCGATATCGAGCCATACCGAGGAAAGGGTATCCCCCTTAGATATTGTGTGCTCGAAGGTGCCATCTGCGAGTAGCGCCTCGCCTGCGCCAAACGGCGTAATAGGAGTGCGAAGTGAGAGATCGGTTCGCGGAGGGGATGAGAGATCGCTCTCCTCGAGCGAGAGAGCCCCAAGACGCTGCAGCGGGCTCTCGTCACTGTAGAGGAGCTCATTGGACGAGAGTCGCAGGCCTGCGACATCTGCAATCCGACTCCCTAAGTTCGTACCACTTATAAGTAATAAACCACCCGCGACAACAACCGTAGTTCGGGCAGCCAAAACATACCTTCTCATGCAAGCGGGACTGTATCTGAACTGTCGAGGGTGTCACAAGCCCCCAAGCGGCTTTATGCCCAGCTCATCACTGTAATTTCACTAACTTGGTTGCATTCGCTTGGTAACTTCTCTCCTATCGTCGCCCTCAGCGCTCGTTTTACGTCCCCTTGGCGATCCGACAGAACAGCACCCAACGTATTTCTAAAGAATTTTCAAGGTGTTACAAAACCTGTCGAAACTATGACAATCATTGCAGTAGATGTGGGAACCGTACGAGTTGGCTGTGCAGCTGCCGATGAGACCGTTCGCATACCCTTTCCAGTAGCCGTGTGGCCACGAGCCCAAGCGCGAGCCGAAAGGGAGCTCCTGAACATTCTCAAAGAGCGTCAGGCGACCCTACTCGTCGTAGGGCTCCCTCTGGACCCGAACGGGCATCGAACTCCTATCTGTGAAAATATCGAGGGCTTTATTCGTCGTATTGCTAAGAGAGCAGTGATCAAGATTGTATACGTCGACGAAGCATTCTCTTCGGTGGAAGCCACTCAGCGAGCCGCGCAAAGTTTTAGCTCGGTCAAAGAGGTTGATGCTTTCGCTGCGTGCTTAATACTGGAACGCTACTTCGAGAGCCTTGCTCATGGCTCTCCTCAATCCTAGAGGGCTGTGTGGTTCGAAAGCTACTTCTCACTATTCTATACGTATCTCTCCCACTTGTAGTCGCCCTTGGGGTCTACAAAACTCTCGACACCTTTTTCTTTTCACCGCTGAACCCCACGGACACAAGCGCGACGATCTTCGAGGTCCCCCCTCAGTCGACCTTCAAAGGGATCGCCAAGACCCTTGAAAGCCAAAGCCTCATACGCAGTCGCTGGTCGATCATTGCCTTTGCAAAGATCCGTGGCCAGGACACCTCCATCATGGCGGGTGAGTACGAACTTTCACCCTCAATGCGCCCGAACGAGATTCTCGAGAAGATGGCCTCAGGGAAGATGTTCCTTCGCAAGATAACCCTCAAGGAGGGCGAGTCGATGTGGGAGGTCGGTCCTGACCTCGAAAAGCAAGGCATACTCCAACGCATCGAATTCGAGAGGCTACTTTCCGATTCGAGCCTCTTGAAAGAGCTCGAAATAGCCGGCGCCACCCTGGAGGGGTACCTTTTCCCCGATACCTACCAGTTTCCACGCAACACACCGGCCAAGAAGATCGTCCTCGCGATGCACGAGCAGCTTCAAAAGCGCTGGCGGCCTGAATGGGATGAGCGCTTGAAGCAGCTATCCATGACCAAACACCAGCTACTCACCCTTGCTTCAATTATCGAGAAGGAATCCGGTAGTACTGACGAGCAACCGATTATCTCTTCAGTTTTTCACAACCGCCTCAAGAAGGGGATGAAACTCCAAGCGGATCCTACCGTCATTTATGGAATTCCAAACTTCAACGGCAACATCACGAAGGAGAATCTTCAAACTCCGACACCGTACAACACGTACGTAATTACCGGACTCCCTCCCGGCCCAATCGCCAACCCCGGATTAAGCGCCATCAAAGCTGCGCTCTATCCAGCAACGACGAACTACTTCTATTTCGTCGCTAACGGACAGGGAGGCCACGTGTTCTCCGAAACACTCGATGCACACAACAACTCAGTGAACACCTACCAGAGAAATCCGTCTTCCTAGGGAAGCTATGTCCGATTCGATAGACGCTCTCTTACACACCGTTCAAACCAAGGAGCGTAGAAATCGTGCGATTTCTCTCGTGCTGCTGTTCGCCGCATACCTGTCTGCACTAACTCTGCTTCTCGTTTCCGCATACTGGTACCAATCATGGCTCGTGCTTGCACTGACACCAGTGGTGGCAGCTACCCTGTGGCTCATCTCTCGAAACGGCTTTCCCTCACTCTCCATCTCTCCCGCTGAAGCGTCCGCTCTTGTAGAGAAAACTTTTTCCACCAAAGACAGGCTCGCATCCTTCGTTCACCTGAAAGAGTCCACACTCGAAATCGACACTGCACGTCGTGAGCTCATCTCTCTCCAGCTCGGCTCAATCATCTCTAAGCTCCCCGATCTTAAATCTATCTGCGCATTCAAACTTTCTAACACGGACCGAAACGCGGCCCTGACCTTCTTCGTATGTGCTTCGGCCGCGCTCACGCTCGCGTGGCTCCGCCCACGATCCCCCCTCGAACTAGCTGCACAAGCGATTCAAGAGATCGTGGCACAAAACCCAGAGCTCCCGATTCCGCTTCAAGAGAGAGCTCTCGATCTCGCTCTCACAACTCTGGGATCTCCCTCCGATGCCAATCAAATATCGGAAGCACTGGAGCGCACCCGACAAGAGTTGAGCGAAGCGCTACAAGACAGCGCCTCTTCGGCCCGCGATATTACTCAATCCGACTCCTCCGAAACCTCTCAACAACCCAGCTCTGATAAGCCACAAAGCTCTCCAAAGAAAAATGAACTGCCCAAAACTCCGCCCGAGCAGAGAAACTCCACATCTCCTCAGCGCGAGAGCGATCCGAAGGATGACCGCAAAGAAGCTAGTCCAGCGAAGAACCCCCGCGAGCAACAACGCCCGAGCGATTCACAGCAAACCAACACGCAGCAAAGGGAAGAAAAACAACAAGAGAAACAAGACGATTCACAGTCTCCCTCGCAGGACTCCTCGAAGGATTCGAAGTCCGAGTCTCAAAAAGAGGGACGCGGCCAACAACAGGGCTCCCAAGATCAGAAGTCACAGCAGAAACAGGGAGAGTCTCAATCCGGGCAGGACAGCTCTGGTCAACAAAAAAGCTCCGAGCAGCAGCAATCGCAGCAGAGTGGTAGCGGACAGCAAGAGAAGTCACAAGATCAGCAGTCGGGCGGCCAGCAGGGCGAGGGACAAGGGCAGGGGAGCGGATCTGCTCAAGGTCAAAATGATTCCCAACAAGAGGGCTCCAAAGGTTCGCCCTCATCTTCCGGTAAGGGGCAAGGACAGGGAGACCAGAAGAGCGGAGAGTCCAGCGGTTCACAGCAGCAAGGCCAATCCGGCTCATCGCCCTCACAGTCAGGCGAGCAGGGTGTAGCTCAAGCGCTAAACCAACTAGACCAAGCGCTTCAACAGATGGAGCAAGCGGTCGAGCAGCTCGAACAGCAAGAGCAGGGATCTCAAGGTCAGGGAGGCGCGGGTGACAAGGAATCCTCCGGAGACGCCAAAGAGCAGAAAGCGCAACAAGGGCAGCACGGACAGAAGGGCGAAAGCGGACAAAAAGAGTCACCGAAGGAGAGCTCCTCCAAGAGCAACAAAGACTCACAGAACGGCTCGAAAGGCGCGGGGAGCGGCGCAAAACCAAACGAGCAATCGCAGCAAAAATCCTCTAAGCAGGGGAACGACGCCAAGAACGACGCGAACGACCAATCGCCATCCCAGAGCAAAGGCGATGACAAAGGAGAGAGAGGCTCACAAGGTAGTAACGATTCACGCAGCAAAGAGGAGTCGAGGGAACAACAGAAACAAGGCCCAGAGGGGCGCGATGATGGAACGGGTGCAAAGTCCTCAATGCCCGATCGCAACGCAAAAGCGAAAGAAGCAGGTGACATGGGCGACGGCCCAAGCGGTTCGGGTCTAGGCCCGAACGCCGCGTTTAAAGAGTCCGAGATAGCCTCGCAAGACGAGATGTTCGACACGCGCTACACCGGTAACGACTCGTCTCTCGAAAAGAACAAAGCTCCGGCTGAACCAAAGACCTCGATAGAGGATGTGACACTCGCAAAGCCAAAGGGATCGAAGGAGAAAGACGAGCAGCCAATACCGCTCGAGTATCGGGATATTTTGAAGTAGCGCGCAGCTAGGGAAGCGAGGCAAAACCTACCCGTCGCGAGAAAGTGGAGGAAATTTTTACAAAGAGGACAGCGAGAGCAGAGAGGGGGAGGGTAATAGGCTCCTTATACCGTCTTTGAGTAACTTCTCATTAAGCACGACCGGAGCCTCGGCGAGTTGATAACTTGCGCTTGGTTCGATGTACCTCAGAAGCACAGCCGATGACCTGTTGGGTAAGAGGGGCTTTTCCCCCTCTCTGTTCTCACCGCTCTCTTTGTTAATCTCACCGCCCTCTTTGTTAAAATACATGGAGCCAGTATCAGTGAAATACCGCATCAGTTGCGTGACAAAGGAAATTTTTACAAAGAGGACGGCGAGAGCAGAGAGGGGGAAGGCAGTAGGCGTCTGACCGATAAAAGGGCGCCCAGCGAGTTTAAGTTCATGGGCAAGGCATTTTTCGTAAGCTGACTCGAGTAATCCGGGTCCTAGATAACGACATAACCAAATCGCCGACGGACCTATCACCAGTCGAGAAAGGTGCTATTTACCGGTCAAAGCAAGGACGCACGTCATTGCATCGGCGGCTTAGGCCCCCCAAGCCAGTCTGCCCACAAACGACACCTCGGCCTTTCCAGCCTTGATGACACCGATAGGGTAGGTATGGTGTCCGTGCTTTTCCAAAATCTCTATAGTCTTCTGCACATCAGCGGCTCTCACCACCGCAGTGAGACCGACACCGCAGTTAAGCGACCGCAACATCTCCTCGTCGCTAACCGAACCGATATCACGAATCACCCTGAATACTGGGAGAACCTTGATCTTCGAAGCATCGATCTCTGCATGCGCTCCTGTCGGCAATACGCGCACCAGATTCCCTGCCACTCCTCCTCCGGTGATGTGCGCGAGACCAGTCACGCGCACCTGGGCGAACAGCTCCTGAAGAGCCTTGCTGTAACAGGTGTGAGGCTCGAGCACCGCATCAAGGAAGCTCTGGCCGCCGGAAACCTCCGATGCTGCTAGCGTCGGGTTGGCATCTAGCAAGCTCCTTACGAGGGTGTATCCATTCGTGTGCAAGCCATTCGAGGCCACTGCAAGCACGACATCGCCCTCTCGTATCGCAGAGCCGTCGACGATCTTGTCCTTGTCTACAACACCAAGAGCTGCCGCGCTCAAGATATAGGAACCTGCCGGAAGCACTCGCGGCTGCTCGGATGTTTCACCGCCCACGAGATCGCAATCCTGTGCTCTACATGCATCGGCGACCGCCGCGACGAGTTCAACGACAACCTCTTTCTCGAGAGCTCCGCACACGATCGTATCGAGAACAGCGATAGGCCGCGCACCCATGACGACGACATCGTTAATAAGGTGATTGACGAGATCGTATCCTACACCCGCGAGGCGCTTGTGCTGTGCTGCGAGGAGCTGCTTCGACCCCGGCTCCTCCATCTTGAGTACCAGGACGGGGTGTTTACAATCGGCGAACACTCCATCAACCAACGAACCGAAAGCTCCGAATTTGTTGAGCACACGAGGATTACTCGTCTCGAGCGACTTCGACATCAGCTTCTTGGTATCATCGGCGTTGCTGATGCTTACCCCAGCTTTCTCGTAGGTCATCCCCTCTTTCTGTACATCTTCTGCGCTCATATGCACCTTTATTCGGCTAGTACTCTTCGCTTCCTGAGAAAACTAGCACGGGATGCATCAATGATACAGAACCTCCTCACCTGTACTTTGCATACAGAAGACAGCGCCTTGCCCCAGTTTACATAACAGTCAAAGTTGCACTATCGTTTCGCAACGAGCGTGATTTCTCGATCTAGTAGGGAAGCAAGCTTTGTTATCAAGAATTGCGACAAAGGAGCTTTAATCATGCTTGGGCCGCGCAGAGCGATTCAACCTCACGTTATCAGGGGACTCAAGCTCGGCGCGCTGTGTGCGGTCGCTGTCTGGGTAGTCATTGTAGCCTTTTCCCTGAACTTCTCCTCTATCGGGATGTGGGACCGCCTTCTTCCACAGATAGACAAGGACCACCTGGTCCTCGGCGAGCCCAGGCCGATACGCAGTGATGAATGGCTAGTTAATTCACCCATCATGCTCGCCTATGGCGCGCGCTGGAAAACGAACGTCAACGGAATTGAGGATTTTGCCGGACCTCCAGGGGCTGAGCTCCTCATGAATCAGCCTGCCCCGCATTTCACGTCACTCTTTCGCCCGCAGTTCTGGGGCTTTTTCCTCTTTGATCGGGATCGAGCATTTTCCGCCCTGTATGCGACCAAACTAGTTGCGCTCGGGTTTGTTTTTTTCTGTATCACCTTACTGCTCTGTGAGAGCGCAGTAATCGCTCTGTGCGCGACCATCTGGTTGTGTTTTTCAAGCTTCTTTCAGTGGTGGTTCAGTATCTGCTTACCAGAGATCGTCGCGACCGGTCTTTTGTCTGCATTGGCAGCGTGGGTACTTCTCTATACCCGCTCTCGGCTTACCGCGCTCGGGTCTGCCGTCGTACTGGTTGTCTCGCTGGTTGACTTTACAATGTGTGTCTATCCGCCCTTTATGGTTCCGGTAGCTCATGCTGCACTAGCCATCGGAATTGCTCTGACGCTCAAATATGGTGTGGCAGAGGGAGGGGCCTTGGCAGCGCGAGGCGCGTTACTGACGGGCAGCCTCTCAGTTTTTGGCGCGATTATGTTTCTCGTCTATCAAGAGATCTCCCCCATAATTCAGATCGTGCAAAATACTGATTATCCTGGCCGCCGTATCTCTGTGTCAGGCTCCTTCCCCCCCTATCGCTACTTGAACAATTTGGCCGATGTTTTCTTCACCGATAAAAGATTTCCGCTATGGCTTGGGAATGTGTGCGAGGCCGCTGGATTCATCGTTGTGTGGCCCTTGGTGATACCGGCGCTTCTCTATCGTTGGCTCAGGAAGCAGCTACCGAGTAGAGAGCTACTCCTCTTTGTTCCGCTACTGCTCGTGCTCATCGGTCACCTGGCGTGGATGTCGTTCGATGTACCCCAATGGATCGGTAGCGTTACTGGGCTCTTCTTGGCGGCGGGACAGCGAGTGTACGCTGCTCAAGGTTTGCTGGGGATATTGGTAGTGGCGATGCTCTCGGCGTTGCCCATTCGACGTCTACTCAACACTTCGACCTTCTGGTGGCTCGGTATCGCAAGCACACTCATCGCCATCGTCGTGGGATGGAGCATCGAACAATCGATGCCTCAATTCCTCTCACGCGCCGAATTGACACTGCTAGCGGTTGCGTTGGGTGTTGCCATCACAGGGCTTCTGAGCTCGGTATCCTGGATGTTGTGGTGTCCGATAGTGTGGCTTGTGCTTCCCAATACCTTCATTAATCCGGTCTCTCGGGGGATTCGTCCAATAACGGATCGCAAGATCCTCGCTTTCGCCTCAAAGATCGGAAAGGACGACCCCAACAGTCGCTGGGTAGTTTTTGGCGAAGGTGGTCACGCGAACTTACTCAAGGTTGCTGGCGTACGGGTCGTCAACGGTGTGGTCTACGCCCCACGGCTCGATGATTACCGAGCCTTCGACATGCAGGGGCACAGTCGAAGTATCTACAATCGGTATGCGCACGTGGGAGTTGCATCAAACAGCTCCCCTGAGACACCGGCTTCCTTTCACCTCATTCAAAATGACAGCTTCCTCATGAAGGCCCATCCGTGTCACCCGGGCTTTGAAAACATTGGAGTCAACTATTTCGTGTTCACCTACAAACCTGCACCTCACGAAGTAGCGTGCCTGCAACACATCGGAAAGGGCCAAACTGGGGCCTCTTTCCGAGTGTTCATGCGTAAGCGTTCTACTCCGCAGCCGCCTCATGAGAGGTGACGTTACCGAGTCGTGTATTGCAGCCACCCCCCCCCTTGCTAGCAAGTTGAACTACTCTTGAACTTACATGACATACACTCAAAGAGCGAAACCGGGCGAATTGCTATCGGCTGCGCCCTCCGCTTTTTTCGGGCCTCTGCGTTCATTAACCAAAAAGCTAGGCTGCCGATCAAAGTTAGCTAAAGCGGAGAACGCTTGCTTGACGAGCGACAGTCCTGTCGACGCATGAGTATTCAACTCATGCATGTAGGGATGAAACCACGGAGGACGCAGAGGTACACAGAGGGAGCAGCCAGAGAAGCGAGGCAAACCCCTTCCCTGCTGCGATGCCTTGCCTCCCTAGGCTCGCAATCCCAAGCGTAGATATACAAAGGGGCGAATCATGGACCACCACCCGACAAACGGGCGTATCTTGCTCTTTCTCCCCTTGGCCAGGTGCGTGTAGGGGATCATGACGGGAACTTCCTTGATACGAACTCCAAGTCTACATGCCCAATAATGTATGTAGTACTCGAGCTCGTAACGATTGAGCCAATCTTGGTGAAGATTACACCTGGTATCCTTAAACAGCTCCAGGGAATACGCCCTGAAGCCACAGGTAATGTCACTGAAGCGTTGGCCAAGGAACGGGTAGGTGGCTAGCGAAAATATCGGAATAGCGAATCGCCTGAAGGGCGTCAGACCCGGACTGCTTCCTCCTCGAGCAAAACGACTACCTGTGACGTAGTCTGCTTCTCCGCTAATCAGAGGAGTATATACAGTTGCGAAATCCTCTGGTCGAATCTTTCCATTCGAAGACGAGATTAGTACCCAGGTGTAGCCGTTGGCAATCGCATGGTCTATTCCTGTGCGAATTCCAGCTCCGATTCCCATGTTCCTTTCATGGCGTATCACCCGGAACCCGCGCTCTTCGGCATACTCGCAGGAACCATCTGTCGAGCCATCGTCCACTACGACCGTATTGCTCTTGGGAAAGTATGTTTCACAACGCTCGAGCACGCTGCCGATTTCGGCCATTTGATTATAGTTTGCAACGATGAGCAGGCCGCTATCGATAGCGTGTTTCTGTCTACTTATTTCCATAGATTCTCAAAGCTAACGCCTTCCACTATTTTCCTTGTAGCGCCTGATATCCGCTTGCACCGCAGCTATCTCTGGTAACTCGTTGCTCCCCGATTCGACCCACTGCTGCAGTTGCTGAACGGTTGCCTCGTCAAAGCCGTTACGAGATAGGCCCACAGAATTGAGGCGCAATCGCCGAGGCCCTGTCCCCACGTAGACACAGAAAGGGGGGAGGTCCTCCAAAACTATGCTACCCATCCCGACCATGCAGTAGGGCCCAATAGTCGAAAATTGATGAACACTCACCGAAAAACCGAGATTGCATCCCTTCATGAGTATCGAATGCCCACCGATCGTGCATCCATTGGCGATAGTTACGCCATCCTCGATGATACAATCATGAGGAAGGTACACGTGCCCCAGTATGAAGCAATCCGAGCCTATCGCAGTGAGATCTTTGAACGGGTGATTTATAGTGACAAATTCGAAAAAACTATTGTTTGATCCGATCGTAATCTTGCCGATCGAATCAAATGTTTCCGGGTCCATCTTGAATCCACGATGCTCCGGTGGCGAACCTACTGAGACATGCGAGATGAATTTGTTATTGTCTCCGATATCGACATCACCGCTCAAAACGCAGTAAGGACCGATGTAATTATCCCTTCCAAGCTTGACGTTCTGCCCAATGACCGCAGTTGGATGGATAATGTTACCGGCACCAATCATTACAACTACTCCTTCTGGTGCGACAGCACCTCAACGAGCGCCTTGAAAGATCGCTCGCACTCCTCTGCGGTTATGAACGCAAAAAGCGGTAGGTTGAGAACCTTTCGACACACAGAGCCCGAAACGAGTAGCTCAGAGGCCTTCAGATCCTGTGCACAACACACCTGCTGCGAGATCGTCTCTGGATACGTGCGCCCACACCCGATTCCCTTAGCCTGGAGCGCTTCCTTGATCGGGTCTGCATCTCGATCGCGCAACAAAAATACCGAGAGGTAGCCGTTACCAAGCACCCCATCTCCGGGAAGTTTCATTTCAATCTGGTCGTGAATAGCTGGCGTCGAATCATACAGCTCCTTGTAGAGTTGTAACCCAGAGCGCCTACTGCTCAAAATCTCGCTCTCTATGGTGAGAATTTCGCTGATAAAGGCAGCTTGTAGCCCTCCCATGCGGGAGTTCCATCCTACGTGCGAGTAGGAGTAATGGTGGCTACGACCGTGATTACCGAGCTTACGAGCGAGGGCAACCATCTCCGCATTTGCCCCAAGCACGGCACCACCATCCATGCAGCCACCTATTACCTTGGCAGGATAGAAGGAGAGCGTACCTATCTCAGCCCCTGAGAGGATCTCCTCTCCCCTTACCCTGACGCCGTAGCATTGCGCCCCATCCTCAATCACCTTGATCTCATTCGCGCGGCAAAAAGAGCGGATCTTCTCGAGATTGAGGGACGCGAAGCCATACAGGTGTGGAAACACGATGGCGCTGAGCCCATATTGCGAGTGTGCTACCTGAAGCTCCTCGAAGGACAGCTGAAGGTCCTCTGCATCGATGTCGATAAGCACAGGTGTGGCACCTACGCTCACGATCGCTTCGTAACTTGCCCAGAAGGTGAGATTCGGAACACCGACTTTTGAACCAGTACCAATCCCCGCAGCCTGAAGCGCCAAAGTAATCGCGTCAGTTCCGTTAGCGCAACAGAATACGTTCTCAACGCTAAGCGACTCCTTGAGTTCATTCTCGAGCTTACCTACACGCGGCGGGGCCACGAACTCGAGGTTGTCCAAGACGGTCTCCCACTGTTCGAGCACCTTACCACGGATGCGCGTTACGGTTCGGCCCAGATTAATGAATGGCACTGAGAGATCTGTCACCGCAATATACCTCGAAGCTATGCCACCACTCGACGCGGCGAGCTGTCCTGATTAACCGGTACGCGTGCCACATGCATTTTTCTCGCCTCATCCAGCGATTGCTCCGCCAGTGCAACGATCCGAGAAGCCTCAGGTGCAAGGCACAACGAATGAGGCTTGCCATCAAGACCTTTGAGAAACTGCTCCAATTGAACACGCAGAGGCTCCTGTCGAGTTACTCCGAACTCTATCTTGTCCGATCCTCTATACATCTCTATCAGCTCGTTGTACGAGAAGTGGACATCAGGCCGATGCTTCAGCAGATTGCCTCCCATCAACGAGCAGGTCTGCAGCATGTAATCAACGAAGCACACACCATGCGTTCCCGTGAGACGAATAGCTCGGATCTTTGTCGGCGTGATCCAATTGACGTGAATGTCAGCACTCACGCGCCCTGAACAGACGCCCATAATCTGTGCGGTATCGAAGATCCCCTCTTTTACTGTGCTGTGCACAAAGCTCGATTGGTACTCGAAAGGACCGAAAACCATCTGGAGAACATCGAGATCGTGAACGGCGAGGTCGAGAAGCACATTGTTCCCCTCTCGAACGTCATCAGGATAACCACCCACGCGGGTGACGCTGCAGTGAATAGGCTCGCCGATAATTCCGGAATCGACGACCTCCTTCAATTTTCTAATCGCAGGGTTTTGTCGCTCTACGTGACCTACAGCGAGCAGTATCTCAGCGTGATTCGCAAGTCGCGCAAGCTCCTCACCCTCTTCCACAGAGCTACAAATGGGCTTCTCGACGAGGATCGGCTTTTTGAAAAAGATCGCTTCCTTCACCACTTTGAAGTGGGTCTGGGTAGGGGTCGCCACAACAAACGCATCAAAATCGACCCCAAGCAGCTCCTGCAAAGTGGTGAGCGCGAGCACTCCTTCTGGTATCAGGGGACGAGTTGCGGGATTCAAGACGAACGGGTCAACAACGGCAACCACGTCCACAAGGGGATGTTCCATCATCACTCGAAAGTGATTTCGGCCCATTCTCCCAAAGCCTATAAGAACGATCCTGCGGCGCTCGCTCATACGCGCTTCCTGAAAGATAAAAAGGTTGCCGGAGAGCTAGCCGGGATTAAAGCCACCCACCGAGTCGGCAGTCTAGCAGCCAGCCGCCTTCAATGGAATGCTGTCTGCTTGACTTTCGCCCCCCTCATACGCGGCTTAAAGTAAGGGGAGGCTCCACACTGAGGCGATTAGATTTCGAGTGCCAAGAGGCCTCTTCGAAGCGCAAAGGACCGATAATTTCTCAATAAAAACTGCCACCTTAGGGAAGCCGCTTCAACCGCGAGATCAGCTGGGAAAGCGATCTGATCCTGCCACTCGCTGATTGCTTGAACCTCAATTGTGCGGTCGCTGCCCCGGATCCATATGGACAGCTCTTCGAAACCCTCAGATAGGCCCTCTTGAGCGAACCTCGCCCTATGCCGCTGTTCCTTAATTTACCTGAATAGGTCGTACCTTCAGCCACGAGCGACTTTACCCTCTTGAAGACCCCGGTAGGCTTGGCACTGACAGCTAATTCAGACGAACACGCACCCGACCGGTCGTTCACCGACGACACGACAAGATCAAAGGCCCCCGCCGAAGATATGCTTGCTCTCTTTATCATCGGCGGCTGAAAGCGTGGCGTGGCCGTGGGCCTCGGTTGGGTAACTTCCGGGGCATCCATAGCAAGCGCTGCACCCGCTGGTTGCGGATCAAAGAGTGGATCGGGGCACCCCGACACCACTCTTGAGACACGTATGGGACCACTCGAGGTCACCATTCCATCGGGAGAGTACGCCTTTACCTCAACGACGTTCTCTCCAAGGGGCCAAGAAGAGACATCAAAGGCACCATTAAACCCGCTGTTGCTCGATTCATACTGAGATGGAGCAAAGGCGTCTCTTGCAGCTAGAGAGAATTCGCGCGGCTCGAGAATTCCCACCGACACACCTCCTCGAAGCAGCTCGACTGCCGTCACTCGCTCGACCTTATCGGTGAGTAGCGTGAAGCCTTTGACTTGAATGGACGAGCACACACTCTGTCCATTAAAAGGCGCTTCCACATTGAGTACCGGCGAAGCACGCTGAGCTGCGCCTTGGTTGCGAATAACCAGCCGTCCACTAGCGAGGCGAGTTGCAGTATTCAAACCATCTTGAGCTACGGCGTAGAGGTAGTAGGAGCCGTCCGCTATCCCATTAGTTTGCAGTATGTGCACCCGCTTCCCAGAGGGAATCCCACTGGCGACCTTGATACCCCCAGATGCGCTAGCCGATGTCGCCAAGAAGAGATCGACTAAAGGGGTATCATCAGCATCGACCGTCTCAATCAAGATACTCGTCGATCCTGTATCGGCCGTTACATCCTTGGTGAGCTTCACCCAATCGAGCATGAAGGTCGTTTGAGTCGGATTACCAACAGGAGCCCCCTCTGAACCACAGGTATCGCGAGAAAACTCGTGCGGATCTACCCTGAAGCCGGTGACGTTTCCTGCCCAGGCTTGTGGAGCCTCCCCGAGAAGATTCATCTTCGGCAAATCGAAGCAGTACTCATACCATCGACTACCGCCCCACCGATCATAAATAGAGATCGCTGCTTGGGTGTCGGTAAAGGTGTTATCGGCGTTGAGCCACACCGGTTTTACTATCGAGCCGAGGCACACATCGAGATCTCTCTGGATCAGAAGCTTCATGCAGAGGTTGCGGTACGATATAGCGTCGATGATTGATGGGTCACTGCTGTAAGGGAAGGTAAAATATATATTGGGATCATCGTTCCCGAGAAGGTTCGTGCCCTTTAAGAAATCTCCTCGATTCCCTTCCACGATGCGAACGTCGGGCAAGTACGCCGTGAGGGACTCGGCTGGAAAAGACGGGTCTATATCCTTGGCAAGATTACTCGTCAGCACTGCATCGCCGACATTCATGTTCCAACTCTGAAACGCCTCCCCCCCTTGCTTGTCGGGTCGCAGGATAGATATGAGCGGAGGGGCATTTTGCGTGATCGTTCCCGACGAGGAGTAGACCACAGGATCAGCAAGCGTGCTGACGAAACCATTCGCCCTGAGCGAAACGAAGTCGATTGAAAACGACTGCCCAGGGACAGTTACCGGGCGCACAATCAGCTCTCGAATGGTGCCACTCCACGAACCTACCGCCCCCAAATCGAGTTCGTACACTCCATCGGCGTTCGAATCAGTTAGCTCCGAGACCCCACTTGCTCCTGTCGTAGTGTTCCAAAACAGAGCTGCCGTGCTCGGAGAGCTCTGAGAGAGTTTCATCGAAAAATGCTTAAAGACCGAGGCATCGATTCCTGAGGAACCGACACGGAGATACACCGAAGGTACTGACGAGTTTGCAGTGCCGCTCAGCACAGAGCCATTGCTCGAGAGACTCGAGAGGCCGCCGCTCACCAACACGTCGTTGAGGCTCTGCATATCCCACGGGTCTTCGTTAGTTAGGGTTGCATAATCGTCGTGGAGAAACCCGACGATCCGATAAGGAACCCCACGATCCAGACCATGAGTTGCAGCTGAGATCGTAGCACCTATCCCTGTTGCAGGCTGGTTGTGAACCAAACGAGAGATATACCCATCCAAGGGATTATCGTTGTCATCGAGGAACAAACTGTGTCGCGTACCGTCGGCGTTCGGCGACGCTTGATAGGTCACGTTGACCGTAGGACACGATGCTGGATCCTCGAGACGAATGTAGTCGATGCTTATCTGCGCACCGGAAAGCGCAGCCGGCATGACCGCTAGGCTCGTAATTGATCCGGCGCTCCAAGGATTTGCATTCGAGGATTCACCAACGCTAATGGGGATCGTCGGCATGTCGAATCGATACACATGCCAGCCAGCCTTCGAGGCGAACCTCTGAGTGACCGTACGATTCGGTACATAGTCAGTACCTCGATTGAAGATGAAGCGCAGGCCGCTGTTCGGTTCAGCCGTATCAGTATACATACGGATAGCGAGCTGACGGTACTTCTGAGCACGCGAGGCGGTCAGATCGAGATCCTGTCCATACCTGCCACCAGAGAGCGTGGTACCGATTATTTTCGGAGAGAAGAGATAAAAGGTCGCGGCGTTGTTCGCCTCGATAACCGCGGAGAAGCGCCCCCCAACGAAACGTGGATTCCCGAGGGCAGAGATATCACCCGAGATGAAGTTATTGATATCTGCCGAGTTCGACATGTCCCACGGATCGCCGTACATGTCGGTTGCAAGATCGTCACAGGCTCGAATCCTGGTCGCTGTAGAGGGAGACGTGATAGTGACCTGAGCAGCGGCGCTGGTAATCGAGACCAAGAGGCTCAACGTGCAAAAGATCCCGCTCGTGAGATAGCTGAAAAAACCCTTCAATGCGAACACCTACAAAACATACTGAGCATGAACTTCCGTGTGTGTAGCCTGCGATGCTCGCCCTGTTCCTACACTACAAAAGCTAGCCGGCAGGGGGGTACCACCCTTCCTTTAGATTCTGACAGGAAACCTTGCTATGCAAAACCTTTTTATGAGTTAATCACCCCGGCAACGTGGATGCGTGACACGTCCCGTAAACCTGAGGAATCAAGGCAAACCCCTACGAACCACACCGCCCCACGTCTCGGGGCTTGGGAGCAGGCGAGCGATCGATCCGACGGTTCCCCGACGTTCTTGGCAGCAGATGAGGAGCAGCAGCAGTAATGGCTAACGAGGTAGCTCATAAAGCCGAGGTAGGCGTTGATTCGGTCCTGATATCCACCAATCCACAAGGCAACGACACATCCGGTGAATCGGAGCAACTGGCCGCAGCGCGTCTCGAGAAGGCCCTCAACGACATCAAACGGCTAGAAAAGGAGCGGGATGAATACAAGCGTCAGGTTAATCTGATCACTCATTCGCTCTCATGGAGAGCGACGGCGCCCCTGCGTGGCTTGAGCAACGCGAAGAGATGCATCTTCCCCCTGCTGGGTCGAAGGAACTACGTTGCAACACCGGTCGTCCTGCGTAGCCTTGCGCTCCAAGGAGACCATTACGTCATCAACGGACCGACCCCCACCTTCGACCTGATATTCGAGAACAACGAGGTGGAGAAGAGCGGATTGAAACCTGGATTCTATTCCTTTGAAGCAGGTGTAGGGACCCCCAAGGGTACGCTCTTCTTTTTTCTCTATTTGGGCCGGAGAAACGGCTCCGTCAAAGGCTTCAGTGAGACTGAGCGGTTTCTGCTCTCTTTCGACTCCAACAAGACACGCCGACAACTGATCCAGATTCCACAGGGAATACACGATCTGCAGCTGCAGGTGTACGACTTTGATGGACAGTTTTCGATCTCCGACATCACCATTCGCCACCTAGGGAGCCTCAATCTCGTATCGCTACTTTTTAGCAACACGATACGACCGCTCCTCTCCGATCCTCGCCTCCTACTAACAAAACTGCGAAAGGCATTTCATTGTGTGAGAGAGGGGGGCTTCGTCGCTCTCAAAGCCAAAATCTTCGGCTCGCGCGTCACTGACAATTATCATGAGTGGGTTGCTCGATTCGACTCGTTCTCCGAGGCAGACAATGAGCGCATCCGCGCTGCGGCCGACAAGCTGGAGCTCAAACCGAAGGTATCGGTAGTGACACCGGTCTTCAACCCTCCGATCCATCATTTTCGCGCGTGCCTAGATTCAGTTCTCAATCAAGGCTATCAAAATTGGGAGTTATGCCTTGCCGACGACTGCTCGACGGACCCAGAGGTTCGAAAGACCATCGAAGAGTACTGCGCCAAAGATACTCGCATAAAAGCCGTATTTCGCGATTCATCGGGCCACATTTCGGCTGCTACAAATTCGGCCCTTACGCTCGCTAGCGGTGAGTATGTGGCATTTCTGGACCACGATGACGAATTGACGCCGGATGCCCTCTATCTGGTCGCGCGAGAGTTGAATAGCTACCCGAGCACCAAACTGATCTATAGCGACGAGGATAAGAAGACCTCGCACGGCTCGAGGGTTAATCCCCATTTTAAATCTGACTGGAATCCGGAGTTGTTACTCCAGCAGAACTACATATGCCACCTGCTCGTGATCAGGAAATCCGAGATAGACAGAGTCGACGGACTGCGAACAGGTTTCGATGGAGCACAGGATTGGGACTTGATCCTGCGCGTGAGCGAGAACCTCCGTGAGGATGAGATCCGACACATTCCCCATGTATTGTATCACTGGACACTTCTTCCGAGTTCAACGGCGCAATCAACCTCCGCCAAGCCCTACGTGCTCGAGGCTCAACGCCGTGCAGTACAAGAACATCTCGACCGCACCGGCCAGCCGGGTAAAGCTTCCATCTGGCATGCGATCTCTCATATCTCTGTAGAACGACCGCTGCCGAAAGGATCACCCAAGACCTCTCTCATCATCCTGACACGAGACAAGGTCTCCCTTCTTAAGCAGTGCATCGAGAGCCTTTTCGATCGAACTTCCTACAAAAACTTCGAAGTTATCGTCATCGACAACGGCAGTATCGAAGAGGAGACCTTCACCTACTTCGACAGCTTGAAAAAGCGCGCGAATGTGAAGGTTGTCAGAGACGATCGCCCATTTAATTTTTCTGCTTTGAACAACGTCGGAGTACAACACTGCAGCGGCGAAATCCTTGGGTTCCTCAACAACGATCTCGAATTTACGAGCGCTGCGTGGCTGGAAAAGATGGTGGCCCAGGCCGTGCGGAAAGAGGTAGGGGCTGTGGGTGCTCGACTCTTGTTTCCAAACAACCTGCTCCAGCATGGCGGTGTGATTCTGGGAATAGGGGGCGTAGCCGGCCATAACCACAAGGGACAACCGAAGGAAGCTGCGGGGTATTTCAACAGAGCCATTCTCAGTCAAAACCTGAGCGCTGTGACAGCTGCGTGTATCCTCATGAGAAGAGATGTATTCGAGCAGATAAATGGGTTTGACGAGCTCTTGTCGGTGGCGTTCAACGATGTAGATCTCTGCCTGCGCATCCGAAAAGAGGGCTACAAAATAGTGTACGAACCTCAGGCGGAGCTGTACCACCATGAATCCGCAAGTCGAGGATACGAGAACACCCCGGAGAAATTCGCCCGGTTCGAGCGCGAGGTGGACTTCATGAAGAAGCGCTGGGGGCGCGCTCTTAACAGCGACCCGTACTACAATCCCAACCTAACGAACTTGAGCGAGGATTTTGTACTTGCCTATCCTCCGAGGATGAAAAGAGGCTGGAGCTTGTGACCATGGGGGCGGCGAAAACGAACGCTACGGCAGACGCTGACTGAGGTGGCCGAGCGGTAGCACTCGATCTACATACGGACGTTGCCCCGTACCAATAGAAAGGTATACTTAGCACTCCCCGTAATGCGGAAATTCGTTGATCATGAGTCAATTCAGTATATCAGCTAGCTCTCTTATTCGGAGCCTTATCTCGAACCGCGGGCTGATACGCGAGTTGGTGCTACGAGAGGTTTCTGCTCGGTACAAAGGCTCTGCACTGGGAGTTCTGTGGTCCTTTATGACACCGCTGCTCATGATGGCGGTTTACACCTTCGTATTCAGCGTGGTCTTCAAAGCTCGCTGGTCGACAGACTCCCAATCAAAAACAGAGTTCGCGCTCGTGCTGTTCGCGGGCCTCATGGTGTTCAATCTCTTTGCCGAGACGATCACCCGCGCCCCTTTTCTTATCCAGTCCTCGGCTAATTACGTCAAAAAAGTCGTGTTTCCCCTCGAGATTCTACCCGCTGTATCACTGGGAGCATCTCTGTTCCACCTAATTATCAATTTTGGGGTGTGGTTACTGTTCTATCTTTGCTTTGTGGGGCTACCGCCTGCCACAGCTTGGCTATTCGGTCTCACCGTTGTCCCTCTGGTGTTTTTTACACTTGGGGTTAGTTGGTTCCTCGCCTCACTAGGAGTGTATGTCAGAGACATTGGACAGATAATCGGTGTGGTTACCAGTATCCTTCTCTTCATGTCTCCGATCTTCTATCCACTATCTGCCCTGCCCCAGCAGTTGCAGCCGTGGCTCTTGCTCAATCCAATTACTCAGGTAGTCGAGGGAGCCCGCGACGTACTTCTCTGGGGTAATCTGCCAAGCGTCCCGCTCTATCTCGCGTACCTAGCAGGGAGCTTGACGGTTGCATGGCTGGGATTTGCGTGGTTTCAGAAGACAAGAAAAGGGTTTGCAGATGTCATCTAACAGCGCAATCTCCGTTCAAGATGTTAGTAAGGTTTATCAGCTGTACGACACGCCGTCAGATCGCCTCAAACAGTTTCTGGTCCCAAAGGTAAAGAGGTTTGTGGGAGCGCAGCCTGCAAACTACTATCGTGAATTCTGGGCACTTCGAGATATCTCCTTTGAGGTTAAAAAAGGAGAGTCGGTGGGGATTCTCGGTCGAAACGGATCCGGAAAGAGCACTCTTCTCCAAATCATCACAGGCACGCTGTTCCCGAGCGTTGGAACGATTGAAACGCGCGGAAGAATTGCGGCCTTACTCGAGCTTGGATCAGGGTTTAATCCTGAATTTACTGGCCGCGAAAATGTTTTTGTAAATGGCGCCATTTTGGGGCTCTCTCGAGAGAACATCGAAGCAAAATTTGACTCGATTGCCGCCTTTGCAGACATCGGCTCTCACCTCGATCAACCGGTAAAAACTTACTCCAGTGGCATGTTGGTACGTCTTGCCTTTGCCGTGCAGGTACAACTTGAGCCGGATATCCTAATTGTCGATGAGGCCCTCGCGGTGGGAGACGCTCTCTTCCAGAAGCGTTGCTACCAGCGCCTTCACCAGATGATAGACCGAGGGGTCACCCTCCTGTTCGTTTCCCATGACCAAGAAAGCGTTAGAACGTTGACCAACAGGGCAATCCTACTTCGAGATGGTAGAATGGTTGCCTATGGCTCAAGCTCAGATGTCGTTCTCGAGTATCGAAGGCAAAACCACGCCGACGAATGCGCATATCTTGCATCTGTGGTAAAAGGCTTAAAAGACGTCGAGCCTCCCTCACCGACGGAGCCACCGATAACCGACTCTGCCGAGCTCTCATTGACCCCAGCCCCCGTCAAAGAAGCCTCCGACTCCCGAGAATTCGGCGGCCTCGGTGTCCGCGTGACCAAAGTCGAGGTCCTCAATGCTGAGGAGAATACAACCTCTGTCTTTCACCCAGGTGAGACGATTAAAATTCGCGTTCATGGTCATTCGAGCATAGATACTCAACGGCTCAACATTTCGATCCGAATTCGCAATAAAGAGGGGATCAAGATCTTTTCGTGGGGCACCCTCAACCAAGACATGAAAGCGCTCTCAACTGGCAAGGGCGGAGAGATCTTCTGGGAGCGAGCACTACGCGCTCAAGAGGACTTTAACGTGACGCTCGAGTGCTCATGCTCTTTAGGAGCGAACTTATACGAGATTCAAGCCTGTATTTCGTATGAGGATACCCCGGATTATTTGAACCAATCTATCCTTCATTGGGTTGACGAAGCGGCCTTCTTCCAGGTCATCATACGGCGAGACGATAACTTTTTCGGAGGAGTAGTCGACTTAGGCATGTCGGCTGCTTGGTAAGCAGGTGGGGCACTCTGTGGAAACATCGGCGCAATTTGAAGATATTTTCGATCAATACTGGAGTGACGCTGGGCGCTGCGAAACTACGACTCCCGAGAACCGACGACTCGCTAGCACAGTTATGCTGCTATGCGGCGTCTCTTCAGTTCTCGATGTTGGCTCAGGAAACGGCCAACTTGTTCGGGAACTCCTCAGCACAGGAGTTGACGCGAAAGGGGTCGATATCTCGACAGTCGCTGTCGCATATGCGAACTCGCTAACTCCTGGGCGGTTTAGCACTGCCCCTGCGAGCGCGCTCCCCTTCGAGACGAGCAGCAGCTACACCATCGTAGCTTCAATGCTGTGCGAATACCTCTCTGCGGAAGATCTCCCTAAAGCGCTTGCTGAGTTCTACCGAGTATCTCAACGGTTTTTGATACTTCAAATTCAAACCAAGCGAATGGACGAAAACTCCCCGGCTCAGATTGAGCAGGAGAGGGCCTGGTGGGAGGCAGAATGCTTAAAGGCAGGGTTTCGCAAACACCCGCTCTACTACGAAGTCAACAAGTACGAGGCTCTACACAAAGAGGGACCAACCATCATTATTCCGCTGGAGAAAATCCCCGTCGAAGCCTTAGAAAGCTACCCGCTGACAAGTCTTGCTGACGAACGCAACCTCCACATGGATATGACCCGCGAAGTTGGAGAACGCTCAGACGCCCATATTATTCGCTACGAATGGGCCGCTCAGTATCTTCGGAGAGGCGATGCGGTGCTCGATGCGGCGTGCGGTCTTGGGTACGGTAGCTATGTCATTCGACAACGAGGGCAAGCTGCTTCTGTGGTGGGAATAGACGGCAGCCCTTATGCTATCGATTATGCTACGAAGAACTTCGCGCAACTCGATCCTGGACTAACATTCCACGAAGGATACCTTCCGGAGTGTCTATCGCAATACCCAGACGGTAGCTTCGACGCGATTCTCTCATTTGAGACGCTCGAGCACGTTGAAGATCCAGAGGGACTGCTTCGTGAGTTCAAGAGACTCCTCTCGCCTGGTGGTCGCGTAATCGTAAGCGTACCGAACGACTGGACTGACGACTCAGGGAAAGACCCCAACCCCTATCACCTGCATGTGTACTCCTTTGAGAAGCTCAAGCAGCAGGTATCCAAGGAATTCTTGGTAGAGGCGATTTATCAACAGATCGCCAGCGGGTGTAAACTACGCGAGATTGACAATCGCTGGCACAGACAGCCGCGCACCCTAAGGCCGGTCTCGCTGGAGACGGAGTCATATCCCAATAGTGAGTGGTGTCTCATGGTTGGATTAAAGGACCCGGTTGGAGCAACTCAAGCCTACCGAGAAACCTTCTATCGCTATTCGGATGGACCGAAGCACCTTTTACAATTCGCGCGAGACTACCGAAACCCCTGGCTTGTGAGGACTCTGGTTGAATTTCCTACCAGAGCAACGAACTCAAGCGTGCTGGGAGATATCGCCGCGCGAGTGCTGGCCGATTCCTCCAACAATGGACTCCCAGATGAAGCAGCAGCTCTCTGCGTTCGCGGCTATCAACTGCTTCAGGATTCTAGAGCTTCGGCTCTCTCAGTCCAGAAGCTCATTGAACGAATGCGCCCTCATATTGAGCTCACATGTGCAACGGGCCATGCGCAGCGGTGGAAGATCTCGCTCGAATATCTGGCGGGACAACTCTTCCTCAAAATTGGAGATCAGCTTTCCGCGCTGCGTATGCTCGAAGGCGTGGCGCAGGCTTCGGTGGAAAACTTTAGTCCTAGCCTCGGTACTAAAGTAATTAACGCCGCGTATGAATCCGGCCTGTTACACTACGCCGCGAACCGCATAGAGGAGTCGCGAAAGTATTGGCAGCTTGCCGTCGATCGCAGCTTCGAGCTGCTCAAGAGTCCGCAAGGAGAATTCATCGGCGATCCCGAGAATCCCCTGATATTTCCAACTGTGGGTGGTGTTGAGTTTCTTGATTGCACCGTCAAGGCTCTAAGAGCATTGCGACAAATCGCCCCCTCGGAGCGCTGGGTACGTGACCGTCTATATGGCGAGGCACGCCAAAACTGGAAATGGATGATTGATGAGCGCGCAGAAGCTCTTAAAGCCGTTGAGGAGCTTGTTCAGCACAAGGATGCAATCATTCGAGATACTGAGGCCCGCGTACGAAACAAGGATTCCATCATTCAAGACACCGAAGCGCTTCTACAGAAAAAAGACCTGATTATTCGCGAAGCCGAAGCACTTATAGACCACAAAGATGTTCGCATTCGTGACACCGAAGCACTTGTAGACCGAAAAGATGACCTTATTCGTGATACAGAGTCACGTCTCGATGAAACGCGAAGAGTATTAAATGACGTGTACGCTCAGCTACATGACCTAACTAATAGGTACAACACTTTGGAGAATATGCTCTCCGCAGGCACTCCTACCAGTCGAGCCAAGCGCTGGTTCAAAAGAGCATTCCGTCAGCAATAACAGAAGCCTTTGTGGACTTTTATCCTCGTTTGACGCCGAAAGATCGGAGCCTGCGCCAGAGTCGCGTCTTCCTCAAACCTGTTACGATATTTCTGGGCAAGAACGATCGAAGACGCTCTATGAGACGAAATCCTCTCGAATTATAGATAACGGACAGCGTGTGCGCATACGTTGTGGATTCCGCCCTCGCACTCTCTAATTGAGGAATTAACTGATAGTGCGCCTGCTGCATCTGAAGGTGCTTCTCGTACCACTCGGTCAAGACAATTGACTTAGCGCGTACCGAGACCTGGGATTCCGATGGAAGGTTGGCATTATCTCGGACCGCCTCGAGAAATCGGGCCGAAGAGTGCTGCCAATCGGGCCACTTCTCACTTGTATCAAGCGCCCCCCTCTTTAGCCGTGACAATAATGTTGGGTCGTCCTTGAGGCTATTAATCGTCTGGATAACGCCCTCCTCGTCATCCTTGCGCAGTACGAGAGCATTCTCACCGTGACAAATATATTCGTCGTGTCCCGTCACATCGTAGACGATAGCGGTGCCTCCGCAGTGGAACATCTCCAGTGGGGGACCGAACATCCCCTCCACGTAGCTCAATTTTATGATCACATCGCACGACCTATAGATAGAGGGCGTCTCTGTAATCGGTATGCAGGAGAACGTTCGGTCAACACCGGGATATTCCATGCAGTCGCGCGACGACGTTAGCAGCCAGATCTCATCGGCTCGCGACTTCTTGCACAGCTCTACCGTCTTCTCGACATTTTTAAAGAACACCCTCAATGGACCCTCTACAAGAATCCTCAAACGCGATGGATCACGAGGGGCAATCGTCGGCCCTTGGGGGGCATAGAGATCCTTCCTAATTCCGTTTGGAGCGAGTTGTGCCTGGGTGTGAAACTTCTCGGCTAAATACCCTTTGATCCACCTTGCTTCAGTTACCACCGGCAATTGCAGCGAATATGTGGATTCCGCATATGATATCGCTGCCAGATCCCAGCTCTCAAAAAATCGAGATTCGATAGACTGCACAAAATATTGGTAGGAGCGCGCCTTCACGCGATGAAGCCAATAAGCGGTCCTCCACCACGTTGCCATGGCTATATCGAAGCTTTCTGTGGCTACATCATCAAAGGTCTTGAAGACGAGCCCTGCCTTGGCTTCAGGATGCCAGTCAAGCTGCCCCTTTTCGACGGGCGCCATTCCTACGATGGTCACATCCCAACCCGCTCTCGCAAGAAACAATGCGTGCTGGAAAATGACATATGTTCCTCCGCCCACGTGCGCGGAGCCCAAAAGTATGGCTATCTTCACAGCTTTCGCATCCTTATGAATGGCTCATTAAACACCTTGAAGGCGCTAACTCCGGCATACAGAGGTTGTATCCATCCCAAACCATGCCTCGACAATGAAAGAGCCGGCCACAGGGACGAATGTAGAACCGACGAAGGGCTCTTAAAGTAGCGCACCGTATTGTGAAGGCGCTGGCCCAAAGAGATAGACTCAGGAATGAAAAAACTCGTCTCGTTGAAGATCCCGAAATTTTCGGAATGCTCCAACGAAGAAATTAGCCTCAATTCCTCAGCCGTGGGCTGAAAGACCATACGCGCATGTCGGCGCGCTACGGCTTCCAAATACATGTCGTCATCCAGATGGCCGGCTGCGGATGTTCGGAGCAGCTCACGAAATGCGGCTCTGAGCGTCTCCTGATAGCTCGACAACTGAGCTTGCAGAAGTGCCGGCTTTTCGGTCTTTCCGAAAACTGCCTCAACTCGACCATCGTGTGCGCGATATCTTTCGGTTCCCGGGTGCAGGGCGGAAAGAAGGATCTCAAAAAGTGCGCAGGTTTCACTGAATATCTTCGCAAACGGCGAGGTAGTGGGCGTAAAGTGGAAAAGGAGCCCTTCTTTGTAATTACATGGAGAGGCTGCTCCAAGAGCGACTAGTCCCAAATAGAAACCATGAAGGTGCGTGGTTTCGGGGACAAGTGCCCTCACGTTATCTTGGATAGTCCCCTTCCATCCAATGTCTACCAATCCAATCTGCGCCGGAAGCGTATTAGCGGGGAAAAAGCTGCGAAGATACTTGAGGGAAAGCTGAGCCTGCTCAGAGCGATTGCGCTCGTACACATCAGCGAAACGTTGCGAACTTTTCAGTCGATGAAAGAGTTCCGAAGATGGAAAGTCGTCTAGTTCTCTACTGCAATCCTCGCCCAAATCATCCGCAAGGCGAGCGATATCGTCATCCTTAAACTGAAGGTTCAGGAGAAAGGTTCGGAGAGAAAGCTGTCGGTATTGACGAAACAGCCTCTCGAAGGTCTCTTCCTTGAGGTCGGAAAGAGATGGCAAGAAAGAGGCTAGTCGCGATGTATAGTAGTAATGGGTTCGGATTCTATCTCGTAGGCCCAAGTGATTTTGATAATCCTCGAACAACTCCTTGAGGATTAATCCCTCCCGAGAGCAAAACAGCAAATCCTTGAAGCCAAGCTGCACGGCACGACGGTGCAGAACTCTAATAAAAAACAACACAGAGAGAGGAAGCTCTGGAAACAGGGGCGATCGGCACCAGGAATCTCCTATGAGAACCTGCTTTAGGATCCCTTGGGCCGTTGCGTGATTACGCCTCGCCTCCGATTCAATGTCGTGGCTGACGTGAATGGAACAAATTCCGTTCTGTCCCGACCTTTGGATATCAGATATGAGATTATCGCCAAACATCAAAGCGTCGCTCGGCTGCAGGTCAAGGAGCTCCAGAACACTCCCGTACATTCGACCGCTCCGTTTCGCGAGTAGCTTATCGGAGGAGAGGAAAAAATTATCGATCAGACTCGAAAGACCGTGATGCTCGAGAATACCGCGAAACTGCCGAGGAGAGAGGAAAGAGTCAGAGACTACAAAAATAGGGATCCTCTCGCTCTTTCTCTGTTTCAAGAACTCAAGCATGCGCGGATAGACGAACTGAACCTCTCGCTCTATCTGAAGCTCAACGCATTCGGAGATGTGGGTAAACTCAGCTAGCGTGAGCCCCTCGGTTATACCCCCTAGGCGCCTGAGTGACGCATGAATCTCCCTGCAGAGATCAAGATACCTAAACTCATCGTCATACCCGTTCGCGACGCTAGCTCTGCACAGCGCCGCCTCAGACTCGACTCGCAGCGCGTGAATCCTTTGCGCGTCCGTAAAGATCCCCGCCGCATGCCGCACACGGGTAGCCCATAGCTGCTTGACGTACTCAGGCTCTACAGTGCGACCTATCAAGGTGTCAAAAAAATCGGTGAGTATCACCTTCGGCGCACCGGATATGCTCACATAATCCCTGAATCTCTGCTCGATAGAGTTGTTCACGAGGTGATTCGCTTCTGCAGGACCAACGGGTTGAACAGCGGTTGTCATGGGGTAAGCTGCGCGCTTTTTCTCAAGAAATTTGCGTGGATAGTAGCAATCATTTGCTCCGTTTATCAATATCAGTGGAGCGCGCTAGGGAAGGCGTCCGTAGCACGATCCTATTGCTACCGTTAATCCTCCTTCTTATCATCCTCCAGCTACACCATCTCATCTTCCGTTGCCCCCTCTCCGCTCTAAGGCTAGATTGAGAGATCTATGCACGATGCAGACATTCGCGACTCAGCCTCCCTCGAACGGTCGATAAAAGACTTTCAAACCTCTTTCCTCAAGATAGAACAGGAGGTCGGCAAAGCCATCGTCGGTATGCAAGATGTCGTCAGGGGAACGCTCTCCGCAATCTGCGCCCGTGGACACGTACTTCTGGAAGGGGTACCTGGCCTCGGCAAAACCTCCCTGGTCAAATCGATCTCCCAGGCTCTTGGACTGACCTTCAAGCGCGTTCAATTCACCCCCGACCTCATGCCCTCTGACGTAACCGGCACTCAGATCCTTACCGAGGACGAAAACGGTGCTCGTCGCTTCGTATTCAAAGAGGGTCCTGTGTTCGCCAACATCGTGCTCGCTGACGAAATAAATCGCGCCACTGCAAAGACTCAATCCTCTCTGCTCGAGGCGATGGAGGAGCGTCAGGTCACGGTCCTCGATCAAACACACCCTCTACCGAAACCTTTCTTTGTTCTTGCCACTCAGAATCCGATCGAACTCGAGGGTACGTATCCATTACCCGAAGCGCAGCTCGATCGCTTTCTCTTTAAACTCGTCGTGCCGGCACCAACTTCCCAGGAGCTCAAGGAGATCCTCTCGCGCACCACGGGAACATCGGCCTATGAGGTCACCCCCGTCTTTCCGCGTGAAGAGGCGCACACCTATCTCTTGGCGATGCAAAACATCGTCCGACATGTCGTCATCTCTGATCCGATGCAGGAGGTAATCGTTCGAGTTATCGCCGCGCTCACGCCGACATCTCCATTTGCTACCCCAAAGGTCAAGCAATACCTTCGCTTCGGCCCAGGCCCTCGCGGAGCTCAAGCGGTGGTGCTTGCGGCAAAGGTCGCAGCTCTCCTCGATGGTCGAATCAATCTCTCGTTCGAAGATATTCGAGGGGTAATAAAACCCGCTCTGCGCCACCGTCTGATTGTTAACTTTCAAGCAGAAGCCGACGCAGTCACCGCGGACGATCTGATCGAGGAGGTCCGTAACGCCAAGTAAGGTGCACTCTCATGCTCATCGATGCCGACACCTTACGCGTTCTCGACGCCTTTGCCCTGCGAACTCGTCGCTCCTTCTTCGGAATGCGGCAGGGAGCGCACCGCTCGCCACGCCGTGGTCACGGCGTAGAGTTCGCCGAATACCGAAAATACGAGATCGGAGACAATCCCCGATATATCGACTGGAACCTTTTCGCTCGCAGCGACAAGCTCTACATCCGTCGCTATCTCCAAGAAGAGAGCGTCTCTCTCTTCGTAATTATAGACGGCTCGCGCTCGTTGACCCATCCTGATCTGCGAAGTAAATGGGACCTCGCAACCTATATAGCGGCATTCTCCTCGTACATCGCACTCTCTGCGCAGGATCCTGTCACTATCTCAGTACTCGGGGGGGCGCATAGCTCCACATTTTGGGGTGCAAAGGCGTTCAATTCGGTCAAGCGTTTCCTCGACCAAGCTACAGAGACCCTCGTTGATGAAGCACCACGCACCGTAGACATCGTCGAGGAGTCGCGTCGTATCGCCACTCGAGTTCAATTTCCAGGAGTGTGTCTGGTCATCTCTGATTTCCTCTATCCACTCGATACCGTTGCCGAGGCTCTTGGCGCTCTTAGAGCGCGCAATATGGAAGTGCACGCGATACAGGTCCTGGGGCCTTCAGATCTGGAGCCTCGCCCCGGCTCTGCAGGCGCGACGCTCACAGACAGCGAAACGGGCGAGGAGCTAGGCATCTCACTCGAGCCCGAGGATCGTGCGCGCTACGCTCTACTCCTGGGCGAGCACAACGATGCTGTTCGGAAGCATTGCCTCTCTCATCAGATAAAATTCGTCTCTCAGGAGGTTCGCGAGCCCCTGACCGAATGCGGAATAGAGACCTTAACCACGATGAGCCTTTTCTTATGATCTCGGTATTCGGCACGAGCCTCGGCGCCACAGCACCTCTACTTCTCTTGGGAGTACCGCTGGCAACAGCCTTACTCGTGTATGTATATCGCAATCAAGGGACATCAAAGCACGCAGTCGTTTCTACTTTGCTGTTTCTACGAGAGCTACCGAACCGACCAACCAGTAGGAAAAAGTTCGAGCCTCCTTTGCAGTTCTGGATAGAGCTCGCGGCCTTGTCGCTCCTGTCTCTTGCGGCCGCGGGACTCTTTCTCGCCAACACCGGCAGCACAATCGCTATCGTGATCGACCAATCCCTCAGCATGCAAGCCCCCGGGAAGGATGGCGCAACCCGTTTCGAAACCGTCAAACGTCTCGCTGTGGCAGACCTGACCAACAGTCTTCCCACGACGCGATTCTCCGTTTTTTCTGCTCACTCAACCCTCACACCTATCTCCTCGGCTAAGGTCTCAGCTCTCGAAGCGGCTTCGGTGATCTCTGCGCTAAATACTCTGCAGACCGAAGACCGCCTGCAAAACCACCTTAACTCCCTGATCAATGGCGGGCAGTACGATTCGGTATGGGTATACACCGACCGAGTATTGGAGGCCTCCACCATGCCTCCTAAATTACGAATCGTCTCCGTTACCGGAGATGTCGGCGGACGTCCGGTGGCAAACCTCTGGCTAAGGAACCTGACCCCTAAGACAAGCGAAGGAAAAACTTACCTCTCCGCAACTCTGCAAGAGGTCGGAACCCCAACACTTCCGGTAACTCTTTCTACCTTCTGTTACGATAGCAGCACTGGTGCACCTTCGCGTCCTCGCATGTTACCCGACGTAACGATAGAGGTGCACAACGGCGTCCCGATTACGACGCAGCTTGGGCCGCTGGACTTTTCCTGGTCGCATTGTCGAGTTGTCGCTGCGTCCGGCTCCACGAATGCCTCAGACCTGCTTGCCGATGACAACGACGGATGGGTCACATCCGAATCGGTCGTCTCACGCGTAGAGCTGACAGGCCCCCTCTCCCCAGAACAGCTCAAAATTGGGCGCTTGGGTAGCGTATCAGTTGTCGCGAGCCCTCGTGACGCTTCGACGCAGCCTGGAGCACCTCTACCAAAGATCATTCACCGCTCTTCCGTGTCGAGCGAACCTGAGTCTCCAACCCTGATGGTGTTTCCTCAACCAGGCCCACTCCCGTGGGGAGGAGCGGTGCGCGAATCAGAAAGTCGCGCTACTGAGATGTCACGCTGGGACAACGCTCACCCTGTGCTGACGTACGTAAACCCGACGCTACTCGACATTCGAGCCACGCGTCTAGTTTCCTGTCCGCCATCGGCAACTCCGCTGCTCACGACCACGGCTGGAACGGTAGCCTGCGTCGGAGAACAACAAGGTGTGCGTTACGCGATAGTCGGATTCGAGATTTTTCCCTTCGACGGGGCGAAGACACCGACACTCAGCATCCTTACCCTGAATCTCTTCAAATGGATATTCGAGAGCACCGCATCTTCTTTACGAGCACTTCCGTACGAATCCATGACGATACCTCGCGGAGTAACCGAGGCGGCCTATGTTGCCCCCGATACGAGCGCAATAACGATATCCCAAGCAAACACGATCGTTCCCACCAAAGCAGGAGTTATTCAACTCTCTAATTCGAAACTCGGGACGAGCACTACGAAAGCTATCAATCTCTTCTCCGATCACGAATCAGACCTCTCACGTAATCCACCTCTTAGTATACCTCTCATCGAGCGGGCAGAGACAAAACCCTCGCGGGAGTCGTTCGATATGACCTACTGGCTAATCGTGTGCGCTCTAGTGGCATTACTCTTCGACCTCTTCCGTCGAATCATCCGAGTTTCGCGATGGAGCCGAACATGAACTTTGAATATCCTGCCGTCCTCTATACGATCCTAGCGTGCGCAGCACTTGTGCTTATGACATTCCGCCACCGAGGTAGTCGTACTTCATCGAACTTCCTCGTTGCTCTCCTACGATTCCTCGCTCTGAGCCTTGCCATCGTCGCTCTTGCTGGTCCGTATACAACCAAGCAGCGCCCCGCAGAGAATCTCTTGGCCCTGGTCGACACATCTGCGAGCGTATCAGAGACCACAGGAGAGGAACTCCTACGCCGCGCGACAGCCCTGAGTCGTGAGGTCGGCATCCCTCTGCTCGTGCTTCCATTCGCGAAGACCGCAGCTCCCGTCGCAGTACCACACTCTGGCGGGTCGTATCAGCAGCTCCGCTCCGCATGGGAGAAGCTCGACAGCGGAGCAACGAATATTGAACTCGCCCTCTCCAGTGTAACCGGTGGCCAAGGAGCTCTCTCTCTTCTCCTGTCAGATGGGTACGAAACCGAAGGGAGCATAGCTCAGATACTCTCTGGGGCGACTACCGCTCGAATATACCCGCTCGCTGTAGGAGGAAGCGCAGATGACGAAGCGATTATTATCTCTCAGCTCCATGCCCCACTGACGGTAAAAGCGCAGAAGAGTGCGGATATACGAACGACCCTTACCAACTCGACTTCGACACCCCGAAGCGGCACGTTGACGATCAAGCATGGCGACAAAAGTGTCCTTTCGAAACAGGTTACTGTTAACTCCAGTAGCGACCTCACTATCTCTGCTCAAAGCGAGTCGTCTCTCGAGGGGCTAAACTCAATCGTGGCTACCTTTTCCTGGAGCGACGACGACGGTCAACATTCGGTATCTAAAGCAAGCTGGCTCTCCAGCGAAAAGCGCGACAAAGTACTACTCCTTTCGGGCTCTGCTGATGACGAGCGCTATCTTCCTCAGATCTTGAACAACCAGGCATACCAGCTTCGTGCACACAACGGCTCGGGCACCCTCTCGGGCCTTGGCTCCCCAGCAGACTACCGCGTCGTCATTTTGAACAATATTCCTCGCTCTTCTCTGCCGAGCGATTTCGCGGACTCCCTCCCGAGCGCAGTTCGAAACGGGATAAGCCTCATAATGGTCGGCGGAAACAAAAGCTTTGGACTTGGTGGATACATCGACACCCCCATCGAATCAGTTCTACCAGTGAAGCTCGTGCCGCCACATACCGAGAAGAAACGCCTGAATGTCGCGGTGCAATTGGTCATCGACAAATCCCGCAGCATGGCCGCCGAGAGCAAGCTGGATTTCGCCAAATCCGCGAGCGCCGAAGTGCTCGACTCACTCAAAGATGAAGACTACCTGGGAATTATCGGATTCGATGAATTTCCGTTTCTCGCGCTACCGCTTTCACCCGTCGGACAATCGCGAAGCATCGCAAAGGATCGCATCAGCCGTCTCTTCCCTCGCAGCAAGACCAATCTCTTTCCTGCGCTGGACGAAGCACGAAACGGTTTGATGCGCGTCAACGCGGGCCGAAAACACGTGATAGTGCTGACCGACGGCAAACTTCCCGATGCGGGTGAGTACTACTTCGAACTGATTCGGCAGATGCGCGGTGTAGGTATCACCGTGTCCACCGTTCTTATCGGAAGCGACGACGATCAGGGCTTCCTCTCTCAAATGGCGCAGCGAGGCGGTGGATCGTTCTATCAAACATACGACCCATCAAATCTGCCCAAGATCTTCCTCTCTGATGTGAAGGTAGCCTCCGGCGAACAAACGCTCAAAGAGGTCTCCGAGTTGTACGTCAGCCCAGGACCGAGCGGTATCGTAAGCACATCACTCTCGAGCTTTCCGTCACTGCGCGGATTCGTTCAAACACTCGCTCGCGACGCTGCCAGCACCGAGCTCGTCATCGCAGAGGGCGACAAAGCCTATCCGTTGCTCGCCTCGTGGAGCATCGGCAAAGGAAAAGCTGTTGCCTTCACCTCCGATGCAAACGGGCGCTGGTCGTCGAACTGGATGCGCTGGCAAAGCATCAATG
Source organism: Bdellovibrionota bacterium (assembly GCA_044337105.1). GTDB lineage: Bacteria > Bdellovibrionota_C > UBA2361 > UBA2361 > OMII01 > OMII01. Next base: position 37,568 of record JBIIOE010000003.1, on the reverse strand, counting down.
AGTTCTGGTCCGACATCATCGAATCGACCCTCCCCAAAGGCGCCAGCAAAGGGGCTGCCATTCCGTTCGACGCACGCTCGTGGCTCGAGGGCGGAGAGTTCGTATTTGACCTCTCGATCTATCAAGATACTGGAGCAGACCGCATAACTGGGACAATTGTCACACCCCTTGGAGAGGAGCGCACACTCAATCTTCAGAGCGTAAGCCCTGGTCATTACCAAGCAAGGCTCGATCGCCCGACTGCGGGGACCTACAAAGCCACCGTTCGCGTGGGTGACACAGCACTCCCCACCATAGCGTGGACCCTCTCAGGTGAACTTTTCGGCGAACAGACACGCAAGCAGCCGAACACTGCGCTCCTGGAACAGATAGCGTCACGAACCGGTGGTGTAGTGAATCCTTCCGCCGATGACCTCAAGGGCTCACTGACCGTGCTATCCGACAAGCACAACCGAGAGCACCTCTTCGTGCTACTCGCTATGGCGCTGCTGTTCATAGAGATCCTCGTACGCGAGTTCGGTCGACGATTGCGTCGCTCCTCTGCCGCATAGCCTGCGCACACCACCTGATGGCAAAGCCGACTCATCGGCTAAGAAGATCAGGTGAGACCGCGCCCCCTCCGGAAGCCGAAACGCTTTCATAGTTAGCTCGTACTGTTTGGACTCTTTGTGAAATCGGGTGGGGGATGAGAACGCGGGCTTGCGTCATTTCCTCCCGCGTTACCATTCACTCGATTCCACGATGAGCCGCTACTTAATGGTAAACGCCACCGGCACTACAAGCGCCAAAAAGGGTCGCTTGAGATCTCCCGGAAAACTCGGAAAGGGCGCCGCACGATCCACCATCGCTCGGAGCTCCTCGTCCAACACGCTAGCTCCAGCCGAACGGAGGATCTCGAAGTCAGAGAGCGACCCATCTGAAAGGATCTCTATTCGAATCGTTGCCTCACCAGTGACACCACGTCGTAGCGCCCTCTCGGGATAACGCTTAGCGCGGGCCAAAATCATCGCAACAGCTTCTTGGTAGTTAAGGCGCGCCTTCTCGTTCGACGGACCTGTTCCGTTGACGAACCCCGGCGGCTGATTTGTGGACGGAGCATCCGCACCATCGCGCACAGGTGCAAGAGACGTGGCCTGTGGCTCAGCTGAAGACCTGTGCTCCGGCTTCTCCTTTACCGCCTTGGGTTTCTCGATCTTTTTCTTGGTCACGACAACTTCGGGAGGCTGCGGCTTTTCCTTAACTGGCGGCTCCTCCTTTGGGATTGGGGGAGCTTCCATCTTTTTCTCTACAGGAGCGCCCTGGGGAAGAACCGTTTCGAGGGCCGAGAGTGGAACGATCGAGATATCAAAAAGCTGTGGTGCCTGAGGTAAGATGACCTCTTCCTTGGGTGGAAAGTAGACATTTACGAAGAGCCACCCCGCCAACGCCACCGCGGCGTGCACCCCGAGGGATGCACACAAACCCGCTCTGAAGAACTTCCGCGCATCCTCCGCTCGCGATCTCCGACAGACCGCAAGGCTCGCCGGCACCACCGCCGCCAGTTGGTCAAACGGGTGAGGCGCAGGAACAGCTTCAAATTGTATCTGGGATGCAGTTGCCGCTGACACGGGAACAGAGCCTTCTTAATGAACTACCGGGCGTTATGAGGGAATAATAAAAAAAGCGATGTTTAATAGCAATAGGACATATTGACATGCCAAACATCCTCGATATATCTCTTCCTCAATTCTGGCATACCAGAAGACAACTGTGCGTTTAAGTCGTTTGTATGCTGTAGCTAAGAGCCGGGGAGAAGAATGGTTTCGTTTAGTACTTTGAACAGGTGGCGGGGGAAAACCCTTTTTAGGTCAACATGTTGGGCCATCTCCCTGACTGCAGCCCTCATGCTCGTCAGTACGGCGACCCCCTGTCGGGCAGCAGACGCCGAGGACTCCCCAAGCAAGAGCGAAGAGGGGGACACCAAGAAAGCGGACACCTCCAAAGTCGGAGATACCGATACCGCCGCACAGCGCACAGGCCGGGACGAGAAGATCCTAGAGCGAATTACGGTTGTTGGAAGCTCCAAGAAGATCTCCGAAGTCCCAGGCTCAGCCGCCCTGCTCGAGGGCCCGGAGCTCGAGCAAGCCAAAACCGGGCTAGGGGACATAACCCGTGCACTTCGCACAGTTCCAGGCCTCAACATCGTCGAAGAGGAGGGCTACGGCCTTCGACCAAATATCGGCATGCGCGGCACCCCCTCCGAGCGTAGCAACTCGATCACCTTGATGGAGGATGGTGTGCTGATAGCCCCTGCGCCGTATGCGGCTCCGGCGGCATACTATTTCCCCTCGTTTGCGCGCATGTCCGGCGTTGAAGTGCTCAAAGGGGCAGGTCAAATTAAGTACGGCCCTCGCACGACCGGCGGCTCGCTCAACCTGCTTTCGACAGCGATTCCGGATCAGTTCACGTTGAAGGGCAACCTCGCTACGGGAAGCCACGACACAACTCGCGGCCACGTGTACCTCGGTGAGTCCTTCGAGAACTTCGGATACTTGCTCGAGACCTTCCAGATCGTCACCGACGGATTTAAAGATCTCGATGGAGGCGGGGACACCGGCTTTGACCTACAAGACTACGTCGGAAAGCTGCGCTTCAACACCGACCGAGACAGCGAGGTGTATCAACAGCTACAATTGAAGTTTGGCTACTACGAGCAGGACTCAAACGAGACCTACCTCGGACTCTCACGTGAAGATTTTGGCAACACCCCGAATCGCCTCTACGCAGCCTCGCAACGCGACAAACTCAACGTCAGTCAGAGGCAGTATCAAGCGCAGCACTACATCGAGGCGACCGACAACATCGACGTCACGACTACCGCTTACTATAACGACACCGCTAGGCGCTGGAACAAGCTCGATGGTGTGAGTGGCGTCTCTCTGCCATCGGTGCTCGACAATCCATCGGCGTATCCCGATGCGTTCTCGTACCTGACCGGTGCGGGGAACAGCCCTGCAAATGCGCTCGTTCTTCGCGATGCAGATCGTGACTACTACGGCGCTGGTGTGCAGTCGGTCATGGTAGCCACCGTCAAGGGCGACTCCCTCGATCACCGCTTCGAGTTCGGCGCTCGCTACCACCAAGACGAAGAGGATCGACAACAGCAAGATGCCGGCTACCAGATGACCAACGGCTCTTTGGTGCAAACAAGCCAAGGCGCGCCCAAGAGTAACGCCAACCGCGTTTCTTCCGCTGACGCCACGGCTCTTTATCTCCAGGACACGATCTCGATCGGCTCGTGGAAATTTCTCCCCGGACTACGCTACGAGAACATCCAGCTCCAGAGGAAAGATTACGGTAAAAACGATCCCGACAGAACAGGCGCAGCTCTCGTCGAAAACGAGTCCAGCTTGAACGTCTGGATCCCTGGTATCGGAACAGAGTATCGCTTCAACGACACCTTCTCCACCTTCGCTGGCGTTCACAAAGGGTTCTCTCCTCCAGGACCAAGCGACAAAGACGGCATCAAAGAAGAGGAGAGCATCGCCTACGAGATCGGAACGAACATCACCAAGAATTCGCTCGTTTCACAGTTCACTTTCTTCATCAACGACTACGACAACCTCCTCGGCGTTGATTCACTCGCCAGCGGTGGCGGTGGAACGGGAGATCAGTTCAATCTCGGAGAAGCCCTCACCTATGGAGCGGAGTCCAGCGTGCGATACAACATGGGAGAGCTCTTCCAGACCTCGTATCGCCTCCCTGTGTACGCAACCTACACGTACACCAACGCGGAGTTCCGCTCGACCTTCAAGAGCGATGCCTATGGTGATGTGCAATCCGGGGCGCGTATTCCCTACATCGCAGAGCACCAGTTTGCCGTCGGTGCGGGCATCGAACACGACAAGTACGGACAGCTCCTGTTCCGCTCGTACTTCGTGGATTCGATGTCCACACAGCCGAGCAGCCCAACAGCTACATCTGCACCACAAACCGATTCGTACTTCGTGGTGGACATGCACGTAGAATCACCCGACATCAAGAAGGGTGTGCGACTCTTCCTCGACGCTACGAACCTCTTCGACAACGAGTACATCGTGTCGTGGAGACCCTCGGGCGCAAGACCGGGAATGCCGTTTACGGCTTTGGCTGGTATTAAGTTCGATCTGTAAGGAAGCGGCGCAAACCCCCTGCCTGCTACGAAAGCGGATCTTGGGTGGCTCTTCGATTTTTGAGATGTGGAATAAATCCTCAGTGTATCGCAGCGGATACACCTGCGGCTTTTCCACATCGCGAAAATCGAATATCAACTCAACCTCCACTTTCTCGCGACGGGTAGATTTTGCCTTGCTTTCCTCGCGGAAGGTGGTCCGATTGCCTTGTTTTGTTCTACCCCAAATAATCGCTCTGACCGGCGATCTAGGCTACTCAAACGGATAGGTTTGGAACCGCAGAGGACTCAGAGGAGCACAGAGGTTGTGGTTCAAGAAGCCATTCACTGAGGACACGAGAAATACGACATAGAGCAACAAGGAACCAGTTGAGCCGCCAGTTCCAACCCAAAGGTCGCGACCCGCGATAGAGGTAGATCTACGCAAGCACCAGCTTCGCGAAACGGTACACCAGCTTCTTCGACTCATCGAACCCATCGAAGCGCACCTCTACGGTTGCCGAAGAGCCACTTCCTTTGATGTCCTCTACCACTCCCTTTCCGAAGGTCGGATGAATGACCTCAACACCTGCCGCAAGCTGCTCTAAAGCCGCCGTGCTCTTCCCGAAATACTCCTTGGGAGTTTCGGGCTTCTTGGCTAGGGCATCTGCAGGAGCCAAGAGATTCCTCATCTGATCGAGCGACATCTGCACGCGCGGAGCAGAGGTATCTTCTACCGCGCGCCTATTCTTGGAGAAGCGCCCAGGTCCAGTACCCCATCCTCCTCCATCGTACCCACCATCATCGGCATCATCTTCGTATCGAAAGCGCGGATACCCTTCGAGGAAGGTCGCTCCTTGTGAGCGCTCAATACCTACCGCCGTCATGAGGTCAGGGCTGAGATCCTTTGCAAAGCGGCTCACCACTCTGGCTCCGCCACCACCTCCGGAATTTCCTCCACTGGAGAACATTCCACGCGAGTACGCGCGCGTGAGGTACAGGAGCTTCATGGCACGCGTGATTCCGACGTAACACAGACGCCGCTCCTCTTCGAGGCCGGTTGCATCGTCGAGCGAGCGGTAGTGTGGAAGAAGTCCCTCCTCGAGACCACCCAGAAACACAACCGGAAACTCCAAGCCTTTGGCGAGGTGAAGCGTCATGAGCGAAACCATCTCGGGTTTCTCATTCGGGTTAGCTGTTCCACTCTCAGTTACAGGGAGATCGGCGCTCGAGGTCAGCGACACACGATCGAGGAAATCTTTAACCACAAGGGTATGTTCGCTCCCTTCGCGCTCCATCGTGCGCCCAATAGATTGGAGCTCCTGTAAGTTTTCTATACGCGATTGCGCTGCCGGATCCTTCATGGTCGCCAACCGCGGCCCATACTCCGTCTTCTCCACTACATAACCGAGGAATGCGCCCAGCCTAGTTTTCTCAAGCTCGCCTTTGAGATCGGCCATGAGCTCAATGAATTTCTTCAAACTCTTGTTAGTCTCCGCAACAGTCACCGCCGCATGCAGGTAAGGCATGTCAGTACGACGAGCCTCTTCGAGCACTGCTTGAACCGCTTGAGCCCCGATACCGCGTGGCGGAGTGTTCACGACGCGCTGAAATGCTTGGTTATCGGATGGATTAACGAGGAGACGTAGGTACGCCAAAATATCCTTGATCTCCTTGCGATCGAAGAATTTCAAACCTCCGAAGATGCGATACGGGATACGTGCCCGCACGAGCGATTCCTCCAATGCGCGGGTTTGTGCGTTCGTGCGATACAGGATCGACATGTCCGAGAACTTGTATCCTTGCGTGTGAAGCTTACGGATCTCAGAGGCGATGAACTCCGCTTCCATGTTCTCGTCGTACCCGATGAAGGTCCGAATACACTCGCCTGAATCTCCGGAGGTCCAGAGTTTCTTAGGCTTACGCCCCTTGTTCTTCTCAATGACAGCGTGCGCCGCATTTAAGATGTTGGATGTCGAGCGGTAGTTCTGCTCGAGCTTGACGACCTGCGTGTTCGGAAAATCCTTCTCGAACTCGAGAATATTACTGATGGTAGCGCCACGAAATGCGTAGATCGACTGGTCGTCATCTCCCACCACGAAGAGATTACGTCGGGGCTCAGCCAAGAGCCGAATGAACATGTACTGAACCTTGTTCGTATCCTGAAACTCGTCGACCAAGATGTAGTGAAGCGCTCTGCGGTAATACTCGAGCACCTCTGGAAACTCTCTCAAAACACGCACGGCATTAACGAGGAGATCTCCGAAGTCCATCGCGTTGGTGGCGAGGAGTACCTTTTGATACCGATCGTATACCTGTGCCTGGAGATCTGTTTCCACGTTGTAGGAGTCCTTCGCTGCTTCGGCGGGAAGGATGTAATTGTTCTTGAACCTGTCGATAGCTCTTGAGAAGGAGTCTAGCGGATACTTCTCCTCGTTGACGTTGAGCTCTTTCAACACCTCTTTGAGCACACCTTTAGAGTCTTGGTCGTCATACACCACGAACTGGTTCGAGAATGAGAGCTTCGCTGCGTTGTGTCGCAAAATACGGAGGCCTGCCGAGTGAAACGTCGAGATCCAGAGCCGCTCCGCCTTTTCACCTAAGAGCCCCTTCAATCGCGAGCGCATCTCTTCGGCGGCTTTATTGGTAAATGTAACCGCTAAGATCCGGTCAGCCGAAATTCCCCTCTCTGAAATGAGCTGCGCAACCCGATGTGTCAGTACGCGAGTCTTTCCACTACCAGCCCCTGCCAACACCAGGATTGGGCCATCTCCATGCAACACCGCCTCCTGCTGAGGAGAGTTGAGTCCCGTAAGAAGATCTTGAGCCGACTGTGCTGTGTTGCCACCGAAGGGGAAGGCGGTTTGATTACTGGACATGGGGCTGACGTAACGATGAAATAAATGAAATAGGGAGCATTACAATCTCCCCGGTCGACCTACCTAAACGATACCTAGATTGAAGAGTGCTGACAATCGCAGGGGCCCCGAGTGCGAAAAAACAACTACCAAGAAAGCGAGGCAAAACTTCCCTTTGTTGTGCACGCTGGGTTTCACCACTTTGCGCGCCGTGAGATTCAGAATGCGTCTCGATGAACCCCGAGGGGTAGCACTGCGAAAGTTCCGAACCTCGACGAAAGGGAGGTTTTGCCTCGATTCCCTGGACTCTTCGCTCTTAGCGAGCTCGAGGAGCGATCTGTTGTCCACGCAGAGAGATCTTTGCGACACCGCACGCCATCGAAACAGACTCGTGCGCTGCAATCGCCTGCAAGAGGAGCCTACCGACATAGGCCAACGTAAGCGCTGCACAGATGAAATCGATCCCTGTAACCAACATACCGTTTCCCATAATTTACTCCTTTGCGATGTGCTCAGCTCAGAAACGCTCCGTCGTGGTGTGCCCTGCTTAGGCTTACCCGCTGGCAGCTCCCTAACGTTTCGCCGAAGCGGCGCTCTCACGAGGAGGTTTCCGTTGAGCTCTGTTTTCATAGTTTTTCTATACCAGAAGAAATGCCGCTTCAAGTCTTTTTCTATATCCAATCGGCACGTGCATGAAAAAGTTGCTTCACCTCCCGAGTCATCAGGAACTTAGCCTTGAAAACGCAGTTCGATTCGGGCCCTTATTTACTCTTGAGGGGCCCCGTATTTCGCTTCCCTTGCACCCAACACTAGACAAATCAGCACGTTAGGACCTTTTGTCGGCATGTGATGCAAAAATGTGAGTGTCTTGATAAGGTTAGCCCATGGCTTCGCAGTACAACCGCAAAGATCACCTTTACCAGAAGGCGAAAGAAGAGGGATATCGCTCCCGCGCGGCGTATAAACTCATAGAGCTCCAACAGAGCCACAAACTGATCCACACTGGCGACCACGTTCTCGATGTAGGGGCTTGGCCAGGAGGTTGGACACAGGTTGCTCTCGACTTCGTAGGCCCCAGCGGTTCTGTCACGGGCATCGACCTCGTGGAGATGGAACCGATTAACGACCCTCGTTGCAGATTAATTACCGGCGATGCCCGCGACCTCTCTTCGTACCTCGAGGATCCCGAGATGCGTTTCGACGTGGTCATGTCAGACATGTCGCACAAGCTCACTGGCATCAAGGAAGCCGACCAGGCAGCAATAGTTGGGATAGCGGAGCTGGCTCGCTACGTAGCTCAGGAGAATTTGAAGAAAGGAGGCAACTTCGTCGTCAAGGTATTTAAAGGTGGCGAGGTGGAAGGGTTTGTCAAATCGACGCGGCCCATGTTTAATAAGGTCCTCAGGTCTGAGCTGAAATCGACCAGAAATACCTCCAATGAGTTCTATGTGATAGGGCTCGGATTTAAAGGCTAACGCTCCACTCGTTCATGAACCCTGCTGCGACCATTCAAAATCTTGGAAGTTTTGTCATCGAGAGAACCGAGCAGTGGGGGCGCGCGTGGATCTTTCTGTATCGAACCATCGCGGCCCTTCTCAAGCCGCCGTACAGGCCATACCTCTACCTCACACAGCTTCAACAGATCGGGGTTAACTCCACCCTCGTCATAGCTCTCATAGGTCTCTTCACCGGCGCAGTTTTAGCGGTACAGGGTGAATACACACTCTCGAAGTTCGGCGCCAATGCGTACACCGGACCTGCGGTCGCCTTGAGCCTCATTCGAGAGCTTGGCCCCGTACTAACGGCGCTGATGGTTATTGGTCGCGCCGGTTCCGCGGTAACGGCAGAGATCGGGATCATGCGCATCACCGAACAGATAGATGCCCTCCGCTCGATGGCCGTGGATCCGATGAAGTACCTCATGGCCCCACGCTTTGCCGCTGGCGTCATCGCTATGCCCCTCTTGTGTGGCATCTTCAACGTTGTTGGCATATTCGGCGGCTACATCGTTGCGGTCGGGCTTCTCGGCCTCAGCTCAGGAACCTTCATGACGCAGATAACCTCGGCTGTTGGTTTCGTTGACGTGTACTCAGGCTTCATCAAAGCGACGGTCTTCGGAATGATCTTCGGATGGGTCAGCTGCTACAAAGGGTACACGTGCGGATTCGGCGCTCAAGGCGTGAACAAAGCAACGACTCAATCAGTAGTAACCGCTTCCGTCGCGGTGCTGATAGTCGATTACTTCCTCACCAGTGTGCTAACCCGAGTCTTCATGGAGTAGTGGTGATCTCGGTACGCAACGTTCACAAACGCTTCGGTCCTCAGGTCGTGCTCGATGGAGTGAGTATCGACATCGAGCCCGGCAAGAGCACAGCTGTCGTAGGGCCGAGCGGGGTAGGGAAGTCTGTGCTCCTGAAGCTTATCATGGGTATCATGCAACCAGATTCGGGAGAGATCTACATCGGCGGCGAGAACATCACCGCTGCTCGATCGGAGAGTAGAAAGAATAAAATTCGCCGCTCTCTCGGAGTTCTATTCCAATCAGCGGCACTCTTTGACTCACTCACCATCTTCGACAACATCGCGTTCCCCTTGCATGCCCGCGGCGGTGTGGGAACTGCACGCTTACATTCGAAGGTGCTCGACGTTGCCGACTCGCTCAGTTTGACCAAATACCTCAGAAACTTCCCCGAAGAGGTTTCAATCGGAATTCGTAAAAGGGTCGGCATGGCTCGCGCGCTCATTACCGAGCCAAAGGTGCTGCTCGTCGACGAGCCCAACACCGGCCTCGATCCCCTTGATGGTCAAGAGGTGTATGATTTAATTAATGCATGCAAAACGCAGTGGGGCTTCACCGGCTTGGTAATTAGCCATGAGCTTCCCGAAGTGTTTCAGGTCTCGGATCGCGTGGCGATGATTCTCGGCGGTAAAATTATCGCAGAAGGTTCGCCAGCCGAGATGATCGCTTCAACAAACCCTGCGGTGCAGCAGTTTCTGAACGGGAGAACGGATGGACCAATCAAAATTCAATAACGCCCCTGCAAATCCGCAGCTACCCGTGCCAAAGCGCACCTTCACCCTCGAATTCCTCGTGGGGATCTTTACGATGGCAGGTGTTGCAGCCGCCGGCTACCTCGCCGTGGGCCTCGCAGGTCTCGAACTCGGAACGAGCAACACGTATTACGTACACGCCGAGTTCGACAACATCTCCGGATTGAAATACGGCGCGTCGGTAGAGATAGCCGGGGTGCCGATTGGTGAGGTCTCGGCGATCAGCCTCAAGGATCCTAAAGCCATCGTAACGATCAAGCTGAGTCGTGAGATGCAGATCAAGGATGACGACATCCTCTCAATCCGCACTAAGGGAATCATCGGCGACCGCTACGTTAAGGTTTCTCGTGGCGCATCAGACACATATATTCCTGAAAACGGCACCACCACCGAAACGGAATCTGTTGTGGATATCGAAGACGTCATCGGAAAAGTCGTTCACAGCCTGAGCGGCGACAAAGACGAAGACGAAACGAAGACTCAAGACAAAGAAAACAAGAAGTAACCCCTACCGAAAGGAGAGATGGACTCATGCTGGCACGAATTGCGCTTTTAGTTGGTCTCGTTGGCTCACTGTACCTCCCTGCGGCTTGGGCGACACCGATTAGCTCTTCTCCCAAATCGGAGATAGCTCAGACGATCGATTCAATCATCAAGATCTGCGAAGCCAACCCCGACGACGGGAGTAAAGGTCAACGAAGAACGAAGCTCCGTGAGCTCATCAATCCTAAATTCAACTTCGCCGAGATGGCCAAGCGTTCACTAGGATCGAACTGGAAGGACCTCACCCCCGAACAGCAAAACGATTTCACCGAGGTGTTCTCCGAGCTCCTCGCGCGCACCTACCTTTCGAAGATCGAGACCGTCAAAGCAGGGATGGTCAAGGTCGATGGCGAGAGCGTAGATGCCAACAAAGCTGTGGTCAAAACCACGGTAACGAGCAAAGGGGACAACTTCCCGATCGATTACAAGCTGATGTTCACCGATGGACGTTGGCAAGTGTATGACGTCGTCATCGAGAACATCGGCCTCGTTGCCAACTATCGCAACGAGTTTGCAGGTATCATTCGCAAAGACACCTTCTCCGGTTTGATGGACCGCCTCCGTCAGAAGATCGCCTAAGGTAAAAGCCCCTATGAAGTTGCAAGACGTTTTACAGGCCCACTCCGAAGGTCCCCAGACAGGTGTGTTCACCGATGGTGGAGCTTCTCCGAATCCAGGACCTGGCGGGTGGGGATTCGTACACGTCGTAAACGGCGAGATCATTCACCAGAAGCACGGACACTCTCCCGACACGACCAACAATCGCATGGAGCTCACGGCTCTCATCGAGGCCTTTTCCTACCTCTCACCCGACGCGGATGTGGACATCTATTCCGATAGCGACCTATGCGTGAAAACGATAAACGAATGGGCAGCCAAGTGGAAGGCGCGCGGCTGGAAACGCAGCACTGGACCGATAGCGAACCTCGAACTCGTGCAACAACTCTACGACCTCCACCTCTCACGCCCGAAGGTACGCCTAAAGTGGATCAAAGCGCACAACGGTTGGCTCTGGAACGAGTATGCCGATTCCCTTGCGACCGCCTGGTCAAGAGCAACCTTGTAACACGCCCGCTCCGCCAGCCATCAGCAACGAGATCCAACCAGAAGGCGGCCCCCCCCCACGGACCGCGGAGCTCCCGCTCCGCCAGCTAGTAGCATCACGATCCAGACAGCAGGCGGACTAGAAAGTCCGTGGTCCGCTTCCACTCCACCAGCAATCAGCACCGCGACCCAAACAGTAGACGGCCCCCCACGGACCGCGGAGCTCCCGCTCCGCCAGATATCAGCATCACGACCCAACCAGAAGGCGGACTAGAAAGTCCACAGTCCGCTTCCACTCCGCCAGCAATCAGCAACGAGATCCAACCAGCAGGCGGACCCCCACGGACCGCGGAGCTCCCGCTCCGCTAGCTAGTAGCATCACGATCCAAGCAGCAGGCGGACTAGAAAGTCCGCGGTCCGTTCCCGCTCCGCCAGCTATCAGCACCACGACCCAACCAGCAAACGAACTAGAAAGTCCACAGTCCGCCCCCCTCTCCGCCAGCAATCAGCAACGAGATCCAAACAGCAGCCCCCCCACCAACCCCAAGAAACTTTCTCCTGCTCTCGCCGATATCTCCGAGCATGAAAGAGCGAGACCACCGAAACAGATACAGCCACTCCTTTAGGAATCCCCATGGCTGGTGGAGCAGAGGCTATCTTCCCCACTTCGATGCCGGCAACCTTCTGCATTTTGTTACCATACGCCTCGCCGACTCATTACCACAGAGTATGCATGACGCCCTGCGTAACGAACTTGCTGAACTAAAAGCCAGTGGCACACCTTCAATCGACCTCGGCCAAGCCCGTCAACTCAAGCTCGAGAAAATGATCGATGCAGGTCACGGCTCATGCGTATTGAGACAATCAAAAGTTGCCTACGTAGTCATAGAGTCCATGCAGTTCCTGTGTGCCCGAGGACACACCATTGCACGATGGGTGATTATGCCAAACCACCTCCATCTGCTGATTGCAGCACATCCCACTGTAAGACTCTCATCTGTCCTACGTTCATTTAAAGGATTCACCGCAAAACGAGCCAATCAGATCCTAGGAACCGCAGGTCCGTTCTGGTTTCCCGAATACTTCGACCGATACATCCGCGATGCGGAGCACCTCTCAAGAGTCGTTCGATACATCGACACCAATCCAGTACGGGCTGGCTTAGTAGAGAGAGAAGCCGATTGGAGATTCGGTTCAGCAGGCTGGCTACCAGACATAACGGAGCTTCCGCTCCGCTAGATATCAGCACCACGATCCAAGCATCAAGCGGACCCCCACGGACCGCGGAGCTTCCGCTCCGCTAGATATCAGCACCACGATCCAGGCAGCAAGCGGACCCCCACGGACCGCGGAGCTTCCGCTCCGCTAGATATCAGCACCACGATCCAGGCAGCAAGCGGACTAGAAAGTCCGCGGTCCGCTTCCGCTCCGCTAGATATCAGCACCGCGATCCAAGCAGCAGGCGGACTAGAAAGTCCGCGGTCCGCTGCCGCTCCGCCAGATATCAGCGCCACGATCCAAACAGAAAGCGCCCCCCAAGCACCACGGAACCTCCACTCCACCAGCGATCCGCAACGCGCTCCAAACACCAAGCAACCCACAGTCCGTAGGTTTTCGGTTGAACCGCCGGGCGGTCACTGTTACTAATACCCGAACGCCGCTCCTCACTATCAAGTTGGCCAGAATGAAGCACCCGTTAGTTACTTTTTTCTCCCTCGCTCTGATCCTCTCCGGATGCATCTCCCCGTGGAAGATGCGACAGGTAAAACGACTACCGGAGAATGCCCCCCTCTCTCGACTCGTTACCGCTCACCGTGCGAACCTCCACATCGGCCTTCCAGACAACTCCCTTCCTGCAATTCGTGAAGCGCTCACCTACAACATTCCACACCTCGAAATCGACGTGCGACAAGCTACCAATGGCGACCTCTTCCTTTTCCACGATGGCAGCTTGAACCGCTCCAACTATCACTCACCACGCAACCTTTGCGGTCGAATCGTGCAGGAACTCACACCGCAGGAACGCAGCTCCGTACGACTCGATCCACAGGGCACGATCGCCATCCCGCTTTTTTCAGAAGCATTGGAAGTAATGAGGGACAGAGCCTCTGTCTTACAGGTCGATCTAAAGGGTGAGTCAGATCAACTCGCAGAGGCCGTGATCAAAGAGGCGCTATCAAAAGGGATGCTCGACAGGATCATCATCCAATTCCGCAACCTCAATCGAATGCAAACGATGCTCGAACGTTATCCGACCCTACACGCCCTCGCACGGTGCACCAGCGACGACGATGTAAAACGAGCGCTCGATGTCGGCGCCGAGTTCATCGAGCTCGAAGGATGGGCGAGCGCACACGCCATCGAATCAAGCCACCACGCACGCGCCCGAGTACTGGTCAACATCGCACACCCCTTTTACGACGATCGCCAGGTGTGGAACCTACTCAGGTCTCGCGGAGTGGATATAATCATGACCGATCATGCAGCGTGCGTAGAGCTCCAAGCTCTTTACGCTCCCGCCACATGCGCGGATCTTTAACAGGCTGGGAAAAGATATTCTTCCGCAGCCTGCTAACAACCTGTCGATTTAAGATCTGAAAACTAGCCTGCGAGCCTTATAGGGCTTAATCAATCGAAGGTTGCTCGTATGGGTCGCTCTCAGTGCTAGTCTGCCCACCAGACAAGCCCCTGCTCTACGCTTTTTCACTGGTCGCACACTCACTTTCAAACCTTCGTTTACTAGCAAGTCACCGACCCCCTATACTATCTCCAACGAGGAACTTCAGCGTAACGAAAGCTTTTGCTCTCGCGTGTCACTTTCAAAGTGCACATACCACAAGCCCTCATACTCGCTCTTTAACAACTAGATCATTTCAAAGAGTTCATCTCTCAGCGCCGACCTGGCAGCGCCTAAGGAAGCAAAGCAAAACCTACCCGTAGCGAAAAGGTGGAGGTTGGGTTGATATTCGATCTTCTCGATGTGGAAAAACCGCAGGTGTATCCGCCGCGATCCCCTGAGGATTTGTCCATGTCGCCAACATCGAAGAGCAACCCAAGATCCACCTTCGCAGCAGGGAAGGGTTTTGCCTTGCTTCCCCGAACGGAGTGCCAGGTCGGCGCAGCGAGATGCTGTGATTTTTATTTCGAAGGTTGGCATCAGTTAAGAAAGGAGTCACCAAAGATGACTCAAACCCAAGCGCGGGATCTCAAGCTCGAGGGGTATAGTTTCGGTTCCGTAAAGGGGGAGAAATTTGGTTTCTATCTCGGCCAGGATAAGAAGGCGACGAAAGCGCCGACTGCTCCGCTGACGAGTTGGATAATCTTTTTCATCCACCTGTTGGGGGCCAGATCACCCATCAAGGTTGAGGGAAACGGGTTGATGGAGTCTTTGGCTTTGCCGATGAACACCATTAACCCAAACTCGAAGGATGAGTTGCGGGCTCTCGCGCAAAAGCTCGAAGCGGCCCGCAAGGGTCGTCCTAGCTTGGCCCCCCAACAAAGGAGCCTGCTCAACCACGGGAAAGATGTTGTCCTCGGAAACCTCACCTTTCGCAAGGTAGACGGGAACCGGTGGACACTCAGCACCGATCATGGAGGACCGCTCAAAGTAGGACCGGAAATCATACTGGCCCTCGCATGCATCGCATTACGCGATGAGTGGGTGCGCGAGAATCTTCCCAGCTACCATGTACCGTGGGCGCCTTCGTTGCGGCCCGAGTATTGGGAGGGAGATCAGCCTGCACGTAGCTTGCTGGAGACGAGGGAGCTTCCAGATGACATCTGGGAACAGCCTCTAGGCGACGCGACTGTTGCGAAACCACCAGTTTCGCCGACAGACAACGTCGTCACACCGAAAGAGCCTGCAGCGACAGAGCCACGTCAGGACGGCGCGGGGAATCTACTGAGAGCTCTGCTCGATGTAGAAAAGCTCTCAAGCAGCGATCAAGCTGGGCCGCTGGCTCTATTGATCCCCCCCCTGGTGGCTATGGTGCAAGCGGCTGCAAAAGCACTAACGGATGCGGGGGTACAACCCGCACCCGACGGAGTTTCTACAGCTGAGCTTGATCAGCAGGCCGAGCTGCTCTTCGCAAAGCATGCGGGGATTCTTCGCATACTCTTGCAGGAGCAGATAGCCAAGGCGACGGAGGCAAAAGAGCTCGCCGAGACTCACATCGCAAACCTCAAGGCCCTAGCTTCAGAAATAGAAGCCCAAAGCCAAAAGGTGGAGCAAGAGCGACAGGCTCTAAAAGAAGATCAAGAGGAATGGGATCAGCTCATGCAGTCTGAAACCGAAACGCTCGATCGCCGCGAGGCAGACCTGAAGGAGCGAGAGAACGGTCTTTCCGAAGGAGAAGCTGCGCTTCAAAAAGCACAAGCAGCTTCGGCCAAGGATCTCCTCAAGAGCCTCTACAAGAACGGCAACGGCTAATGAGAGAAAATCTCATCATGCCGCTGCCCACTGGCGAAGGTTTTATGACTTAACAGCATAATCCTGCGCCGCCGATTTCATGTGGCGGTACGCGCACAAAGCTCTTTGAAAAAAATATTATGGGTAAAGAGGGTAAAGACCATCATGCAGTGGAGTCCGTTCGGCCTGCGCTGCATGGTGGTTGTTAGAGAAGGTTTTGAACTTCTCTCCATTTTTGCACGGATGACGGACCGAATTCCGGCGAAAAAGGCGAAAAGATGAAAAAATCGTACGGAGGAAAAGCGTTTGGTTTAGAAAACCAGAAATGGTTAGTGGAAAACCTTAGAACGGACCCCCTCATTCCTCTCCGCGAGGCTGTGCAGAACAGCCTCGAGGCCAAGCGGGGAATTAGCGCCCTGATTCACCTCTGGGTAGACGCAAACGGAGACGTCTGCGTTGCCGACAACGGAGTCGGAATGACGGCTGAAGAGCTGCTCAAGTTCAACAAGGACTTGGGTGCTGGTTCCAAAACGAAGGGCCGAGGTAAAAACTTCGGCGTCGGATTGAAACTCGCAAGCATGATTACCAGAACGGGAATCGAAGTATTTTCCAGACCCCAAGGTAATCGCAGCCGATTCCAAAAAATCAGCCTTGGCCAAGTTGATGATACGGGAAGGCACGGAGTGCTTCACCAATCAGCGAGCGGCGATACGACAACCAGCGTCGAGGCACCTCCCACCTGGAAAGAGTACTCAACCGTTGTCAAGCTGCAAGGCCTCGGAGTCGACTGGAAGGGAATCGTGCAGTACCTCAATAAGCGGTACCTACGACTCCCAACTACGATCCTCGTGGCCGAAAACGGCGTAACAGGGCGAGAAGCTAGCTGGCGCACCGTACGCGGCGGCATCGATTGTTTAGTGGCTCGGTCTCAGTTTTACGGCGAAAAGGAGTACAAGAGCTGCAAGCTCTGGTGGGGAGTCAGGAAGGAGAGCCCTGACAAAGCTCTTCAAGAAGAATTCCCGCATGCTCCACTGGCAATCGGCCACAATGGGGAGGCCCACAAATGGTACCTTCCGATGCATGCAAACAGTCTCTCTCAATGGGGGATATATGCAGGCACCGCGGAGCTGATGCTGATTGTAGAGGCTACCGGGACGGACGTAGCGCATACGTTCGACCGGTCGGCGATCACCGAATGGGACGAGGAGGGCGCTAAGGCAGAAGTGGTAAATAATTTGCCCGACCGGCTTCTGGCGTGGATGAAAACGTACGAGGCGCAATACTTCGATCGGAATCAACCGATGGAAGAACAATTGGTACAAGAACTTCTCGTCAAGTTCGGAGACGAGCTGGCTGGCTTTCAAGGGGCGAACAGTCCTGATGGCAAGCCTCCCAGTAAGCCTCCGAAGCAGCCGAAGCCGAAACCAGGCGCCGACGATCCTCCGCCTCCGCCCGATGATGATGATGAGCCAGGAAAACCCCCTAGACCTACTCGAAAGCGAAGCAGGGGTATCCCCGGCTATGCATTCGTAGATTCAAGGGCGATTGGAGGGAAAAAGCTCCAGTACGATGCAGCACAGCACCGTATTCTCATCAGCAAGGAAGGTGAAGATCTGGGGCGGCTGCTCACTGCAGCAAAGTCTGATCAAGAACGGATGAAAATCCGTGCGCGGGCTGCATTCTGCCTTATCATCGCCTGGGCTCGGCACTACAACGCCTATGACGAAGTGCCAGGGCAAGAGGCGTTAGATGCGGCATTCAACGGAATGTACTCTGCCAGACTTTTCTGAGGTTTCCTGTAGTAACTCAGTGCGACGAAAGAAACACTGAGACCTTTGCAGGGCTCGTTTAACACAACCACCCTGCATCCTTATCTCCTCACCTTACGAGTGAAGCGAGAGGGTATAAGGATGTAGGCACACGGCCACTACGGTCGAGGTCTTACCCTCTTTAACAATTCAATATGAGTAGATGTGCTTCTTGCCACACCCTGGACGGGTTTACCGTGCAGGGTGGTGGTAAGAGATGTTTTCACTTTTTAGAGGAAGGTTTTATGAACGAAATTATCGTTGGCGCGATGCGAGTTTTGGTAAGGCAACTTGAAGACAATGTTAGCTTCTCGGTCGTGAGTTCAAGCCCTTCGGGAAAACTCAGGCGTTCCGCTCTCGACGAGCTAGCACTAGACGCTTGGGGATTACTGTCCTTGAGCGTGAAGTTGCTCAACAACCCAACGACAGAGAGGCTTTGTCCACACCTTTACCTTGAGGGGTTTGAAATCCCACGAGGAATGAGGAAGTGGGGACCGGCAGCTGCGGAACTACGACGCAAGCTGCGTTCGCAGGAGGGAAGATACGGCATTCCTTCTCTCGACGATCGATCAAGATTGTTAAGAAAGGAGGCTATAACCCTAGGAGAGTCAACGCTCTGGTATGCGGAAGGCGAAGAGCGCCCGTGGAGACTGACCAACTGTAACTGTAGCTTGAGAACTCTTTTAGAGTTTGCAGCCATAGTTATCAGCGACAACTTCACGCGGCGTTTCGACAAGAGGGTATGGATACCGTGGCTTATGCTCACCCCATCCTCGAAATTCACGGGCAACTACCTTGTTTCAGAAACATTGGTAGAGCCGATTGCTGGCTGGACAGTCCCTTTTCCCCTGTCTGAGGAGGAGGCACCAAAAAGCATCGGTGTTGCCGTGTTCGCTGAGGATACCCCTACTTCTGGACCTACGGAGCAAAGCGACTCGCCCGACGAGCCGCCCAACGCTTCTGAAGGTACCCTGGACAACGTAGTGTCTCTTCTCTATCTCCCAGACGGAGATACTTCATCCCTTGGAATTGGTTTAGTTAAAGTTGGCGAGCAATATCAGCTCGCCACTATAACAAACGAAAACCTCGAGGAAGATAGTACTCGCTACTGGGGTAGTACTGCGGATCGGGTGCTCTTTCCAAGGTTCTCTGATCTCGTGGAGCTCTTCACGACCGTCGTGCTGGGGCCAGAGTTCTCAAGCTATGCAGTGCAGGTTTTCCCACAAGAAAACCAGACATTCCACGCCTGGCTACCAAGTGGCAACAAGGCTACGCGATCGCAGAAAGATTCATGGGCCGCTATCCAAAAGAGCGTCCAAAAATCTTTCTCGGAGAGTCATAGCGACGGAGCAGCCGCTTCGCCGCCACTTCTTCCTCGCGTAGGAACGATCTGCTTGCGGGACACGCCTCCCTACGGTTTCTCGTTCTCAACGGGAGCACAGGAGGACAATCCACGCTGGACGAAAGAGGAGCTCGCTAAAATGGCGCTCCTAGTTCTTTCAGACCCATTAAATCCGAGTGACCGCCGAGCACATGCATATGGCTCGGTTCTCAAGGACGCAGTGGAGCTGTGGAGACGACTCTCTCCTGAGGCCGGTTTAGACGAGGTCCTACCTCTCCAAACCAAGCTACCTGAGAGTGTAACTCCACCTGTGGAGGTGTCGTCTTCGTCGGACGAGAACTTGCCTGCGGAGGCAGAGCCGGATTCCATCGAGCATTCCTCCGCAGAGGCGACGCCTCCACGGAACGATAGCTCAGAAACTCGTCCTGTTGCTCAGCGGCCCTTACTCGTGAAGGTGTCGCAAACCGGGACTGATTCGGACGAACCCTGGGATTCACTACAGGATCCTGAAGTTCTCTTCGACTCTCAGCTCGAAAAAATTAGAGCTGACTTAAACGCATTATGCCGCAAGCTCAGCACTCAGTAAGCTCTGCCACTCGTGCAGAGATTACAATCGGAGGTGGAGGAGTATCCTTTACCTACGTTAAGGTTTTACTCCTTACCACCTCCGATTAACCGAGGCCAAGAAGCACCAAACAGTACCAATCACACCTCTTTCGTTGAGACGTGTGATGGGTGTTGGTTCATGTTTTTTAATTGTTTTACAGAAAGGAAAGGACCCATGGCTTCGACAAGAGAAGCGCGGCTAAACAAGCTACCTGTCTCTCGTCAGCAGGTACGCCAAAAACGAGAGGGGCTCATTAACTGCGTGTTAAGCATCCTCAACCTGCCGCCAGTCGATTCCTGGCCACAGCGTGATCAGCAGCTCGCTGAAACGCTACAGTTGGGAACTCGCCACTTAACCCGGGTCAGACTCGGGGAAAAGAATCTTGGTGACGAGAAACTTGAGGAACTTCGAAAAGCCCTAGCGGCCCATTCGGAGTTTATCAACATTGACGACCTCGGACGCGGTGTCTGGGGCTCACGTGGCTCTAACGAAGGAAGTGAAAGACATGAGTTCGCAAAAACTCAAAAAAGCTAGGCGGGAGTTTCTGACCACCTATGCGAAGCAGCTTGGCTGGGCCAGCAACAAATGGGCTGATGCGGCTCGTTTGTTGGGCGAAAAGCTCGGCCTTTCTGCGAGGAGCATCAGCAGCATAAAATTATGCCGCGGGCACCTCGCTCCAGAAAAAGTCGACGGCTTGAGACGCGACCTGGGCAACCAGGCCGAGTTTCACGACCCGAGCTGCCTGTTGAACCCCAAGAAAATTGAGAGTTCGCCATCACGGCGAGCTTCGAGGAAAAGGGGGTCAGCTAAGAAACCTGCTAAGACCGAGGCGGTAGCAAATTCAGCGGCTTCTCCGACAGCCCTGGAGTCATTGATTATGCCTGATATTCCCCCAGGCGATAGCAATGAACTCTTTTCAATTCGGCGCATAAACGGTCAACCAATGATCGTCCTGCCGAAAGAACTGGAGGTCTCTGCCATGCTCTCAGCAGAAGGCGTGGTGGTAACACTACGATTTAGATAGCCTTAACCTGTTAAGGCATGCCGCGCTGATCTTCTTTGGGGGGAGAGATCCGCGCTGCGTTTTACCGAAGGTTTTTAAAACCAACACCCCCCAAACAATATCGCTCTAATGCGCTGTACTAGTTGATGTATGAAAACCACGACTGCAAATCACTCACAACAATCTCGTGTCTCTGATGACTCCTTGAGCCATTGCACTATTCTTCCAGCCCGAATCTATGACGATTCGACGCTCCACACCGCTCTCTCAAGCGGCCTCTCAGACTTACGCAAGAAGCTCATCTGCGACGGCAAGAATACGCGCCTCGCTTCTATACAACATATACGCTCCGGCATAAGGAAATTCACTGATTCAGTGGACTCACTCAAAAGCTCGATTGACGCGCTCTATACAAGGGACAACGAAGCTGCAGATCTACTGCGAAAGGCTATGTTTTTCGACGAGATGTCCAAAGTACCGCAGTACTTTGCACAAGTGACGATTCTCAGTGCAATACATAGCAAGACCCTAGAGCAGCTGTTTGTGAAAATCGCCGAGCGGGAAGGACTTGCGGTAAGCAGGAGCCTATATGCTGATTTCGCCGCTATGATAAAAGGGGATTTGGTCAAAGTACCTGGCGCCTCTATCGGCATCTATGAGAATCGTGCGAGAACGCTAGTAAAAGCAAAATTAGTCACGATCCGGCAGGAATACGCCCAACTCATAGCTCCTGTCCTCCGGACGCTGAGCGACCTGACCAGAGCCGGGCAAGATTTGGCACGCTATTCATTGGATGGTGTGAACGATCGTGCACAAGAGCTCGCCGCCCGCGCATCGCAAGCCTCGCGTGAGCTATCTCAAGCCAACGATCTCTCTGACTGGCGCTCACTCCGTCGGCTCTGCGCAGATGCGGCGACGCTTTCTGATGACCTCTCTCCGAACAACGGTGACCAATCCGAAGCTCTATACCACCAAGCGCTGCGCGAGATTACTGAGCAACAATTACAAGCCGCCTCACAAGCGCTTGCCAAGGAGATGGACACCAGATTTGAGCGTATTCGTCCCGACGTTGAGAGGATCTCCGACCCCAAGGTGATGCTTGCTGCGATGGACTTTTACCTCTCACAAGAGAACCTGCCGTCATTTGAGATCCTGGGAAAACGCTTCTTGTCAGCAACGCTCGCAGAACGGCAGAAAGCTCTTACTGGGCTCGACAGCGTACTCACACAGCATCTCCTGGATTGCGACGCTGCTAAGCTCAGCGAGCGAGCGACCCGACTGCGGGCACTTTTAAATCGTGCCTCATCGATCGGGCCGGCCGAGGCTCTTCAAGAGGAGAGAGAGCGCGCGCAAGAAGCCCCAAACAACGCTATCGCTGCTGCTGAGCTAGCGCCCATCGCTCGCTTTGTCGAAAACGAAGATCTGCAGCACCAGATATACCGTGAACTGAGCAGAAACGAGCTAGGAGCTGCCTTGATTGCAGTCGATGTCGAAGAGCAGATTTCCGAGATAGTCGGCCCACAGATCGCACTGGACTTGTTGCAGGAGAACCCGCAACTACTCGTGGACGCGATCACCATACCAGAGCAGTTCAAGGAGTACCTCAAGACTCTATCAACCGTTACCCCAGTTATAACCGCCACTCTCTCAGAGGGAACGTATGCCCCTCGACACTTCTGCTCTGCTAAGGCGCTACAAAATCTTATCGAGAGCGAGGGTGAGGAGCTCTCTAACGTACCTGAGCACCCCGAAGCTCACATAGCTCGGGTCATTGAATCGGCGGGCGTATCGTCACCTCGGCTTACGTATGCCATTCTCAAGTTCGGCTTTCTGCGCGGTGAGGAGTATCCTGTCGGTGCATCGATCCCCGAATCAGCACGCTATAATCGCTTATACAGCGGTATTGCTGGCCCAATCCCATCCAAAGAGAAAATACGAGCTCAAGAGGCGCAACTTGCACAGCTCGGCATAATTACGTTCGGCACTAAACGCTCAGCGGCGATCAATACATCGAACGGGGCTCCGAAAGAGCTCACTACCGCGCTGCGGATGATGCAGAACGGGGAGAAAGCTACTGGAGCCTTGGCCGTACGAGTAAATCAGTAGGTAGATTAACAGAACGAGCTGCGCGTGCTCGTAGGAGGATGATTCTACGGAGCAGATCTATCGTCCCTGCCATAGCTCTCAAGAAGAACTATGATGTGCTCGGACTCTTTGATTCATGCGCCGCGATGCCATTCTGATAATGAGCCTGACATTCGCTCAAGGACGGATATAGCTCCTGCCGGCCCGGTACAAACGAGTCCGCATTCTGCAAGGCGCGTAGCGCTCCTCGCAAGCGGAGCGAACACGGACCGCGGACTTTCTAGTCCGCCTTCCCTTAGGATCGTAGCGATGCTAGCAAGCGGAGCGGAAGCTCCGCGGTCCGGAACAGGCCGCCTGCTGAGCATTGACTACACCTACAGGCTCAGTATCATTCCAGCTAGCGCGAGAATTTCCCCAAAAATATAGGTATTATGGCCTCTCCATCATCAAATAACGAATCTGCTTCTCTCTCTGGCCTTCCTGACAACTTCAAACAGCTCGCAGCGGGAGAGATAAGCGGATCTATTACCTCATCGTTCATTGATTTCGAGCAACTTCCTAAAGTGATCGAAGGAGAGAGTAAAGACGTTCGGTATCTCGGCAAAGGTCTCGTTGCGATCCGCTTCAAGCCGACGGTGTATTCGTTCACTCACAACCGCTGCGATGTGGTCCCAGGCTCAGATCATATCCGCCTCGAAACTTCGAGGTCGTTTCTAGAGGTTTTAAAGCGTGCCGGTATCAAGCATGCATACCAGGAGGTCCTGCTAGACCAGAAACTGATTATCTCCAAGCTTGTCATGCCCACAGAGGCCGAGTTTAAAAAGTATAAGATTCCTCCCTTTACCCCACAGGATCTCTCCCGCGAAGAGATTAGTCGCCTGCCTAAGGCTGCTCCAATTGAAACGATCGTAAAGAACACCCACACAGGAACCTCAAAACATCGCTACCTCGGCATGGGCGGTGCCATGATCCGTTCAACCCATCCTACCCTTGCGGGAAGCACGATAGCCAACGAACTTCCCTATCCAACCACTCTCGTTCGCTTCGACTGGCGCAATCCTCTCGAACACCCAGAGACCGGCAAACGTGTAGCAGACGAGATACTTCCCGATCGCCTAGCCGATTACTTTCTGGATGTCGAAAAGGCTCGGCACACGGCTCTTCGTATGAACCACGCCTTAAGCGAATTCTTAGGCGCGCGCGATATCGTTCTCTACGATCTGTGCCTCTTTATCGCCGAGGACGGGGAGCTCGTATATGGCGAGGTAAGTCCCGACTGTGGCCGATTCCGACACTTCTTCTTGGGCTCCCTCGACAAGGACGTGTGGAGAAGCGGCGGTTCTTCGAATCAGGTGCTCGAGAAGTGGCGACTTCTGGCTGAGATCGTCGCAGGTCCGGCGCTCGAAGAGGAGCGGTACTACGCTATTCCGCACAACACTAACCCTGAGCTTCGATTCTCCCTCGGTACCGGCAACCCGCACAAAGTTCATGAATTTCAGGCGATCTTAGACGCACTCGATGTCCCTTTGGAGGTCATACGTACAGATAAAGAGCCTGAAGAGAGCGGTGAAACATTCCTCGAGAACGCCCGCATAAAAGCGGTCGAGTATGCAAAAGCGTCCGGCAGGATAGCGATCTCCGAGGATTCTGGTCTCGTTATCCCTGCCCTTAACGGCCTCCCTGGAGTTTGGTCGGCTCGTTTCTCTGATTGCGAATTCTCTCACGATGGAAAACTTGTCTCGCACACCAACTCAAAACGCCTCCGCGATGAGATCGACCAAGCCAACAACATGCGCGTACTCGAGATGATGACGCATATCCCCGAGGGCAACCGGGAAGCATACTTCGAGATAGCTCTTGTTGTGGCAACACCCGATGGGATTATACTCTTCGAAGATAAAGCTACCTGTAGCGGAAAGATCGCCACTGGCCAATCCGGGCAGCATGGATTCGGATATGATAGTCTTTTTATCGCCGATCGTACCGATGGCGTCTCTTTCGCGGAGCTCGACCCACAGCGCAAGAACCTACGCTCTCATCGTCGTCAGGTTCTTCGAAAGTTTTCTGCATGGATCTCTCAGCTCATAACCAAGCAACAGGAGAACCTGATAGTTATCGATGGTAACGATGGGGTTGGTAAATCCACCGTTGTTGCGAAACTCAAAGAGCTTGGATGGCGCGTTGCTGACAGGGGTGTTGCCACCAAACTGACTGACGATCCGACAGCACCCTTACCGGGAGAGAAAGAATTCCACTTCATCTTGGATGCTCCTGTAGCGACATCTCAAGAGCGCCTGGTCAAAGCAGGCAAATCACTGACTGAGAAATATCACACAGAAACGGACCTAACCCACTATCGAGCTCGGTTCTTGGATGTAGCGACATCGCATCCGGCATTTCATGTCATTCATGCGGAAGGCCCCGCAACCGAAACTCTCAAGCAGATTTTGCGGGTCTTGCTGTCACCTAGTATGTGACGGCCAAAAAGAAACGGGACCACCCAGTGGTCCCATTACTCAATCGAAAAGAAAGCTTTTCAGTTATGCGGCAGTAGTAGCCTTGCGCGCAGCTACTCTAACTCGCTTATTACGCCGGGCTATCTTCTTGGCATCACGGGCGTTTCTCTTGTTCCAGGTGATCTTGGTTGGGGAAGCCATAGTACAACTCCTAGGTTTTAACTGGGGAAAAGGTACCTAAGTTACTGCTCGGGGTCAACTTTTAGGGCCTAGGCACAGAAAAGAAGTTTCGCAGCTTCGCGAAAGCACGCGCATACGAGGGTGTCCAAATAGGCCGTAACCAATTGTTTATACAGGCGAATTAAACTTTCCGCGTTTGCGAGCACGCTCTCCGCCGAAAGCACCCATTCGAATCCCTGAAGACTCGAAGCTTTTGCCCCTTCGCTTAAATATCCAGATTACGAATCTTCAGCGCGTTCTCTTCGATGAACTTCCTACGTGGCTCGACCTCGTCACCCATCAAAACGGTGAAGATCTGATCCGCGTCGATTGCGTCATCGACAGTCACCTTCAGAAGCCGACGATTTGTCGGGTCCATCGTCGTCTCCCAGAGCTGCTCCGGGTTCATCTCTCCAAGTCCCTTGTAACGGGTTATCGAGACACCCCTACGGCCACGTTGATCGACGAAGTCTGCAACCTGCTCTATGGAGTCGACCTTTTCGAGCTCACGAGACTCTCCGGTCGCAGTGATCGTAAAGGGGCCCTCTCCCACAAGCTCAAGTGCATCGTGATACACCTTTCTGATCTCGTCTATCTTTTCCGAAATCCACAAACGTCGCGTCACCAAGGTTTGATACTGAATGCCACGCTGACGGGTGGTAACTTTCAAAGCAACTTCGCCGTCGAGATCATCAACGACCTCTATCGTAGGCTGCAAAGGCATGCGGTTCTTGATAGCTGTCTCCACGATCGACAACATCGCGCTAATCTTCTCGCGTTTCCATGAATCTTCTGGAAACGCTACCGCTGACTCTGCAAGACCTACGATGACTCGCTTGTCGAGTCGTTCCATCTCGAGCTCTTCAAGAGATGGCTGTATGTCGCGCACTCGCACCAAGAGAGCTTTCACATCCTCTGCCCTACAGCTCTTTCCGTTCTTCGAGTCTACGGTGACGTTCTCTACGCCGGAACCGATGACGATCTCGGTAAACTCCTTCTCGTTCTTGATGTAACGCTCCATCCTACCCTTCTTGAGCTTGTAGAGCGGTGGCTGCGCGATATAGAGGTTTCCTCGAGATATAACCTCGTTCATCTGACGATAGAAGAAGGTCAGCAAGAGGGTACGGATGTGACTACCGTCGACGTCGGCATCGGTCATGATGACGATCTTGTGATAGCGCAACTTTTCAATGTCGAAGTCTCCGGGTCCGATACCTGTACCCAATGCCGTAATTAGAATTCGAATTTCCTCGAACGAGAGCATCTTGTCGAAGCGCGCCTTCTCCACGTTCAATATCTTACCCTTGAGCGGAAGGATTGCTTGGTTCTTCTTATCTCGACCCTGCTTAGCGGAGCCTCCTGCGGATTCTCCCTCCACCAGGAATATCTCTGCTTCTTCAGGATTCTCGTTCTGGCAATCGGCGAGCTTGCCTGGCAGCGCCGCACTGTCCAGCGCTCCCTTACGACGCACGAGCTCGCGAGCTTTTCGCGCTGCTTCTCGTGCACGGGCAGCTTCGAGAGATTTATTGACGATTGTTTTAGCTATCGCCGGGTTTTCCTCGAAAAACTTCCCTAAATGTTCGCCTACGATTTGCTCGACAAACCCCTTTACTTCGCTATTTCCGAGCTTCGATTTCGTCTGACCTTCAAACTGCGGCTCAGGGATCTTGACGCTGATGACCGCAACCAATCCTTCGCGCGTATCGTCTCCTTGAATACCTTCAGAGAAACCTTTCAGCAGATCGTTTTTGTTAGCGTAGTTGTTGAGCGTTCGTGTCAGCGCCGCTTTGAATCCTATCAGATGCGTACCACCCTCAGGGGTGTTGATGTTGTTGGCGTAGGTGTGAATGCTCTCTTGATACTCTGTGTTGTACTGAAGAGCTATATCGACGCTGGTTCCTTCACGCTCTGCGGTGATGAAGATCGGCTCTGGAAAAATCGGTGTCTTGGTCTTGTTGATGAACGATACGAAGCTCTTGATTCCACCTTCGAAGAAGAACTCCTGCTTCTTGTCGGTTCGCTCGTCGACGAGGTTAATGTGCAAACCTGCATTAAGGAACGCGAGCTCTCGAATACGGTGCGCTACTGTATCGTAAGTGAATCCCTTCTGTTCGACGAAGATCGTATGGTCAGGATAGAACGTGACCTTCGTTCCAGTGCCCTCTGCATCACCAGTAACCTTCAACGGCGCAACGGGATCACCACGACGGAACTCCATCGTGTGAAGCTTGCCGCCCTGCTTAACCTCTGCCTTGAGCCACTCCGACAGTGCGTTTACAACCGACACACCCACACCGTGAAGTCCTCCAGAAACTTTGTATGCTTCCTTCTCGAACTTTCCTCCTGCGTGCAGCTTGGTCATAACGACCTCGACTCCACTCACGCCCTCTGTTGGATGGATGCTTGTTGGAATTCCTCGGCCGTTGTCTTCCACAGAAACAGAACCGTTGGTGTGCAAGGTAACGGTGATCCTCGTGCAGTAACCAGCAAGCGCTTCATCAACTGCGTTGTCGACAACTTCCCAGATGAGGTGGTGGTAGCCTCGAAAGAAGGTGTCTCCGATGTACATCGCTGGTCGCTTTCGAACGGCTTCGAGCCCTTCGAGGACCTTGATTTGACCGGCGTCGTACACCAAACCAGATTCTTGTGCGTTGGGCGCTGTGCTCATTACTCCTCCCACTTCATAACTCGAATAGTTTAGGATATTTAGATCACTTTAGCAAAGCCCAAACCAGCATTCGATCTAATCAAATCAAAGCTACTTTTTTTGCCCCTTTTTTGCCTCGCTCAGGGCGCTGCGACGACAGAGATGCGGCCACTAATCATCTGCAAAATCTGCAATAAAAGGTGACCTTCGAGGGGTTTAGGAGGGGTTGTGGTTCCGGTGACTATCATCTGACGTGGTTTCTCCAGCAGGGTGCTGAAGAGTCGTTCCGAGCGAGCCACGTCGAGCTCAGAGTCCACATCATCGAGGAGCACCACTGGTGACTCCCCCTTGATCTCCTCGAGCATATCGATAACCCCCAACTTCAAAGAGAGCACGATGCTCCTGGTTTGCCCCTGTGAGGCATAAGCTCGACTGTCGACTCCGCCCAAGGTTACCTTGAGATCGTCCCTCTGAACGCCAACTACAGGGCTTCTCGTGGCTATCTCTCGCTGGGCAGAGCGTTCAAACTGATGAGCGATGTAGGTTGGATCGACCTTCCCGCTTGGATCGAGCAGGTCTGATTCCAACTCAAGCCCCAAGTCACCATCCATTTGGGCGTAGGATCGGTGAAAAGAAGAAGCCTTATCAGTCAACGATTTCAGAAAGTTATATCTGTTTTCAACAATTTTTCCACCGTACTCTGCAAGTAGAGAGTTCCACGGTAAAAGCTGTTGATAATCAACGTAAGACTGCTTAAGTAAAGCACTTTTACTTGCTAAAGCTCGTTGATAAGCCATCAAAGTCTTTAAGAAAGCGGGCTGCATATCGACCATGTGACGATCTAAAAACCGGCGACGTCCCGCTGGCGAACCCTTGATGAGTTGCAGGTCTGCTGGCGAGAACGCCACGATCGTCAGCCGGCCAAGCAGCTCACTGATAGAGCTCAAAGGGTTCCCGTTTAAAAAAGCCTCGCGCTTACCAGGGGTCAGAGCTACCCCAAGCTCTTCGGTTCCCAGTTTGTGGGTAACTGTCCCAAACACCGAGCACTGAGATTCGCCCCATCTGCTCAGTTCGTTCGACACGTTGGTCCTGAAAGACCGTGATCCCGAGAGCAGATAGATCGCTTCGATGAAGTTCGTCTTACCGTTACCGTTGAGACCGGTGATGTAGATAGGGCCACTAGAGAGCTCAACCGACTGGTCGCTTAAATTCCTGAAGTTGAAAACTCTTACTTGAGAGACGAACAAGTGAAGTCCTGAACTAACCTTACTGGAGTGGAGCGTTCATCGGCGAGAACAGCTCCGGTGAACTCGTTGACCACCGGGGCTGTTTCCGCCGCATTGAAAGCTGTGCGATCAATCGAGCCTGAGAGGCATCACGATACCGAAGCACGACTCATCGGACTCGGAGTAAAATTTACCCGGTCCTGTTTCTCCCGCGAGATCCATCACGAAGGGCTGATTCTCACTTACCGCTGCGAGCAAATCGATGATGTAACGCGCGTTGTAACCAACAGAGAACTCCTTACCGGTATACTGAATCTCCACTTCCTCTTGCGCCTCTCCCACTTCGGGCGAAGAGCTCGAGATACGGAGCAGATTCGGGAAGAAGTCGAATCGAACACCTTTGTTTTTGTCGCTCACCACAAGAGACACACGCTTTAATGCTTGTGATAGCTGTGAACTCAAAACGGTCATCCTGTTGCCTGGGGCACTCGGTAAAACCTGCGAGTAATTCGGGAACTCGCTATCGAGAAGTTGAACAACCAACTTCCAGGTCGGTCCCTCTACGACCATAAAGCCTTCACTGACATCGACCCCAACCGATACATCACCAGCGGTTTCGAGCGCCTTACGAACTTCAGCGATTCCTTTACGAGGAACGATGACGTGATCTGCCGACGTTTCGGTTTTCTGTGAACCTTTCGCCGACAACCCTGTGAACTCTACCCCTTCGATTGGGCGAGTGATGAGTGCAAGTCGGTGACCATCGGTTGCCACCATGCGCAGCCCACTGCTCTTACCCTCCTTTGACATCTCCAAGCACACGCCGTTCATGTTGTATCTGCCCTCATCGAGAGATACGGCGTAGAGCGTTTTGTTGATCATCTCGATCAGGGTAGGGGCGGGGATCTTGCACTTCGTCTTCAGCGACAATCCAGGAGGAACGGGATATTCTTCAGCACCTACTCCAACCACCTTGAGTTTAGAACTAACCGCCACAACCTCCACACGGTCGCGATCTGTAGCTCGAATGGTCACATCTCCATCGGGAAGCTCTCGAACGAGATCTCCAAACATCTTTGCATTAATAGTTATCGCTCCCTGCTTTTTAACGGAAGCTGCCGAGAAAGCAATCGCGGTAATTTCTAAATCACTCGCTGTTACTTTCAAACTCTTCTCTTCTGCACAGAGAAGGACGTTGGCCAAGATCGGCATCGTTGCTTTCTTCTCCGCCATTGCCAATGTGACGTGAAGAAGTTTAGCGAGCTCAGATTTGGGAATCGTAATCTCCATTGTCCCCCTATTATTCTCTTAAATATTAAAAGTTAGTGAATAGTGAATAGTCAGGCCATTTTCTGTGGGTAAGTTAGTTAACGGCGTGTTTTGAAATGACATAGTACGTATACAACGTGTTGTTAAGATCGGGATAACTTTTCCAACTTTCCACAGGCAAATTTTTTTCCCCCACAACGCCCCTTTTTCACCCCGTAAACCCCCAACTTATCCACAGCTTTTTACCGTCTGAGTTTGTGGTGTAGCCGAACCATCTCGGGACCGGCTCAACCGCACAGCACACTCATGCAAGGAAACAGCTGTCGACAGAGTGTTGATATCCACAGCCCCATTGTGGAAAAAGCTGTGAAAAATCCTTGAACAGTGCACATTCCACAGCATGGTATAAACTGTTGGTAAATACCACAAGTGTTTGATTTTGCTAATAATTAACCGAAGAGTTGCCTTTCGATTTCTTCTACCAAAACCTTAACCTGAGCATCTGTGGATAACTTGCTCGAAACGACGGTAGCAGCGTGGATAACACTTGAATGGTCGCGTCCGCCGAAGTGTTCACCTATCTCTGGGTACGAAGCCGTTGTGTGTTTTCGACACAGATACATGGCGATGTGGCGTGGAAAGGAGAGATTCTTCGTACGTCGCTTCGAAATTATCTCGCTGACCTTGATATTGAAGTGGTTGGCAACGGCCTTCTTGATGTCATCAACAGTTATATTGATCACCTTGGGCTGCAATAGAGGCTTGAGAGCCATTCGAGCCATGTCCATCGATATATCGACGTGCTGAATCGTACTGACAGCGTGTAACCTTGTGAGCGCGCCTTCCAATTCGCGGACGTTGGAAGAGATCCTCTCGGCGATTAGGTGGCTTACCTCTTCTGGTAAGTGAAAGTTTTCAAGGAGAGCTTTTTGCTTCAGGATGGCAACTCGAGTTTCGAAGTCCGGCGCTTGGAGATCGGCGGTCAAACCCCACGAGAAACGGGTTTGCAACCGCTCTTCAATTCCGGGAATGTCGGTCGGAATTTTGTCCGAAGTGATAACTATCTGACGCTTAGCGCTGTAGAGAGCATTGAAGGTGTGGAAGAATTCCTCTTGAGTTCGCTCTTTGCCTGCAATGAACTGAATATCATCGATGAGAAGCACCTCTATCGTGCGTAAGCGACGCTTGAACTCCTCCATTTTAGCGTGACGAAGAGCCAGGATGAGTTCGTTGGTGAACGTCTCAGAGGAGAGGTACAACACTCGCGCCTCTGGAGAGCGTTGGAGCACGGCATTACCGATAGCGTGCAGAAGGTGAGTTTTACCGAGACCGACTCCGCCATAAATGAAGAGTGGGTTGTAGCTTCCGCCCGGGTTCTCCGCTACCCGCATTGCAGCGGCGTGACAGAACTGATTGCTATTGCCGACTACGAAGTCAGTGAAGGTGTAGCGCGGATTGATATTTGAAATTTCCGGTGAGTTGGAGCCCCCAGAAGCACCACTAGCGGGGTTGGAGGCTGCTCCTTGAAGCTCTTCAAGGGTTTCTTTTTGCTCAACCGCAGATGGTCTGAGACGTTTGACGATAAATGGAGTCGCCGGTCTGCGCAGAGTTTGACCTTGGCCGTCGCCTGCTTGAGCGGTTGGTTCTCGGGGAATAATAGAGAGTTGAAGCTCAGGGCTCTGAAGGAAATGCGAAAGTCGAGCTTGAAGGCGGTTGGCGTAGTTAGCCGTCACATAGTTACAGATGAGCCTTGATGGTCCGCGTACTATTAGACGATCGGGAGTTGATGCCGCGATATCGAGGTACAAGGGTTCTATGTACGCGGCGACGATATGTTGATTCGTTTCACCGCACACATCAGCGATAGCAAGGGCCCAGCACTGTTCGAGAGAGGGAATATCAGAGGGGGAATTTGGGGATGACGGTGCCGCTGACCCCTGTTGTCCGGAGTCACTCTGGCTGAACGTTGTTGACGCCAGATTGCCGCTCATCATCCTCACATGAACACAGGCGTGTCTGCAGTGCTTTTGTTCAGAGCGAAAGTTCACTCCGTTCAAGCGCAGACATTTGTTTCGAACGATTTCGTTTTGTCTGTGTGAAGGTTCTCGAAGAGCGTCCACACAAACTTCGTCATCGAACAGCGAAGGAAGCGTTATACGACGCGCGAGAAATTTTACAAGAATCTAGTGACGATTTTTTTTAGCGGCGGGAAAACCAGAATAAGTCTAATACTGAAGTGAAGGCAATTTCAAGTTGATTAAACAAAAAACATACTGTTTCGTTTGATGCGCAGCCGCGCGAGCTTCAAAGTGCGAAGAAGATCGCAGCGCGCTGAGACGAGCCGCGTCTCTTGAGAATGTTTGCCTAAATTGCTCAAATCTTATACAACAGGGGCGCGAAGACGGGCTATGCAAGAGCACTATACCTACTTTCATTCTTTTGGTTTGACCGACCCTAACTATCAGAAGCTGACTACAGCTGTTCTGATGGGGATAAGTCTCATTCTAATCGGCTCCCAAAGCGCTAAGGTATTGGCGCGCAGGCGCAATCGTCTTGGAGTCGAAGAGGGCGTAATACCGGAAAAACGGATCACCGCTCCGGGAATCTTCGATTTCTTTACAGAGACCTTCGTAGCATTTCAGGATTCCATCCTTGGGAAGGAAAACCGGAAGTTTCTGCCTCTCACAGCGACGGTATTTCTCTATCTCTTCGTTTTAAACCTCATCGGACTCATCCCAGGGGCACCAGCAGCAACAACAACTGTCTGGACAACAGTACCGGTCGCTCTCCTTATATTCTTTTCGTTTAATTACTACGGGATCAAAGAACAGGGCTTCTGGAGCTACATGAAGCACTTCGCCGGACCGGTGTGGTGGCTAGCGTGGTTTATTCTTCCGCTTGAGCTGTTCGGTACGGTGTTGAGGATCCTTACGTTGAATCTTCGTCTGTACTGGAACATCTCGGCAGACCACATGGTACTGTCGATATTTGCTGATTTAGTTCCGTTCCTTGTGCCGATTATCTTCTATACCTTGGGAACGTTTGTGTGTTTCATGCAGGCCTTCGTTCCCACGGTTCTCACGATGATATACATTATGCTCGCCACCCAGCACGAAGAGGGTGAGCACCAGCACCACTGAGGGTTGAAATAGTAGCTAAAAAACGTGTAATTTCAGGTAGCATCAACAACAAGGAGATGAATATGTTAGCAAAGATCGCAAAGAACACCGCTTTCGTAGCAGCAACCGTTGCAGCAACCGTTGCCCCCCTCGCTGTCGCAGTAGCTGAAGAGGCTGCTACCACTGGCGCAAGCTCCCCACTCGGACCTATCGGAGCCGGTTTGGCTATCGGTAGCGCTGTTATCGGTGGCGCTCTCGGTCAAGGCCGTGCAGTAGGTGCAATGCTTGAGTCCTTCGGACGTAATCCATCCGTTGGCGGAAAGCTCCTCGCTCCGATGCTTATCGGTATGGCGCTCATCGAGTCGCTCGTAATTCTCGCCTTCGTAGTTGCTCTTCGCGCTGTGTAAGGCTTTAGAAAGTTCAAGTTATCTTGGACTCAAA
Organism: Bdellovibrionota bacterium; assembly: GCA_044337105.1. GTDB lineage: Bacteria > Bdellovibrionota_C > UBA2361 > UBA2361 > OMII01 > OMII01. Next base: position 3,313 of record JBIIOE010000003.1, on the reverse strand, counting down.
GAAAGGGTCTGTCTCACGACAGGCCCTTTTTTTATGGGTGTAATTGACCATCCAACTTTGTGGACAATCGCTGCGCCAACGGGTGCTTCTTTGTGATGTAATCCACACCCTTTTCCACAGCATAAGCAGAGTTTGATACAGGTTTTCCACAGCTTCAGCAGTAAAGTGTGGAAAAGTGCTGTAAGTTATTGATCGGTATGGCTCAGGGGTCGGTATAAGTAGGTTTCACCGGGGTTATCCACAGGCAAAATCAGCTTTTCCACAGTTCTGCCGGGGTTATCCACAGTTTGTATAGCGATTGTGACACGCAGGCTTTTAGGTGGCTGTGGATAACATGTGTGCGATATGCGGGAGTGCTACAGTGCTATCCAGTCCTGCCACGAACTTATTGGGACATAGCTTTCGAGGTATAACAAAGAGCGACTGGTCACCTGACACCGAGGCTTCAGAGGGCCATTGCTCGAAGGGATCAGCTTATTGGGGGCTATTCTTACGCGTGAATGCTCTCGAGCCAGCGCTCAGCATCGATTGCTGCCATACAGCCGGAGCCGGCCGCAGTAATAGCCTGACGGTACACATGGTCTTGCACATCGCCACATACAAACACCCCAGGAAGTGAGGTCTTCGATGAGCCTGGCTCGTGTAAGAGGTATCCGTTCTCGTCCATCTCTAGCTTTTCGGTAAAAAGCTGGGAGTTGGGGGTGTGTCCGATGGCAACGAAGAGGGCATCGACCGGAAGGTTTGAAAGCTCCTTGGTGCTAGTATCTTGAAGCTGGAGGCTCGTAACGCCGTCCTGCTTAGACCCTTGAACTTCAACAACATGTTTGTTCCACAGCACCTCAATTTTAGGATTCTCGAGGACGCGCTGCTGCATAATCTTCGAAGCGCGGAGACTATCGCGGCGGTGAATGAGGTATAATTTGCTGGCAAAACGGGTCAAAAATGATGCTTCTTCGCAGGCAGAGTCTCCTCCACCCACAACAGCCATAACTTTGTTGCGGAAGAAGGCGCCGTCGCAGGTGGCACAGGTCGAAACTCCGTACCCGAGGAGCTCGCGCTCGTTCTTGGCGCCGATATATTTAGGCGCAGCACCGGTCGCCACGATCAGGGCGTCACAGGTATACGCGCCCGACTGGCCTGTAAGGGTAAATGGGCGCTTTGAGAGGTCTATTGAAGTTATCGTATCAACCGCCACTGAAGTGCCAAACCGCACTGCCTGCTTCTCCATGGTCTCCATGAGCTCGGGACCCATGATTCCCTCAGGAAAACCGGGGAAATTCTCGACGTCGGTAGTGGTCGTCAACTGTCCGCCAGCCAGAGGGCCATGCAGGATGAGTGGTGAGAGGTTGGCTCGCGCCGTGTAGATTGCAGCGGTCAGGCCAGCCGGCCCGGATCCAAGAATGACTACCTTGTGGTGATTCAACTGTGCTGTAGGATTGTTCATAGTTGTTAACCAAAGTCAGGCGCTTGAAAGGAGCGCGTTAAGTATGACCACGCATACTAAGATTAAGCGGGTATTGATTGCAAATAGGGGAGAGATAGCAAGGCGGATTAGGCGTGCTTGCGAAGCCCTGGGGATAGAGACCGTGTTAGCGGTTTCGGATGCCGATGCGACCTCGCTGGCCGCGGTAGAGGCGCCCGAGATAGTGACCATAGGAGGTTCGACGGCTCGGGACTCGTACCTAAACGGCGCCAAAATTATCGAAGCTGCCCAGAAGTCCGAGTGCCAGGCAATTCATCCTGGTTATGGATTCCTCTCTGAGGATGCAGAGTTTGCTCAGAGAGTCATCGATGCAGGCCTTATCTTCGTTGGGCCATCTCCAGACAGCATTCGATCGCTAGGTTTAAAAACCGTAGCTCGAAAAACGGTCGCGCAAGCCGGAGTTCCGATAACTCCTGGAAGCGGAGACGCAACTACTGATGAAGAGCTTGTGGTGGCAGCGCAAGCGATAGGCTTTCCGGTGATCATCAAAGCGGCCGCTGGGGGTGGAGGGCGCGGTATGCGCATCGTTCACGAAGTTTCGGAAATGAAGGAGTCACTCGAGCGCGCTCGGTCGGAGGCTGTAAAAAACTTTGGGAGCCCCGCTGTCTACTGTGAGAAATTCATCTCTGAGCCCCGTCACGTCGAAGTTCAACTTTTCGGTGACACGCACGGAAACATCGTGCACTTTGGCACCCGCGACTGCTCCGCGCAGCGGCGATATCAGAAATTGGTCGAGGAGGCGCCGGCCCCCTTTCTCAATCCTGCGACGCGCGAGCATATCCATCAAGCAGCGCTCGCAGCAGCGCGGAGCGTTGGGTACTACAATGCGGGCACTGCGGAATTCCTCGTGAAGGGAGAAGAGTTCTACTTCATGGAGATCAATACTCGTATTCAGGTCGAGCATCCCGTAACAGAGATCATTACTGGAGTCGATCTCGTACAACTTCAACTAAAGGTGGCGATGGGAGAAAAGCTGCCGCTACGTCAGGAAGAGGTCGAGTTCAAGGGTCACGCAGTAGAGCTGCGTATCAATGCTGAAGATGTGTTCGAGAACTTTCGTCCAGCGCTTGGAGCCATCACGTCGTGGAAGCGTCCGACAGTTCCAGACGGTATCGTTGGAATACGTGAAGATTACGGCTTCGTTCCTGGTAACGAAGTCACACCTTTTTACGATTCTCTCTTGAGCAAGGTGATAGCCTACGGAAGCACCCGCGAAGAAGCGCTCTACCGTGCGTTTAATTATCTGCGTGGATATGCCGTGGGTGGAGTGCCAACGACGATACCGTTTCATGCATGGATACTTGCGAACCCGCAGTTTCAAGGACCAGGTATCGACATCGGGTATGTTGAGCGAACCTTCACTGCTGATGGCGCGCGGGAAGCTCTTGCACTTCTCGAAATAGATCCCCAGCACAAAAACGGCGTGAGATCATCTGAGAGTGAACCGGTCGAACGAGTTTATGTAAGGACCACGCGAGGAGCTCGCACACCGGTAGATCTCGTGCACGAACACGGAGGAACCTTTCTCGCCATACCTCTCAACGAAGGTGGAGCCCCGTTGCCAGAGTCGAATTGGAAGCGCGCGCTATCCAAAAAAGAACTGCTTGCGAGTCTCTAGCTTGTAAGACCAGAAAATCTGAGCTCTTTTGATAGATCTCCAGACACACGATGTACTGATATAACTTGCACCTAAAATAAATGGGTCATCGCGGAATCGAGTGGGTAGGACTCGGTATTATCGCGACGTGAACGTGCTCGTGCAGGTAAACGTGAACGTACCCGGAGGAGGAGTCACACTGGCTGAAGGCATAGCTTGGAAAGCATGGCTCC